>JAIMJQ010000009.1:26138-46622 GCA_020693165.1 Xanthomonas sp. | reverse complement strand
ACCCACAAAAGCCAGAAATCTGCAGGCAGAAGCGTCCAGACAAGTCTGGACCCACAAAAGCCAGGCGCGCCGATCACACCCGCCGGAAGACCAGCGTCCCGTTGGTGCCGCCAAAGCCGAACGAGTTCGACATCACCACATCGAGCTCAGCCTGGCGCGAGGTGTTCGGCACCAGGTCGAGATCGATGCCCTCGTCGGGATTGGCTAGATTGATGGTCGCCGGGACCACCTGATCGCGCAACGCGAGCACGCAGAAGATCGCTTCTACTGCGCCAGCGGCACCGAGCAGGTGGCCGGTGACCGATTTGGTGGAACTGACCATCAAACGCGAACTGGCGCTGCCGAAGGTGTTCTTGATCGCCAGCGCCTCGCCGCGGTCGCCGAGCGGAGTCGACGTCGCATGCGCATTGACGTAGTGCACGTCGCTGGCATTGAGTTCGGCATCAGCCAGGGCCGCCGCCATCGACGCCGCCGCACCGGCGCCGTCTTCCGGGGGTGCCGTCATGTGGTAGGCATCGTCGCTCATGCCAAAGCCGATCAGCTCGGCATAGATGCGCGCGCCGCGCGCCTTGGCGTGTTCGTACTCTTCCAGAACCAGCGCACCGGCGCCGTCGCTGAGCACGAAGCCATCGCGATCGCGGTCCCACGGCCGACTGGCCGCGGTTGGATCGTCGTTGCGCTCGCTGAGCGCGCGTGCCTGGACGAAACCACCGATCGCGGTCGGGGTGGTCGCGTGCTCGGTTCCGCCTGCCAGCATCAGGTCGGCGTCGCCGTACGCAATCAGACGGGCTGCGACGCCGATGTTGTGGGTGCCGGTGGTGCACGCAGTGACGATCGACAGATTCGGACCCCTGGCGCCGAAATGGATGCCGAGGTGGCCTGCGACCATGTTGATGATGGTTCCCGGCACGAAGAAAGGCGAGATCTTGCGCGGTCCGCCTTCATGCCAGGTCAGCGTGGTCTTCTCGATGGTCGAGATGCCGCCGATGCCGGCTGCCATCATCACGCCAAAGCGCGACTTCATCGATTCAGGTACCGGATCGAGTCCGGCATCGCGCACCGCCTGGGTACCTGCAGCAATGCCGTAGTGGATGAACGGGTCCATGCGCCGCGAATCCTTCGGCGCAATCCAGGCATTGACGTCGAAACCCTGCACCTGCCCGGCAAACCGGGTGGCGAAGGCGGAACAATCGAAATGGGTAATCGGGCCGATGCCGCTGCGACCGGCGACCACGTTATCCCACGCGGTGAAAATGTCGCTGCCGACCGGCGATACAATGCCGAGCCCGGTCACCACGACGCGGCGAGCGCTGCGCATAAGGCCTCTGGGAAAAAGGGAAAGGGAGAAAGGAAAAAGGATCAGCGGAGTTCGAGGCAGGGTCGACCTTGCGGCCTTTCCCCTTTTCCCTTTTCCATTTTCCTTTTTCCTTCGGGTTCGCGCGCACCGCGCGCGAACCCGACCGATCAGGCCTTGACGTTGGCCTTGATGTAGTCGATCGCCTGCTGCACCGAGGTGATTTTCTCGGCTTCCTCATCCGGGATCTCGCACTCGAACTCTTCCTCGAGCGCCATCACCAGTTCGACGGTGTCCAGCGAGTCGGCGCCGAGATCGTCGACGAACGAGGAGTTCGGCTTGACTTCGTCTTCCTTGACGCCCAGACGGTCGATGACGATCTTCTTCACGCGATCTTCAATGCTGCTCATGGTTTCGTGGGTTCCTGCCGAAGAGGGGGTGAGATAATAGTGAAAGGTGCTGCTGCCGGCTACTTGTTCAGCGTGTCGCTAGGGCATGTACATGCCGCCGTTGACGTGTAGCGTCTCGCCGGTGATGTAAGCCGCTGCCGGCGACGCCAGGAAGGCAACTGCCTTGGCAATGTCGGTGGCGGCGCCGAAGCGACCCAGCGGCACATCGGCGAGCAAAGCCTGCCGCTGCGCTTCGGGTAATGCGCGGGTCATGTCGGTATCGATGAAACCCGGCGCTACCACATTGGCGGTGATGCCGCGGCTGCCAACCTCGCGCGCCAGTGATTTGGTGAACCCGATGATGCCGGCCTTGGACGCAGCGTAGTTGGCCTGTCCGGCGTTTCCGGTCACGCCGATCACCGAGGCAATGCTGATGATGCGGCCCTGACGCTCGCGCAGCATGCGCTTGAGGACCGCCTTCGACAGCCGGAACACCGAGGCCAGATTGGTGTTGATGACGCTGGTGAAATCCTCGTCTTTCATACGCAGCAGCAACTGGTCGCGGGTGATACCGGCGTTGTTGACCAGCACGCGGACGGCCCCGAACTCGGCCTCGATGGACGCCACCAGCGCATCGATCGCGGCGGCATCGGCGACATCGAGCAAGCGACCGACGCCGTTGCCGGCAAGGCGCTCGCTGATCGCTGCGGCGCCCGCTTCGCTGGTGGCGGTGCCGACCACGAAGAAGCCGCTGGCCGCCAGTTCATCGGCAATCGCAGCGCCAATTCCGCGGCTGGCGCCGGTGACCAGCGCCGGACTGACGGACGTCTCAGACATGATGGGCGTTCCATTGAGCGCAAGTCACGCTTTCGCCAATACACCGCCTGCCCTTCCGCTCACTGAACTCGTCGCAAGCAACCAAATAGCAAAATTCATCCGCAAGGGACGCAAACGAAGGCAAAGCCAATGAAACAGCGGCACAGGGCAACCCGACTGCCGAACAATTCACGATGCCTTGGCTTTCTTTGCGTTCTTTGCGGACAAAAAAACAGCCCGCAAGATCACCGACCGCTCGATGCGGGCACAAGTGCGAACTTGGCAGCACCATCATGCGCGCAGCCCTTCCAGCGCGGCATCGAAGCCCGCCGGCTCGCCGATCGCCTGCCCTTCGACGCTCGGCGCGATGCGCCTGACCATGCCGACCAGCACCTTGCCCGGGCCGCATTCGAGCGCACGCGTGGTGCCGGCGGCAGCCAGCTTCTCGATGGTCTCGATCCAGCGTACCGGCGCATGCAACTGCAAAGCGAGCGCCGCGCGGATCGCGTCCGGATCGCTATGGGCGACGACATCGGCGTTGTGGATCACGGGAATGCGCGGCGCCGTGATGGGCACTTGCGCCAGATAGTCGGCCAGGCGCTCGGCCGCTCCGCGCATCAGCGGCGAGTGCGACGGCACGCTGACCGGCAGACGGATCGAGCGCTTGACGCCGCGCCCGGCGAGCTCGGCCAGCGCACGATCGAGGGCGACCGCAGAACCGGAGAGAACGATCTGGCCCGGCGCATTCAGATTGGCCGGCACCACTGGCTCGGCATCGGTCGACACCGCCGCGCACACCTCTGCGAGCGCACCCAGATCGGTGTTGAGCACCGCGGCCATCGCACCGACGCCCTCGGGCACGGCTTCCTGCATCAACCGACCGCGCTCGCGCACCAGGCGCGTGGCATCGGCCAGCGACAGCGCGTCGGCACACACCAGCGCGGTGTATTCACCAAGACTGTGGCCGGCCATGGTCGCCGGTTCGGCTCCGCCGGCGGCGCGCCACGCGCGCCACACCGCAACACCAGCCGCCAGCAGCGCCGGCTGGGTATTGATGGTGCGGTTGAGTTCGGCCTCGGGGCCGTTCTGGCTCATCGCCCAAAGATCGACACCGATCGCCTGCGAGGCTTCGGCGAAGGTCGCGCCCACGAGCGGATGGGCGGCGGCCAGCGCCGACAGCATGCCGAGCGACTGCGAGCCCTGGCCTGGAAACAGCACTGCGAGATCGTTGCGCATGATCCCTATCCGCCAACCTACAGGCGCACCAGCGCCGAACCCCAGGTAAACCCGCCGCCGAAGGCTTCCAGCAGCAGCAGCTGATCGGGTTTGATCTGGCCTGAGCGGATACCGTGGTCGAGCGCCAGCGGCACCGAACCGGAGGAAGTGTTGCCGTGCTTGTTGACGGTGACGATGACCCGCTCCATCGGCATGCCGAGGTGCTTGGCGGTCGCGGTGATGATGCGCAGGTTAGCCTGATGCGGCACCAGCCAGTCGATCGCGTCCCTGGCCAGGTTGTTGGCATTCAGGGTCTCGTCGACGATGCGCGACAGCGTGCGCACGGCCACCCGAAACACCTCGTTGCCCGCCATCAGCACCCGGACGCCGTGGTTGGGTTCGTCCTTGAAGCCACGCGACACCCCAACCGGGTTGTGCAAAAGTTCCTTGTACTGGCCATCGGCGTGGATGTGGGTCGAGATCACGCCCGGCTTGTTGTCCGCGCGCAGCACCACAGCGCCAGCGCCGTCGCCGAACAGCACGCAGGTACCGCGATCGCTCCAGTCGAGCATCCGCGACAGCGTTTCCGCACCGATCACCAACGCAGTGCGGGCTGCACCCGTCTTGATGAACTTGTCGGCGATCGACAGCCCATAGAGAAAACCGGTGCAGGCTGCATTGACATCGAAGGCCGGACAGTCTTTGGCACCGAGACGGTTCTGGACCAGACAGGCAGTACTCGGGAAGATGAAGTCGGGCGTGGTGGTGCCGACGATGATCAGATCGAGTTCTGACGCAGACACGCCCGCAACCGCCATGGCTTTCTCGGCGGCAGCCACGGCCAGGTCGCTGGTGTACTCGCCTTCAGCAGCGATATGACGCTGCTCGATTCCCGTACGCTCGCGTATCCACTCGTCGCTGGTCTCCACCCGCTTTTCCAACTCGGCGTTGGTAAGCACGAAGTCCGGCAGATGGCTGCCGGTCCCGATGATCCGGGCAGAGAGTGCTGGCATCAGATTGACTACGCTCGTCTGGAATGGGGCCGAAAGCCCAGGGCGAAGTTTCAGCCTTCGATGGTGTCGACTTCAACGGCAGCCTTGCGCTCGATCACCTTGCGACCGCGATAGAAGCCGTCCTTGGTGATGTGATGGCGCAGGTGCGTCTCACCGCTGGTCTGATCGGTCGACACCGTCGGTGCG
Organism: Xanthomonas sp.; assembly: GCA_020693165.1. GTDB lineage: Bacteria > Pseudomonadota > Gammaproteobacteria > Xanthomonadales > SZUA-5 > JADKFD01. The sequence goes on along the minus strand of JAIMJQ010000009.1, from coordinate 41,709 downwards.
GTCAGCGCGTCGTGGGAACGGCGCATGCCGCGGGTGGAAGGCGTCTTGCGACTTTTTTGAACGGCCATGTGTCACTCCTGTCTACTTCAATCGTCCGTGTTCGACTGCTGCTTCAGCGCCGTGAGGGCGGCAAATGGATTGGGCCGCTCATCGTCTGCTGCTTGTTCCGGCTCGGCGGCCGGTTGTTTCAGTACGGCGTCCGGTTTGCGTGGCACCACCGGTATCGCCAGGATCAATTCGTCTTCGATCAGCGCCGCCGGGTCGACCATACCGTCATCGGTCAACGCGGCCTCGTATCCTTCCGGCAGCCCGGCGTCGTCCGCTTCGTCCTTGACGAACCCCAGGTGCGTATCGATGCGCACCGGGAACTCGAACCGATCCAGCGTCGCCTGGCAGGTCAGCGGCAGCGCCGCATCGGCCTGCAGCGAGACACTGCGCTGTCCGATCGCATTGCGGCCGAACTTCAACTCGTAACGCACCTCGCCCTGCGCATCGGCCAGCAAACTGCTCAAACGCGGCAAACTGGCGAGCGGCAGGACGCCTGCATACACGCGCCCGGTCGTGACCGCGCGCTCGACCTCGATCCGCTCGGGCAGTGGCGTAAGCATAGCCGCGGAATCGTAGGCGGGTCGGGCGGCGCTGTCAATCGGGGTGGTGCGCGGAGTTAAGGTTGGCGTGGGGTGGCCTCGCTCAAGCCGGAAATGAAAAAGCGGGGCAAGGGGCAGGGGACCTGCTTCGGCGCGCTGTCGAACCCTGTCGTAAACAGAAACTACCGCCGACGCCTGCAGCCATTTCAATTGACGAGGCGGGAACGCGATGCAAGGAGCAGAGAACCAACCTCGACGCACAGTCTGCTGGTGACTCGAGGTCGGGGCCCCTGCCCCCTGCCCCGCTTCTGACCGGCGAGAAAGCGACCGGTCAGCGCCGAACTACTCCCGCCCGTGTGACCCATCCCACAGAAGACCCTTCCTCGACGCCGCACGCTGCATAATCGTCCGGGTCAGAAAGGCGAGGTCGCCATGCTGCTGAAGATACTGATTGCAACGCTGACGCTGGCCTCGCTGGTGGTGATCGGGTTGCTGTGGCGTCTGCTGCAGTTGCGGCGGCGCCAGGACATGCTGCGCTCGATCATGGACAGTGCCGATGCGCTGGAGGTGGAGTTGCACGCCTGCCGCGAGCGCATGCAGACGATGCACCGCTGGGTGTCGACGCTGCCGAGTTCGCTGACGCGCGACGCACTGGCGGCACTGGTGCTCGACCCGCTGGTGCAGAAAGCACTGCGCGACCTGCTGCAACAGCGCCTGTGGCTGCGCGATAATGGCGACGACGCACCGCTGGCGCGCCTGCGTGGCGTCAAGGGCGATCTGGAGCGCTCGCGCAAGGCGCTGGCGGAAAACATGGACAAGCTCGAAGCCGCCGGCGAGGCGCTGGCCGCCGCATCTTCGGAAACGCACCCGGTGTCGGCGCTGATCGCCAGTGCTTATGGCATCGGCGGCAGCGACACGCGCACGACCACCCTGCACTGAAGCCATGCCGCAACCCACGCTGGTGCTGGCATCGGGATCGCGTTACCGACGCGAGCAGTTGCTCAGGCTTGGCCTGACGGTCGAATGCGTGGTGCCCGGCATCGATGAATCGCGCCTGGCTGGCGAGGCGCCCGCGGCGTTGGCGCTGCGGCTGGCGCGCGCCAAGGCGGCGGCGGTCGAGGGCGTGCGCCCGCACGCTGTGATCATCGCCGCCGACCAGGTCGCCGAACTCGACGGCGCCATCCTCGGCAAGCCCGGCAGTGCATCGGCGCAACAGCAGCAGCTGGCGGCCGGCAGCGGTCGTGAACTGCGCTTCCACACGGCACTGGTGGTGGCCGATGCGTCCACTGGCGAGGTCCGCGCCCACCTCGATCTGACGGTCTGTCGTATGCGCGACCTGTCCACGGCCGAAATCGCCCGATATGTGGTGGCCGAGCCCGCGCATGATTGCGCTGGCGGGTTCAAGATCGAAGGGCTTGGCATCACGCTGTTCGAACGCATCGACAGCGAGGATCCAACTGCGCTGATCGGACTGCCGCTGATTGTTTTATGCCACATGCTGCGCCAGTTCGGCTGCGAACTGCCTTGAAACCGGACTCCCGGGGAGTGACCGATGACTGCTGAAACCAGCGCCAGCGACGCCCGCGAGCTGATCGCGCCATTGCACGCCGCCGAGGCGCAGATCAATTCGGTGGTGCTGGGCAAGACCCACGAAATTCGGCTGACTCTGGTTTGTCTGCTTGCCGGCGGCCACCTGTTGCTGGAGGATCTTCCCGGCGTCGGCAAGACCACGCTGGCGCAAGCGCTGGCGGCGACCTTCGATCTGAAATTCGGCCGCGTCCAGTTCACCAGCGACCTGTTGCCGGCCGACCTGATCGGCGTGTCGGTATTCGACCCGCAAACCCGGCGCTTCGATTTCCATCCTGGCCCGATCTTCGCGCAGATGCTGCTGGCCGACGAGATCAACCGCGGCACGCCGAAGCTGCAGAGCGCCCTGCTGGAAGCGATGGCCGAGCAGCAGGTGACTGTCGACGGCGCCAGTCACCGGCTGCCGGATCCGTTCATTGTCGTCGCGACGCAGAATCCGCTGGAGCAGAGCGGCACTTTTCCCCTGCCCGAGTCGCAACTCGACCGTTTCATGTTTTCGCTGAACCTCGGATATCCCGACGAACGCGCCGAGAAGGCGTTGCTCGGAGCGCGCGAGCGCCGCGCGCTGATCGGCGACCTCAAACCGCTGCTCAGCGCCGAGCGGCTGGGCAAGTTGCGCGATGCGGCACAGGGACTGCATGCCAGCCCGGCGGCGATTGACTACGTCTACGCACTGATCGCAGCGACGCGCGGCGAGCGCCGGGTGCGTATCGGCCTGTCGCCACGCGCCGGCATCGCGCTGCTGCGCGCGGCGCGCGCTCACGCGCTACTCGCCGGCCGCACCCACGTGCTGCCGGAGGACCTGCAGGCGGTGTTCGTCGCGGTGGCCCGTCACCGCCTGTTGCTGAATGCCGACGCCAGCGGCGACGGCGCGTCGGTGGCGCGCGACGTGCTCGCGCAAGTTGCCATTCCCTGAGCAATCGTGCCATGGCGCCGGCAGCCGCCAATGCCACCCCGCCACCGAGTTGGCGCGAGCGCGGCTGGGCAGCGCTGGACCGTCGCCTGCCGAACCTGATGCGACGTGATCGCAACGAGCGCCTGCCGATCACGCTGAACCAGCGTCGCGTCTACATCGTCCCCAGCGGGTTCGGATTCTTTTTCGCGTTGATGATGCTGGCGATCCTGGCCGGAGCGCTCAACTACAACAACAACGGTGCACTGCTGTTCGGCCTGCTTGCCGTCAGCCTCGGCGCGGTGTCGATGTTGCAAACCTTCCGCAACCTCGATCGCCTGAGCCTGACCCAGGTCAGCGCCGATCCGGTGCATGCGGGCGATCCGCTGCATCTGAGCTTCCACCTGCGCTGCGAGGATCTGCGCACCCGCTTTGCCATCAGCTTGCGGCTGGATGGCGAGCAGCGGCATGTCGAGATTGCCGCGGGCGGCAGCACCCAGGTCGAATTCGTGCTGCCGAGCGTCAACCGCGGCTGGTACGCGCCTGCGCCGGTGCGCATTTCGACGAACTGGCCTTTCGGGCTGTTTCATGCCTGGAGCTATCTGCATTCGGACGTCAAGGTGCTGGTCTATCCGCGCCCGGAATCGCCGCCGGCGCCGCTGCCGCGAACGCCGGACCCGGGCCGGATCGGTGGCGCTGATCCGGGCGATGAGGACCTGCGCTCCTTGCGCGAATATCAGATCGGCGATCCGACCCGACTGGTGGCCTGGAAAGCAAGCGCGCGCACCGGCGAATTGCTGGTGCGCCAGCTGGAAGCGCCGCAAGCCCGCGAGACCGTCTTCGACCTGTCCAGCATCGTCGGCCTGAACCTTGAGCAGCGGCTGTCGCGACTGACCCGCTGGGTACTGGAGGCCGAACGTGCCGGCATTCGCTATCGTCTGCAGTTGCCGGGCCTGGTACTCGGCCCGGACCTCGGGCTTGCCCACAAACTGCGTGCCCTGAAGGCGCTCGCCCTGCATGCGCTCCCCGGTTCTTAGCCCGCGCCAGTTCGAGTGGATGCTGGCGGCGTTCGTCGCCACGCTGCTGGCACATCTGCTATGGCTGCCGACCTGGTACGGCGCCACCCTGTGCGGCGTGGTGCTGGCGCGCTGGTTGCAGCGGCGCGCGTATGCGCGCGCGTGGCCGGGCTGGATCAAGTTTCCGCTGCTGATCGCGGTACTGGCGCTGGTAGTGTTCGAGTTCGGCAACCCGTTCGCGCGCCAAGCCGGCACCGCTGCGCTGGTGGGTTTGTCGACGCTGAAACTGATCGAATCGGAACGACGCCGCGACGGCCTCCTGATCCTGACCGTCGCACTGTTTTTGGTCAGCGTGCAGTTCCTGTTCAACCAGGGCCTGGCGATCACCCTGTACATGGTGATTCCCACGCTGCTGATCTTCCTGGCGCTGAACGAGGTCAGCGCACCGCCGGGCACACGCGGCGGCCTGGCCGCCCAGTTGGGCTCGCTCGGGCGGGAATTCCTGCTGATGCTGGCGGTGGTGATCCCGCTGACGGTGTTCCTGTTCCTGTCGGTGCCGCGCCTCAACCAGCCGCTTTGGGGCACGCGCGAGAATCAATGGGAGTCACGCACCGGTCTGTCCGAGGAAATGTCGCCAGGCGACATCACCGAACTGCTCGGCGACGACACACCGGTGATGCGCGTGACCTTCCTCGGCGCCACGCCGGCAAGAAGCTCGATGTACTGGCGCGGACCGGTGCTGTGGCAATTCGACGGCCGCACCTGGCGCAGCGCACCACGACTGGCAAGCACCGGGATCATCCAGGGGCGCTTGCGCGGCCCGCAGTCAGGCGCCAGCAGCGACTTGCGTTATCGGGTAATTCTGGAGCCCACCGACCGCAACTGGCTGCATGCGCTCGATCTTGCCACCGGCTTTCCTGCCGACAGCAGCCGTTCGCTCGAAGGCGTGGTCACGCGCGACCGGCCGGTAGCCAGCCTGTATGCCTTCGAAGCCGCCTCGCGCATCGACGCGCCGCTGCCGGTGCTGGCCTATCCGGGACTGCAGACCGCGATCGGCCTGTCGCTGCCGGCGGCGCTCAATCCGCGCACGCTGGCACTGGCGCAGCGCTGGGTTGGCGAAGTCGGCGACGATCCGATGGCGCTGGCGCAGCGCGCACTCACCCATATTCGCACCGAGAACTTCAGCTATTCACTGAGTCCGCCGCCGCTGGTCGGCGCCCATCGCGTCGACGAGTTCCTGTTCGAAACCCAATCCGGATTCTGCGAGCACTACGCCGCGGCTTTCGTGGTGCTGATGCGCAGCGCCGGCGTGCCGGCGCGCGTCGTGACCGGCTACCTCGGCGGCGACTTCAATCGCGTCGGCGGCTACTGGCTGGTGCGCAACTCCGATGCCCACGCCTGGGCCGAAGTGCTGGTGCCCGGCCAGGGTTGGGTGCGCGTCGATCCGACGGCCGCCATCGCTCCGGAGCGCGTCGAACTTGATGCCGGGGGTCTGCCCGGCCAGGGTATCGACGGCGATTACCCATGGCTGCGCGCTTTGCGCGAGCGCGCCGACGCCGTGCAGGCCTGGTGGAACAACGCCGTCGTGCGTTTCGACAGCCTGCGCCAGCAAGCCTTCTTTGCCGACATCGGCGTCAATCCCGGCGACTGGAAGCAGGTTGCCGCGTGGATGGGCGCCGGTATGGTCGTGCTCGGCCTGCTGACAGCGCTGGTGTTCCATCTGCAGCAACGGCGCGAACCGGAAGACGCGGCCCGGCGCCTGTATCGGCGCTTTCTGAAGGAGCTCGGGCGACGCGGCGTGGTTGCCGCTGCCAACGAAGGCCCCAGCGACCTTGCGCGCCGCGCAGTCGCGGCATTGCCGCGGTTGGCGACGCCCATCCTGGCATTCACGCGCGCTTACGAGGCCGCCCGCTACGGGGTAGCAGACGCGGACTCCCAGGTGCGCTTGCAGCAGGCTCTCGCAGAGTTTCGCCGCGCGTTGCGGCAGCGCTGACGCCACCCAGGTTGGTTGCTCAACTTCCCTGAATAGTCGATGTGCTAACTTCGCCGGGTCCGATCATCAGGAGCGCGCCGTGAAGCGTCCTGCAACGTTTCTTGTTGTGCTTTGCACCGGGCTGCTGTCCGCCTGCGTGACGGTTCCGGAGCCGCTGCGCGGTGAGTTCGCCCCAATCGACCCCGGTCAGGCGACGATCGAACAGCATGTGCGCTGGGGCGGGCGCATCGTCGAGGTGCTGCCGGGTCCCGAACGGACCTGCGTGGAAGTGCTCGGCATGCCGCTCGACCGCAGCGCAAGGCCATTCGCCCTGGATGCGGATATCGGGCGATTCCGTGCCTGCAAGCCCGGATTCCTGGATCCCGCCGTGTTCGTCGGCGATCGCGAAATCACCGTGACCGGCGCCGTCGAGACGGAGGTCGAGCGACAGATCGGCGAGTACACCTACCGGATGCCGCAGGTTCGGATCGATAGCCTGTTCCTGTGGCCAGAACGCCCCGACTACGACTACATCTACCTGCACTCGGACGGGTTCTTCGGTTACTACCCATGGTGGCCGGCGGCACCCGTGGTCATGCATCCGCGGCCGCGCAAGCCCTGATCAATGCGCGCGGCATGCCTTTGCGAAGCATCCATGCATCCGCGGCCGCGCAAGCCCTGACAGAGTCCCGGTCGCCCCTGTCGGTGCGCTTGTTCGCGCATCGAACTGGCTCACTTCCCCACCGTTCGCCCTGAGCAGAGCGTCCCAGAGCTTCACCGGGACGCGCCGTCGAAGGGTGACGGTGCGCGCCACCCCTCGCCCTTCGACAGGCTCAGGGCAATCGGTTATGCGTCCTGACAAAGCGTCGGACGCTTTGCTCAGGGTGAACGGAGTGATGAAACTGTAATCCAATAACGTCAATGGCTTACGTTATGTTCGGGAGAGAGAAACCGCCGCAGGCGCCCGCCCGGAACGGCTAATCCACCCGCACCTGGAACGCCTCGTGCAACGAGATGACGCCGGCGCGCGCCAGCGCGATGGCGTTCTGGGTGACCGAGATCATGCCTTGCTGCACCGCGAGTTCGTGAATGGCATTGGCGTCGGCGCCGGGCACGATCAGCTTGCTCACCTCCGGCGTGATCTCCAGCAGTTCATAGATGCCAATACGGCCCTTGACGCCGCGCCCCTCGCATTTGGGGCAACCCTGGCCGATGTAGAACACCTCGTCGTTACCGACGCCGAGCACCTCGCGCACATGCGGATCGACCGGTTCGGGCACCTTGCAGTAGTTGCAGTTGCGCCGCCCGAGGCGTTGCGCGAGCACCGCCAGCAGCGTTGATTTCAGCAGGAACGGCAGTACGCCGAGATCGAGCAGCCGGGTGATCGTGGTTGCGGCGTTGTTGGTGTGCAGGGTGGAAAACACCAGGTGACCGGTCAGCGCACTTTCGACCGCAATCTCGGCGGTTTCGTGGTCGCGAATTTCGCCGACCATCACCACGTCCGGATCGTGGCGCAGGATATTGCGCAGCGTGCGCCCGAAGGTCAGCCCGGCGGCACGGTTGATCTGCACCTGCAGTACGTCCTCGATCTTGGCCTCGACCGGATCCTCGACGGTGATGATGTTGACGTTCTGCTTGCGGCACTCGAGCACCGCGGCGTAAAGGGTGGTCGACTTGCCGGAACCGGTCGGGCCGGTCACCAGCAGCATGCCCTGCCCGCGCATCAACACGTCGCGGAACAACTGCTCATCGCGCGCGCCGAAGCCGATTTCGGCAACGCTGCGCAATCCGAAGGCGGCATTCAGGATGCGGATGACCAGCGCCTCGCCGTGGATGGTCGGGATCACCGAGATGCGCAGATCGACTTCCATGTTGCCACATACGGCACTGGCGCGACCGTCCTGCGGCACCCGGTGCTCGGCCAGATTCATGCCGCCGATCACCTTGATGCGGCTGACCACGGCCGGCAACAGCGCACGCAGGAAGCGGCGCACCGAAACCAGATCGCCATCGATGCGATAGAGCAGCTCGAAGGTCTGCGCGCCGGGTCGAATATGGATGTCGGACGCACGCTTGAGGATTGCCGAGTCGATCATGTCGGCGACGATCTTGACCACCGGTTGTTCGGTCGACAGTCGCTCAACCTCGTGCTGCAGCGCCTCGCCGGACTGCGTCAGCCGCGGATCCAGACCGAGACGCCGGATCAGCGCCTCGTCTTCGGTGCGGTCGAACTGGTTGGACAGCCCCTGGCGCACCAGGTTGGGCCGCGCCAGGATCGGAATCACCCGGCGCAACACGCTGAATTCCACTGGGCCGCAGGCCTCGGCGTCACTCATCAACACCGCCACCAGCTTGTCGTTCGCCGCCAGCGGCAGGACACCGAGGTGCCGCGAAATCGGTGCCGGTATCAGGTCACGTACCTTGGGATCGGTTTCCAGCACGTCGCATTCCAGCAACGGCAACCCGAGGCGCGCCGCGCGCTCGGCTATGATCGCCAGTTCGGGGTCGTCGCGGCTCAGCTTCGCCGCTTCGGCGAGACTGATGACCTGAAAGTCCTTGAGGAACTCAAGCGGCGTCGCATGATCGACTTCGAGCCACCGCCGCACATCGGCAAGGCCGGTCAGAACCACCAGTCGCGCACCGTTGCCGTTGGCTTCGGTCGAAGCTCCGGAACCACGCCCGCTTTCGGCCGCCGCGAGATACTCGGCTACATCTGACATCGCCACCCCTGTGACCGCCCCCTGTGACGGCCGCGGCGAATCATTGCCTGCGGCCCCGCGCGCAGCCTTGCGCGCGATCAAGCCCGCTTGTAATAGGGACTGGTGCCGCTGGCATGATCGGTGCTGTCGCGCACCGCGACGATCTCGGGAATGCGTTCGCGCAGGGTTTTCTCGACCCCGTCCTTGAGCGTCACGTCGACCTGTTTGCAGCCGTGACAGCCGCCGCCGAACTGCAGCACGACCTCGCCCTCGGCGCTGATTTCGACCAGGCTGACGCGGCCACCATGGCTGGCGACCGCCGGGTTGATCTCGGATTCCAGCACATGCTGCACGCGTTCCACCAGGCTGGAGTCGGCGCCGGGAACGGCGCCCTTGAGCTTGGGCGCGCGGATGGTCAGCTGTCCGCCAGTGCGCAGCTGCTCGTAGCTGATGCTGACGCTGTCCAGCCATGGCGCGCTGACGGCGTCGACATAGATTGAAAAGACACCGCAATCGATCACGAAATCATCCGCGCGCGCCTCACTGGCGTCGCAAAACTCGAGCCGGCAATCGCCAGACGGAGTCCCCGGCTTGACCGCGGTCAGGCGGATGCCGAGGTCGGCTACGCCCTGCTGGGCGATGAGCTTGGTGAAATAGTCGCGGGCGCTGTCGGCAATTTCGATCATTTTGGAGTGCATTTCCTGGGTGTGGGTATGATGACATTACCGCCCGACCCGCGCCCTGAACCGATCGAGTGAAATGACCATGAGCAAGCTCGCCGAACAACATTGCATTGCGCGCCGCGGCGAACACCACCGCTTGCCGCAGTCCGAGGTGCACCGGCTGTTGGCGCAGCTGCCACAGTGGTCGCTGGCAGCGGACGGCCACTCGATCACCCGATTATTCCGCTTCAAGGACTTCGTCGCGGCGGTCGCCTTTGTCAACGCGCTGACGCCGATGGCGGAGGCCGAGGACCATCATCCTGACCTCGAAGTCGGCTACGGACGCTGCAACGTCCGCTACAACACGCATGATGTCGGCGGCCTGTCGCTGAACGACTTCATCTGCGCCGCACGTGCCGACCAGATCCACGACGACCTCCCGGCGGGCTGATGCGCACGCTTGCGGCCGCGCTGCTGGCGGCGCTGGTCGCATGGGCGATTGCGCAGCTTGCCCTCGACCATCACCTGCGCGACCAGGGATTGCACGATCTCGCGCGCGTTCAGCGCGGCGAAAGTCGCATTGGATTCGAGTTCGAGCAAGCGCGGGACTTGATCTCGGGCGGCGCCGAGGGACTCGGTGACCTCGCATCGGCCGACAGCGTGCTCAGGGGGCGACTCGCCGGGGCTGGCGTCAACCTGCGCCTCAACCTGCGCGGCTTGCATCTCGACGCGACGCGCTTCGATCGCCTGCACGCGCGTGTCGAAGTCAGCGCGCCGGCGACGCTGACGCTGATCTTCGACGAGCCGGGACGGCTGCTGCAGCTGAAGCGCGATATCCGCCTGGAGACCGGCTGGAACGACCTCGAAATCGGCCTCGCCGATGCGCCGTGGGTGCCCAATGACGGCGGCGGACCGGCCCAGAACTGGGGTGGGACCAGCGGTCGCGTCGGCGAGTTCCGCCTGTATATCGCCGGCCCGCCGGGGCTGCAGTTTGGCCTCGATCATGTGCGCTTTCTGGCCAGTGAGCGGCCGCAAGCGAAAGCGCCGATCGCGATCGAATGGATCGACGCCGGCCGCGCACGCGAGCGCCTGGCTGCGGCGTTGCCGCTGCGCCAGCACGACCAGTCGCGACTCGGCGTGCTGCTCGACGTCGGCACCGATACACCCGAACGAGCGCTGGCACTGCGGGATCGGATTCGTGCCACCGACGCCGAGGCCGTGTTCTGGCCGGCCGCGCGCGAGTTGCCGGCGACCCCGCCGCAATCACACCTGGCTCCATCGGGATGGTCCCCAGGCGGGGGCTGGGTCGGCGCCTACGCGCTGCTGGCGGCCCTCGTGCGCTGGCGTGCCCGGCGGTTCGGCGTGCGGCGCGCGGCGGCGATCGAACTCGCGGTGGGCTATCTGCCGCTATTGGCGCTGTCGCTCGGGCTCGGCCTGGCGGAGCAGCCGATGCCGACGACGCTGGCCTGGATAGCTGCGGCGCTGACGTTCCAGTTCGCCGGCGTCCGCGCCGAAGGCAGCTCGATGACGGGCACCCCTCCGGCATGGATGGCAAGCCTGAAGTTCACGCTGATCGGCGCGTCCGTGTTGCTCGCAGTGGCATGGTTCGCTGGCCACTGGCTGCTGCCGGGGAGCCAGCGCATCGGCGTCTACGTGCCTTTTGTCGCGCTGCAGCAAGCCGTACTGCTTGGATTCCTGTGGCCGCGCCTGCGCGATCTTGCGCCGAACCATGCGCTGTGGATGACCGCGGCGCTGTTCGCGCTGGCGCACGCGCCCAATTTTGCGTTGATGTTGTTGTCAATGCTGGGCGCCTGTTGGTGGCTCACCCTGTACCGGCGCCACCGCGCCTGGCTGCCGATCCTGGCATCGCACTACCTGCTGGGGCTACTCGCGATCAGCTGCCTGCCGCCCGACATCCTGTACTCGGCCGAGGTCGGATTGCGCTACTTTCAGGTCCAGTAGGGGATTCCGCAGTCACCAGCGCCATTCGGCGCCGGCGACTGCGCAATCCCCTGCGCGTCACAAATTGACAAAAATGAATCAAAGCTGACCCATTGCCACTCCATACGCCACCGTATAGTCTTGGGCCTGCCTGCTGGGGAGCAGGTCTGCACATCGCTGTGCATCCATATTCACTGGGGGGGAAGCTCATGGTCCGCACACTGTTCCGCGCGGTAATGGTTCTGGTGACGCTGGGGTTGTCATTGCCGGCGTTCGCGCAAAGCACTTACACGAAGACGAAATATCCGATCGTGCTGGTGCACGGCCTGCTTGGCTTCGACAGCCTGCTCGGCATCTACGATTACTTCTACGGGTTGCCCTCCGAGCTGCGCTCCGGCGGCGCCAAGGTCTACATCGCCAATGTCTCGTCGAGCAACTTTTCCGAGGTGCGCGGCGAGCAGTTGATCCGCTATCTCGACCAGTTGCGCGCGACCTACGGCTACACCAAGTTCAATCTGGTCGGACATAGCCACGGTGGCCCGACCACCCGCTATGTCGCGTCAGTGCGCCCGGATCTGGTCGCGTCGATGACCAGCATCGGCGCCCCGCACACCGGCAGCAAAGTCGCCGACGGCCTGCGCACCGCGGCGCCGCCGGGATCGCTGCTGGAGGCGACGCTGGCCGGTTTCGTCAACGCACTAAGCGCCTTCATCGAACTGCTGTCCGGCGATGACGACCCGCAGAATGCCCTCGGCGCGCTGACTTCGCTGAACTCCGCCGGCGCGGCGACCTTCAACAACCGCCACCCGCAAGGTCGCCCGACCAGCAGTTGCGGTCAGGGTGCTGCAGTGGTCAACAACGTGCGCTATTACTCGATGGGCGGCACCAGCGTGTTGACCAACATCTTCGACATCTCCGATCCGCTGATGGGCGCCGGCAGCCTGTTCTTTGGCTGGGAACAGAACGACGGCCTGGTCGGCAAGTGTTCCAGCCATTGGGGCGTGGTGCTGCGCGACAACTACGGTTGGAACCATCTCGACGAGGTCAATCAGGTGCTCGGCCTGCGCGGCCTGTTCGCTTCCAGCCCGGCTTCAGTGTATCGGGCGCACGCGAATCGGCTGAAGAACGCCGGCCTTTGATCGAACTCATGGAGCCCGGCGAACGCCGGGCTCGGTTTTTCGGCCCTCATCGAGCACGACCATGAATCGGCGGCGCCTACCGACGTTGACGGCGATCGTGGTGATCGGGCTGATTGCTGTCGGCTGGCTGCTGCAGGATGGTGACGATGCGCCGGTGTCGGGCGCAACGATGTCGCCGGCCGCAACGGTCAACAGTCCACCTGCCAGCACCGCCGTGCCGACCACGGGCGTGCCGGCGGCGGACGCGTCGCGCAGCCCCGGCGAACCCGCCACGCCGGGCGCTCCGAGCCTGCCCGCATCGCTGCAGGACACCGAAAGCGATGGCGGCGTCACCCTCGACGCCAGCGGCCGCCTGGTTCCCGACCTCGCGCTGAGGCGCCTTTACGACCATTTCCTCAGCGGCATCGGCGAACGCTCGATCGACGAAATCCGCGCGCTGCTGGCCGCGCGCCTGGATGCGATCACCACGCCGGAAGGCAAGCGCCAGGCACTGGACGTGTTCGAGCGCTATCTGCGCTACCTGCGGGAGGTCGACCTCGCCGCAGCACGGCTGTCGGCGCTGCCACTGCGCGAGCGCCTGGCGATGCTGTCGGACCTGCGTCGCCAGCAACTGGGCAGCGAGATGGCGGGCGCCTTTTTCAACGACGAAGAGGCCTACCAGCGCTACACGCTGGACAGTCGCGAACTCGCCGAAGACAGCGCGTTGTCCCGCGAGGAACGCGCGGCCCGCCAGCGTGAGATCACCGCCGCGCTTCCAGATGCGGTGCGGATACCCTTGCTGGAACAACAACGCATCGAGGCTGACCTTGCCGACGCCCAGGCCATCGACACCCTGGCCAGCGATTCCGACGAGCGTCATCGCCTGCGCAGCGAGCGTTACGGCGAGGAAGCGGCAGCCCGGATGGAACTGCTCGACCGCGAACGTGCCGTCTGGGATGCGCGCGTGGCCGCTTACCGCGCCGAACGCACGCGCCTGCAAGCGCTCGACGCCAGCGAGCGCCAAGCCGCGCTGGATGCGTACCTGATCCGCCATTTCGACGAAGCCGAACAGCGCCGCATCCGCTCGCTCGAAGGCATCGGCGAGCTCTGATCCGTTGGCACGCCGAACCCGGCCATCGCCGATCTATAACAGCGCCCGCATGCGCTCGGCATTCGGTCGCTCAACCGCCCCACGCTCGGTGACGATGACGTCGATCAGTGCCGCCGGGGTGACGTCGAACACCGGATTCCACGCCTGCACGCCGGGCGCGGCCACGCGCACGCCGGCGTACTCGGTCAGCTCGCGCGGATCGCGTTCCTCGATGTGGATGGCGCTGCCGTCGGCGGTGTCGAAATCCACCGTCGAGGTGGGCGCAACCACCATCGTGCGCGCGCCGAAGTGGCGCGCAGCGACGGCCAGCGACAGCGTGCCGATCTTGTTGGCAGTATCGCCATTGGCGCAGATGCGGTCGGCACCGACGATCACCCAGCGCGCGCGCCCGAGCGACATCAGGTACGCGCCAGCGCCATCGGCGATCAGACAGGCGGGAATGCCGTCTTCGAGCAACTCCCAGACCGTCAGGCGCGCACCCTGCAGCCACGGCCGCGTCTCGCCCGCATAGACCTGCGCCACCTTGCCTTGCGCGTAGGCGGCGCGGATCACGCCGAGCGCGGTGCCGAGTCCCGCGGTCGCCAGCGAGCCGGTATTGCAGTGCGTCAGCACGCCGCTGCCGGCCTCGATGTATTCGGCTCCGGTCAACGCCATCCGGTAGTTCGCCGCCAGGTCTTCGGCATCGATGCGTTCGGCCTCGCGCTGCACTGCCTGCGGATCGGGATCGGCACCGCAACGCGCCAGCATGCGATCAACCGCCCACATCAGGTTGACCGCGGTCGGGCGCGCCGCGCGCAGCTTCGCAGCGGCTGCTGCAAAGGCCGCGATCTTCTGTGATGCCGGCAACCTGGCAAGCTCGCGCGCCGCCAGCACCAGTCCGTAAGCGGCGGCGATGCCGATCGCCGGTGCGCCGCGCACCACCAGCGCGCGGATCGCATCGACGACGGCATCAGCGCTGGCCATCGGCAGCCAGTTGCTGACCAGCGGCAGCGCTCGCTGGTCGAGCAAGCTGAATCCATCGGCATTGAAACGCAGTGCGCGAACCCGGTCGAATTTCGCAAGTTGATGATTGGTCATGAATCCTCGCTGGAAGTCCGGCGCTGCCGGCACCCATAATGGTATGTGTTTAGGTCATTGCCGGACTGCGGACGGAATCCGATGCGCCTGTTCAACGCCGAGGACCGCGCCAACCTGAGACCCAATCAACCGGCGCCGTTGTACCACCAGTTGTATCTGGTGGTGAAGCGCAAGATCGAAGGCGGCGACCTGCGCCAGGGCGCGCTGTTGCCGGCCGAGAAAGATATCGCTGCCTACTTCAGCGTCTCCCGGATCACCGTCAAACGCGCACTCGACGATCTCGAAGCCGAGGGTTTCGTCTCGCGCCAGCGCGGGCGCGGCACCCACGTGACGTACAAGTACGAACCCAGGGTGCTGCGCGCGCCGCTCAACAACATGCTCGAAAGTCTGGCATCCATGGGCCGTGAAACCCAGGTACGGCTGATCGAGTACTCCAAGGCCACAGCGCCGCCGCAGGTCGTCGACGCGCTGCGCATTGCGCCGGACCTGCTGGTCGAACGCGCCACACGTTTGCGCCTCAGTGACGGCCTGCCGTTCGCGCACTATCTCAGTTGGACGATTCCGATCGGACCGGGGATGGACACCGAAGCCCTGAAGACAGCCAGCCGGCTCGATCTGTTCCGCCAGCTCGGCATTCACCTCAAGGAAATCGACCAGGTGATCACCGCTGTCGCGGCCGACACCGTGTTGGCGCAGCGCCTGATGGTGCGCGTCGGCGACCCGCTGCTGCAGGTGATCCGCATCGCCAGCGACCAGCGCAACCGCCCGATCGATTACCTGATCAGCTGCTACCGGCCGGACCGGTTCCAGTACCACATGAAGATGTCGGCCTCGGATGTGATGGTGCGCGGGAAGCGGTAGGAACTGGTTGTTGGTGTTGGTGTTGGTGTTTGGGTTGGTGTTGGTGTT
>JAIMJQ010000009.1:24828-26064 GCA_020693165.1 Xanthomonas sp. | reverse complement strand
TGGGGTTGGTGTTGGTGTTGGTGTTGGGGTTGGGGTTGGGGTTGGGGTTGGTGTTGGGGTTGGGGTTGGTGTTGGGTGTTGGCAGCAACAGCAGCGGCAGTGCGGCCGTGGCTCTTGTGGGTCCAGACTTGTCTGGACGCTCTTCCCCAGCCCCAGCCGGAAGCGTCCAGACAAGTCTGGACCCACAAATGCCAGGCCCGGCAAGCACGACTACTCCGGCTCTCCCTGGCCCCGCTCCCACGCCTGCCGCGCCGCGGCCGCGGCCTCCGGAACCATCGCCAGCACTTCAGCGCGCAGGGCGTCGACCGCCTCCTGCTGGCTCGCGAGCGGGAAAGCCGGCAGCGACACCGACCGCTCGCCACGCCGAAAGCTGACCTGCACCAGCGGCCCACCGACCGGCACCCGTTGGCGTTCGCGCCATCGGGTCGTCCACAACCCAAGCTCGTCGAGGCGACGCGCAAAATCCTCACGCTGCTCGGGCGAAACCGTGAACAACTGCTCGAAGCGTTGCGCCGGATCGTTGCGGTCGTAGCCACGCACGCGCGTCAGCGTGCCGTGGCCGGCCGCGTCGACGACGATTTCGGTGGAGCGCCGGTAAGGTGGCGGCAACGAACCATTGTCGCCTTGATACTGGACGCTGATCGCATCGACTGCCGCGCCTGCGGGCAGCGCCATCGCCATCAGGGTCAGTCCGAGGGCTATCGACATCAGGGATCGTTCCGAGTGGAGTGCAGAAGCGAAGCAGACACCCGGGCTTCAGCGCACGCAAGCGCCACTTGCGTCATGCTTCCGTGCAGTCTGTCCCCGCTGGGAGATTGTCCGTGAACGAGCGTCGCCTTTGGCTTTCGCAAACCGCACTGGCTGCCCTGGCGCTGGCAGCAGGGCGCCTTGCGCACGCGGACAAGCCGGACCTGTCGCGCATGCACGGGAAGTTCAAGGTGGTCGACAGTTTCCCCGACTACAAGGTCAAGGTGGTCGATTCGTTCGCCGATCTTCACGTCAAGATCGTCGACAGCTTTCCCGACGGCCCGGGCGAATGGCAGATGGTCGACAGCTTCCCCGACTACGAGATCCAGTTTGTCGACTCGTTCCCGGACTTCACCATCAAGTACGTCAGCAGTTTCCCGGGCGTGCAGTGAAGCGGGTGCTGGTTGTTGGTGTTGGTGCCGGAAGGAGCCTCAGAGCCGCTTTTCCAACACCAACACCAACAGCCAGCACTTATCATCCTGCCCTCTG
>JAIMJQ010000009.1:0-24810 GCA_020693165.1 Xanthomonas sp. | reverse complement strand
CACACCCCATGACTGCCCTCACCGCTCTCTCGCCGCTCGACGGCCGCTACCAGCGCCAGATCGAGCCGTTGCGTCCGATCTTCAGCGAATACGGACTGATCCGGCGCCGGGTTCTGGTCGAACTGCGCTGGCTGGAAGCGCTCGCCGCCGAGCCGGCAATTCCAGAGGTGCCGCTGTTGTCCGCCGATGCCATCAGCGTGCTGCGCGGTATCGCAGCGAACTTCGACGAAGCCGCCGCCGCCGAGGTCAAGGCCATCGAAGCCACCACCAACCACGACGTCAAGGCGGTCGAGTACTGGATCAAGCGACAACTGGCGCAACACGCCGAACTGCAGCGAATCAGCGAGTTCGTGCATTTTGCCTGTACCAGCGAGGACATCAACAACCTCGCCTATGCGCTGATGCTGAAAGATGCGCGCGAAGGTGTGCTGGTCGCTGCGCTGACGCGGGTGCTGGTGGCGCTGAGGCAGCTTGCAAGCGAGGGCGCCGATCTCGCCATGCTATCGCGCACGCATGGCCAGACCGCCTCGCCAACCACGCTGGGCAAGGAAATCCGCAACGTCGTCGCGCGCATCGAGCGCCAGTTCCGGCAACTGGAAGCGCAACCGCTGCTCGGCAAGATCAATGGCGCGGTCGGCAACTACAACGCCCATATCGTCGCCTATCCGGAAGTCGACTGGCCGGCGCTGGCGCGGGCCTTCGTGGAATCGCTGGGCCTGACCTGGAACGAGCACACGACGCAGATCGAACCGCATGATTTCGTGGCCGAACTCGGCGATGTCTGCCGGCGCCTCGGCACCGTGCTGATCGATCTGTGCCGCGATATCTGGGGCTATGTCTCGCTCGGCTATTTCAGGCAGGCACGCGTCGACGGCGAGGTCGGCTCGTCGACCATGCCGCACAAGATCAATCCGATCGACTTCGAGAATGCCGAAGGCAACTTCGGACTCGCCAATGCGCTGTTCGGGCACTTTTCCGAAAAGCTGCCAATCAGCCGCTTCCAGCGCGACCTCACCGATTCGACCGTGCTGCGCAGCCTCGGCAGCGCCTTCGGCTACTTGCTGGTCGGCCTGCGCTCGCTCGAACGCGGACTAACCAAGCTGCGCACCGACCCGGTGCGCATCAGCGAGGAACTGGACCAGGCGTGGGAAGTGCTGGCCGAGGCGGTGCAGACGGTGATGCGCCGCTACGGGCTGCCGGAACCCTACGAGCGCCTGAAGGCGCTGACCCGCGGTGCGCGGATCGACGCCGACGCCATGCGCAGCTTCGTCGAGGGCTTGGTGGACTTGCCCGAGGATGCGCGACAACGCCTGCTGGAACTGACGCCAGCGCGCTACGTCGGCCTCGCCGGCCAACTGGCGCGGCGCCCGTGAGCGCCGCCGCGACGCCGGCGATCGATGTACGCGGCAGTGCCGCGCGGCCGCTGGGAATGACGCCGGCGCGCTTCCTGCGTGATTACTGGCAGAAGCGCCCGCTGCTGATCCGCGCCGCCATTCGCGACTTCCGCTGCCCGTTGACGCCCGACGATCTCGCCGGACTGTCCTGCATCGACGGTACGCTTGGACGCCTGGTGCGGCACGACCGCAAGCGCGACCGCTGGCACCTGGAAACCGGCCCGTTCGCCGAGCAACGCTTTGCTTCGCTACCCAAACGCGACTGGACGCTGCTGGTGCAGGACGTCGATCGCTGGGATCCGGAGGTTCGCCGCCTGCTCGAACTGGTCGACTTCCTGCCGCGCTGGCGCATTGATGACGTCATGGTCAGCTATGCCGTACCGGGCGGCTCGGTCGGTGCACATGTCGATCAGTACGACGTGTTCCTGCTGCAGGGACTCGGCCACCGGCGCTGGCAGATCGACGCGCGCAGCAATCCGGGCCTGGATTTCCGTGATGACGCGCCGATCCGCCTGCTCAAGCAGTTCGATGCCAGCCACGACTGGGTGCTGGCGCCGGGCGACATGCTGTACCTGCCGCCGGGCATGCCGCATTTCGGCGTCGCCGAGGATGCCTGCCTGACGCTGTCGATCGGCATGCGCGCGCCCAGCGCCGGCGAGTTGCTGGCGGCGTTTGCAGCGCAGAACGCGCTCGAACTCGACGAGGCGCTGCGCTATGCCGACCCCGATCTGACCGTCGCCAGCGAGCCCGCGGAAGTGGATGCCGCTGCCGTCGGCCGCGTGCGCGCCACGCTGAACGCGGCGCTGGCGCTCGACGACGTCGCCATGGCCGACTGGTTCGGGCGCTTCCTGTCGGTCTACCGCGCCGCCGAGCGGCCAGCACCGAAGCGCACCAGCGTCGCCCAGATCGAAAAACGCCTGGAACGCGGCGATGCACTGTCGCCGGCCGCCAGCGTGCGCCTCAACTACAGCCGCGACGGCGATGCCGCGCTGCTGCATGGCGACGGCGACAGCGTACGCACCAGCGTCGCCCTGGCACGCCGGCTCACCGCGCTGGAGGTGGCCATCGATGGCGCACAGTGGGCGGCATGGGCAGACGCCGAACGCGCGACCCTGGTCGATCTGGTGCGCCGCGGTTGGCTGACCTTTTCATAGCCCGCTATACGCGCGAAGCGCGTTCACCGGGAACCTGCAACTTTTCGTGGCTCCAGATCACGAGCGATCAAGGGGCCAGCTTTAAACCCCTCCAACATCGGAGTCGAATATTCACGCACGCGCCGAGTGCAGGCGTCGAATCGGACTTGCACAATTTCCTCTCCCGACCCGAATACCGCCGGCCCGTCGAAAGCAGCCCATTCCTTGTCAGACTCGGCTGACATCCGCAAGGAACTGTCAACATCCGTTCTAGCCGAGGTTTCCGGAATGTCCTTGCCGGCCCGCTGGATTACTGTGCCGGTGAGTGCGAGCGCAGTGCAGCGACCGATCCATACTGCCGATCGCTCCCGTCCGTCAAGATCACCCCGCCACAAGCGCTGATGCTGAACAACGTGGCTGAGCTCGTGTGCCACCACCTCTATTGCGGCAGTCGCCATTGCCGCAGGGTCAGCTTGATTGCGAAGCAGGAAGGACATGGTCGGCAAGGAGCCCAGAGCCGCTGCACGCTCCTGTCTCACACCGCCATATTGCGCATCAACCCTGACGACGCGCAAACCGCGAACGTCAATACGCCCACCTATTTGCTTT
Organism: Xanthomonas sp.; assembly: GCA_020693165.1. Taxonomy (GTDB): domain Bacteria; phylum Pseudomonadota; class Gammaproteobacteria; order Xanthomonadales; family SZUA-5; genus JADKFD01. The sequence continues at coordinate 21,674 of JAIMJQ010000009.1, read as the reverse complement.
CCCATCGCCGAGGGAATTTCGGCAATTTTGGCTGCCAGTGCAGTGTCCTCGGGGCGACAATCAGTGCCGAGCACGTAGACTGATGCTGCGCCGTTCACTGAGCAGCGCTGAAATATAATCGACCGCGGCGGTGCGTGCCCAGCGAGAAAGCTGGCGACGACAACCAGACGCAGGGGACCTAACGACGTAACATTAGTTGCATATGCTTCCGTGACGCGCCCCTTCAACTCTTGAGGCATAGTGACACAGCCACACATCGCTGTTGCTATGCACACGAGTCCGCCGATGCGCCGGATGAACCGATGCACCTGTATACGCATTTCCCGACAACCGTCACTTTTCATGCGTACTGACAACCTGACCCAAGCCAAGTTTGTGATGAGCTGGCGTGGGGGACGCCTTCGACATTAACGCTTAGCACTATTGAATTGGCGCCTTGAGAGACTGGCGTCGAAAACTCATCCAATTCAAAACTGATCCTATCAGCAACTTCCGCGAAGGGGGCAGCCCACGCGTTGACTGATGCCGGATCCGATAGGTAAAGGGTTGTGCCGTAGCGTACCCAACTGAATACTCCGCTTGACAGCGTAATCCCATTGGAATCGTCGTGCAACTTCATCGTCACGCTTCCAGAACTGGGAAGGGCTACGGTTGAGCCCGAAAAATCCATCGACAAACTGGAGAAATCAGAAGACGCGGTTCGCTCGACGATGAACTTTCCCCGCAGTCCCCCTTCCGCCTTGCATGATGCACCGCCTCCATTCACCTCACAGCCGGCTGTCACAAACCAAGTCCCATTACAACCCGACAATTCCAACACGGACAAGGACAATAACGTGAGCCCGAAGCACCTGAAGACCGGCATCGCTATAGCATGGCTTTTAATTGGAATAAGATTCCTTCTTATTTACCGTTAGTCACGTAACCACGTTTTGTAACGCGACCGACGCTAACATCCAGAGATGTGCAACGCAACGCGACTGGACAGAACACGATGAACTCTAACCTGTGACCTGTGCGTTGCTCACTGGGCAGCTCGAACTGACGCTACTTGCTCACTCTCAAAAAGCAGTTGACACTTGGGGTATTAGCCGCGGCCCGAAGGAGCCCTGCCATGAGCGAAACCAGCGAGCGTGTGACCCCCGTCGAAGCCGCCCTGCGCACCGAGCAGAGCGCCGCCAAGAACCTGTTTTTCGGGGAAATCCTCGAAGAGAACCTGTTCCCCTACCCGACCATGTGCGAGCGTGATCGGGAACTGCTGGGGATGATGACCGACTCCATCGACGACTTCCTGGCGCCGCAGCACGCCGACCTCAAGAAGTGGGACAAGGAAGCGCACCAGCCGGCTGAGTTCATCCAGTCGCTGCGCGACATGGGTCTGTTCGGGCTGATCATTCCCGAGGAACATGGCGGGCTCGGCCTTTCCAATGCCGGTTATGCGCGCGTACTGTCGCAGACCAGCCGCCATGACAGCTCGGTGTCGCTGACCATCGGCGCGCACTCGTCGATCGGCATGAAGGGCATCCTGCTCAGCGGCAACGACGAGCAGAAGGCGCGCTACCTGCCGAAGCTGGCGTCCGGCGAGATGATCGCCGCCTTCTGCCTGACCGAGTCCGGCGCCGGCTCCGACGCCGCCGCGATCCGCACCACGGCGAAGAAGAATGCCGACGGCAGCTGGGTGCTCAACGGCGAAAAGATCTGGATCACCAACGGCGGCATCGCCCAGCTCTACACCGTGTTCGCCAGGACCGATTCGCCCGAAGGCAAGATGACCGCGTTCATCGTCGAAGCCGGTTGGCCGGGCGTCAGTCACGGCCCGCACGAAGACAAGATGGGCATCCGTGCCTCATCGACCACCACGGTTGCCTTCCAGGATGTCATCGTGCCGGCGGAGAACGTGCTTGGTGGCGAGGGTAAAGGCTTCAAGGTGGCGATGGGCATCCTGAACAACGGTCGCACCGGCCTCGGCGGCGGTGCCGTCGGCGGCATGAAAACGCTGATCCAGCTGGCCACGGCCCAGGCCAAGGACCGCAAGCAGTTCGGCAAGCCGATCGCCGACTTCGGCCTGGTGCGCGAGAAGGTCGCGCAGATGGCGATCGACTGCTTCGCCTCCGAAAGCGCCGTGTGGATGGTCGCGCACTACATCGATTCCGGCTGCGACGACTATTCGGTCGAGGCGGCGATCAGCAAGGTGTTCGCCAGCGAAGCGATCCAGCGCTGTGCCTACGAGGCGCTGCAGATCGCGGCCGGCAACGGCTTCATGAAGGAGTTTCCGTACGAACAAGTCACCCGCGACAGCCGCATCCTGTCGATCTTCGAGGGTACCAACGAGATCCTGCGCCTGTATATCGCGCTGTCGGGCCTGAAGGATGTGGGTTCCTCGCTGGGCGAACTGAAGAGCGCGGTCGGCGACATCTTCAACAACCCGATCAAGGGTTTCGGCGTGCTCTCCGGTTACGCCAGCAAGCGCCTGCGGCAGAGCACCGGATTCGGCACCGACAAGATCCTGTCGAAGCTCGATCCGCGCCTGCGCAAGGCGGCGGAGATCTACGAAAAGTACGTGGTCGAGCTGTCCAAGGCCGGCGATGCGCTGTTGCGCCTGCACGGCAAGAAGATCGCCGACGAGCAATACCAGCTGAAGCGCGTGGCCGGGATCGCGATCGATCTGTTCGTCGGCCTGTGCACGCTGGCGCGCGCCGACGCCTTGAGCAAGTCGGATCCGAAGAATGGCCAGCAGGCGGTCACCATCGCTGCGATCTTCGCGCAACAGGCGAAGCGCCGCATGGCGCGCACGGTGCGCTCGATGGCACGCAACGAGGACGACGAGCGCGATGAGCTGGCCGGCTTCATGCTGGAAACCGGCGCCTATCCGTGGGATGTGATCTGAGGCAAGCAGGGCGCGGGCCTTGGTGGCTCCGGACCGTGTCCGGATGATTTCCCACGCGCTGGGACAGAAGCGTCCGGACAAGGTCCGGACCCACAAAAGCGCGCTGCTGCCGCTGGACTCCGCTGATCCGCTGCCGGATGCTTGCTGTTCTCTGGCGGAGCCCTGACCGGGAAGCAACCATGTCCAAGACCTTGAATCCGCTCGACGCCTCCTGGCTGATGGTCGAATCGCGCGATACGCCGATGCACGTCGGTGGTTTGCTGCGATTTTCGCTGCCGGCCGACGCGCCGCCGGATTTCCTGCGCAAGTTGATGATGGAATTCCGCCACACGCGCAAGTTCTCGCCGCCGTGGAACCAGCGCCTGCGCGCGCCCAGCCTGAAAGGCTTGATGCCGGTGTGGGAGAACGAGACCGACATCGACCTCGAACACCACGTGCGTCATTCAGCCTTGCCCAAGCCCGGCGGCGAGCGCGAACTCGGTCAGTTGATCGCGCGGATGCACAGCCAGCCGCTGGACCTTTCGCGCCCGCCTTGGGAATGCGCGCTGATCGAGGGCCTCGCCGACAATCAGTTCGCGATGTACGTGAAGATGCACCACTCGCTGATCGATGGCATCGGCGGCATCAAGCTGCTGGAAAAGGCGATGAGCCCGGATGCCAAAGCCAGCCGCAAGTTGTTGCCGTTCTGGGCCGCGGGGACGACCGCAGGCAAGACCAGGCGATCGCGCAAGCCGGCGCCGACGCCGGCCGAGGTGATCGGCAGCGTGGTCGAGATGGTCAAGGGCCAGGTCGGCTCGCTGCCGGACATCGCGCGCGCCTTCGGCTCGATGATCGGCGCGCTGCGCAACAAGGAAGAGACGCTGCAGGTTCCGTTCGACACGCCGATTTCGATCATCAACGGGCGCATTCACGGTCAGCGCCGCTTTGCTACCCAGCGCTACGAACTGGCGCGGCTGAAAGCACTCGCCGATGCCTCTGGCTCGACGTTGAATGATGTAGTGCTGGCTTTGTGTGGCGGCGCTCTGCGGCGCTTCCTGATCGAGATCGGCGAGTTGCCCGACAAGCCCCTGACCGCGGGTATCCCGGTGTCGGTCAGGCCCAAAGACGACGAGGGCACCGGCAACGCGATCACCTTCATCATCTCCACGCTCGGCACCGACATCGACGATCCGCTCGAACGCCTGGAAGCGATCACCGCTTCGACGCGGCGCGCCAAGGCGCACGTGCAGAGCCTGCCGCGGCGCGCGATGACGCAATACACGATGCTGCTGATGGCGCCGTACATGCTGTCGCTGCTGACCGGCGTCGGCGGGCGCACACGACCGATGTTCAACATCACCATTTCCAACGTGCCCGGTCCGGACAAGCCGCTTTACTACCGCGGCGCACGGCTGGAAGCGGCGTATCCGGTGTCGCTGGTCACCCACGGCCAGGCGCTCAACATCACCTGCCAGAGCTATGCCGGCTGGCTGGCGTTCGGTTTCACTGGCTGCCGTGACACCCTGCCGCATATGCAGCGCATCGCCACTTACACCGGCAAGGCGCTGGAAGAGCTTGAAGTATTGCTGCTCGGCGAATCGAAGAAGCCGGCGCCGGTGCGCAAGCCGCGGGCGCGCAAGGCGGGAGCAGCGGCTCCAGTGATTGCCAAGCCCAAGGCCAAAGCCAAAGCAGCACCACGCCAGCGCGCGAAAGCCGCCTCGTAGGAGCGCGGCGTACGTCGCGCCCGCCTTATGGTGGGAGCGGGTTCACCCCGCGATGCCTTGGCTTTGGTGGGAGCGGGTTCATCCCGCGATCTTTTGCTCGGACCAGCGAAAAGATCGCGGGGTAAACCCGCTCCCACAGAAGCAGATCAGGCGCTCGGATCGACCACCGGCGGCTCACCTTCCGCCCGCTCACCCTCTTCCTCGGGCAACGCATCCAGCCGTTCCAGCCCGACCAGCCGCTCGTCCTCCGGCAAGCGGATCAGGGTCACGCCCTGGGTGTTGCGGCCGACCTGCGAGATCTCGCTGGCGCGCGTGCGTACCAGCGTGCCCTGGTTGGAGATCAGCATGACGTCGTGCTTGTCGGTCAACTGGATCGCGCCGACCAGTTCGCCGTTGCGCTCGCTGGTCTGGATCGCGATCACGCCCTGGATGCCGCGGCCCTTCTGCGGGAACTCGGCGACCGCGGTGCGCTTGCCGTAGCCACGGGCGGTGGCGGTCAGGATATCGCCGTCGCCATCGACCATCAGCATCGCCACGACGCGCGCATCGGGCTCGTCTTCGGGCAGGCGCATGCCGCGCACACCGCGCGCACCGCGCCCCATCGCCCGCACTTCGTCTTCGGAGAAGCGCACCGCTTTGCCGTGGCTCCCGAACAGCATGATGTTGCGGCTGCCATCGGTCAGCGCGACATTCACCAGGCCGTCGCCGTCGTCGAGCTCGACCGCGCGGATGCCGTTGGTGCGCACGTTGACGAAGTCGCTGAGCGGGGTCTTCTTGACCACGCCCTGGCGGGTGGCGAAGAACACATAGCGATCATCGACGAAGGCCGCCACCGGCAGCACCGCCTGGATCTTTTCGCCAGCCTCCAGCGGCAGCATGTTGACGATCGGCCGCCCGCGCGAGCCGGCACTGGCCTCGGGCACCTGGTACACCGGCAGCTTGAACACGCGGCCATGGCCGGTGAAGGCCAGCAGCATGTCGTGGGTGTTGGCGATCCACAGGCGCTCGATGAAATCCTCGTCCTTCAGTGCGGTGGCCGACTTGCCACGCCCGCCGCGCCGCTGCGAGCGGTACACGGTCAGCGGCTGGCGCTTGATGTAGCCGGCGTGCGACAGCGTCACCACCACGTCTTCCGGCGGAATCAGGTCGAGGATGTCGAGGTCGGACTGCGAATGCTCGATGCGCGTGCGGCGCTCGTCGCCATACTCGTCGCGGATCGCGACCAGCTCGCCTTCGATGACTTCCATCAGCCGGCCCGGCTCTTCGAGGATGCGGAACAACTCGGCGATCGCGGCGAGGATGGTGCGGTACTCGTCGGTCAGCTTCTCCTGCTCCAAGCCGGTCAGGCGCTGCAGGCGCATTTCCAGGATTTCCTTGGCCTGGATCTCGCTGAGCTGATAGCCGTCGTCGAAAAGGCCCTCCTCCGGCGCCAGGTCTTCCGGGCGCGAACGATCGGCGCCGGCCGAGGCCAGCAGCGCGCGCACCAGGCCCGGATCCCAGCGCTTGTCGAGCATGCGCAGGCGCGCCTCGTTGGCGTCCTTGCTGGTCTTGATCAGCTCGATCATCTCGTCGATGTTGGCCAGCGCGACGGTCAGGCCTTCCAGCACATGGGCGCGCGAGCGCGCCTTGCGCAGATCGAAGATGGTGCGGCGCGTCACCACTTCACGGCGGTGGCGCAGGAAGGCTTCGAGGATTTCCTTGAGGTTCAGCGTGCGCGGCTGGCCGGCGACCAGCGCGACCACGTTGATGCCGAACACGGTTTCCAGCTGGGTCTGCTTGTACAGCTTGTTCAGCAGCACCTCGGCGTTCTCGCCGCGCTTGACCTCGATGACCACGCGCATGCCGTCCTTGTCGGACTCGTCGCGCAGGCCGTCCGGCGAGATGCCGTCGAGCTCCTTGGCCTTGACCAGTTCGGCGATCTTCTCGACCAGCCGCGCCTTGTTCACCTGGTAGGGCAGTTCGCTGATGATGATCGCTTCGCGATTGCCCTCGGTCTCGATCTCGGCCTTGCCGCGCACCAGGATGCGACCGCGACCGGTCCGATAGGCCTCGCGGATGCCATAGGAGCCGTTGATGATACCGGCAGTCGGGAAATCCGGCCCCGAGATGTACTGCATCAGATCGTCGATGCCGAGATCCGGATCGGCGATCAGCGCGATCAGCGCGTTCACGACTTCGCGCAGGTTGTGCGGCGGGATATTGGTCGCCATGCCCACCGCGATACCGGACGAACCGTTGATCAGCAGGTTCGGCACCACCGTCGGCAGCACCGTCGGCTCGAATTCCTTGTCGTCGTAGTTCGGCTGGAAATCGACGGTGTCCTTGTCGATGTCGCGCATCAGTTCGTGCGCCAGGCGCGTCAGGCGCACCTCGGTGTAACGCATCGCGGCCGGCGGATCGCCATCGACCGAACCGAAGTTGCCCTGTCCGTCGATCAGCAGGTAGCGCAGCGAAAACGGCTGCGCCATGCGCACCATGGTGTCGTACACCGCGGTGTCGCCGTGCGGATGGTACTTGCCGATGACATCACCGACCACGCGCGCGGATTTCTTGTACGGCTTGTTGTAGTCGTTGCCGAGTTCCTTCATCGCAAAGAGCACGCGCCGGTGCACGGGCTTCAGGCCGTCGCGCACATCGGGCAGCGCGCGGCCGACGATCACGCTCATGGCGTAATCGAGATACGACTGGCGCATCTCGTCTTCGATGTTGACGCGCAGGATTTCTTTGGCCAGATCAGCCATGGACACACTCCGGTGATGAGCGGCGATTGCCTGTCCTGCCAGCCGCGAACCGACCCGGGGTCAGCCGCGCACAGGAGCCGCTTGGCAAGCCGCCGATTCTAACACGCCCCCTCGCGCGCAAGCGCGCGAGGGGTGGGTGTCGTCCTGGTTGCGACACATCACGTTCCGCAGAAGCAGCATGCACGTTGCGACCTGCCGCCTTGGTGGGTCCAGACTTGTCTGGACGCTCTTCCCGCGCTGAGGTCAAGAGCGTCCAGACAAGTCTTGACCCACCAAGTCAAATGCGGTCGCGACGCGCGCGTCGCTCCTACTGCGGCTCGTCCGCGTCGCCCTCGCCCACCAGCCCGATCGGCAGCGTCTTCTGGTGCCGCGCGCCGAGTTCACGCAGTTGTTCGGTCTGGCGCACCAGGTTGCCCTTGCCGGTGGTCAGTTTGGCGTAGGCCTGGTCGAGTTCACCCTGGGCCTTCGACAGCGCCTGGCGGGCGCTGTCGAGGTCGCCGACGAATCCGACGAACTTGTCGTAGAGCTTGCCGGCGCGTGCGGCGATTTCCTGGGCATTGCGGTTGCGCTGTTCCTGCTTCCACAGGTGGCTGACGGCGCGCAGCGTCGCCAGCAAGGTCGACGGCGAGACGATGGCGATGTTGCGCGCCAGCGCGTACTCGTAGAGGCCGACGTCGCTGCGCACCGCTTCGATCAAGGCCGATTCCACCGGCACGAACATCAGCACGAAGTCGAGCGCGCGGCCCTCGAGCAATGCGGTGTAATCGCGCTTGCCGAGTCCGTCGACGTGGCGCCGCAACGAGCCAATGTGTTCGGCCAACGCCAACGCGCGCTCGCCCTCGGTGACCGCGCTGCAACTGCGCTCGTAAGCGGTCAACGAGACCTTGGCGTCGATGACCAGGTCGCGCTGCTGCGGCAGGTGCACGATGACGTCCGGGCGCGGACGGCCGCCGCCCTCATCGCGAAGCACCGTTTGTGTCGTGTATTCGCGGCCTTCGGCCAGCCCCGAGGCTTCCAGCAGGCGCGACAGCACCAGTTCGCCCCAGGCACCCTGGACGCGGCTGTCGCCGCGCAGCGCACGCGTCAGATTCAGCGCTTCGCCACTCAGTTGCTGGTTCAACACCTTGAGCGCATCGATCTCGCGACCGAGCAGGCTGCGCTCCTTCGCTTCCTGCACGTAAGCTTGCTGCACGGCATCCTGGAAGGTCTTCAGTTGCTCGCGCACCGGCGTCAGCAGCCCACCGATCTGCACCGAGTTCTCGGCGATCAGGCGCTGGCTCTTGTCCTCCAGCACTTCGCCGGCCAGTGCCTTGAAGGCGTCGCTGAATTCGCCGCGCACCTGGCCGAGGAAGGCGAGCTTCTCTTCGGCGTTGCGGATCTCGTCGGCCAGCCGCGTTTCCAGTGCACGCACCTGCGCCATCGATTCGGCGTGGCGAGCGCGCAGTTCGGTCAATTCGTGTTCGCGCTGATGCAGGCCGGCCTCGGCAATGTCGAGTCGCGCGAGACGACCGCGCAGTTCACCACTGTCGCGCATCAGGACATGCAACTGCGCTTCGAGCCGCTGGGCGCGTTCGCGTTCGCGGCTGAGCTGGGCATCGCGGTCACCGATCGCCGATGCGAGTTCCAACGTGCGCTGATCAAGTGCGCCCACTTCGGAGTCGCGCGAGGCGGCACCGGCGTCGAAGCGCGCGCGCAGCGCACGGGGCGCCCAGATCAGCACGCCGAGCAGAGTCAGCAGAACGCCGCCGAGCAGGCCGAGGAGAATGGCCAGATGACTGGGGAGGGACTCGATCATGGCGCCGTTGCTTGATTCCAGGCGCCGAGTTTATCCGGCAATGCCGGCTGGAACCCATGTTGGTCATCCCGCTTGTCGCCGAGCGGGATGGCTGCAGCAAGAGCGTCCGGACAAGGTCCGGACGCTCTTCCGGGGAAACAACCGATGGTCAGGCTTTCGGCACGAACGCAGCGCACCAGCCGTTGGCGTTGACCGACTTGCCCGGGAAGATCGCGCACGGACGCAGCTTGTCGCCGGCGTTGCCCTGGACCAGGTTGCAGCCCGCGCAATTCTGTTCCGGCTTGTGGTTCGGGTATTTCGCAGCGTCGACCTTGGTGCTGTCGGCCTTGTAGCCGAGCGCAGCAGCGGTTGGCTCGGCTTCGCCGAGTTCCGGCAGCGCACCCTGCGCGAAAGCCTGCTGGCCCAGCGCCGCGCCCGCAGCCACACCAACACCGGCGACGGCGACTTGACCGAAGAAACGACGGCGGGTGGCATCGAAATTCTGTTGCGACATGAGTAAATCCTTATGTTGGGATCAGGGTGGCCGGCCGCAGCTGCGAAGTCCACACCGTGGCCGCTTGGCGATGATTGTGCACGAACCGCCTGAACGCCAGCATGACTCGGGTCAAGTGACGTAGATGTCAGCATGGTCGGTTATATTTCGCAGACGTTCGCAGAAGAATCGCGAATCATTCTTGTTTGCAGGAAGCCCGAATGACAGACTCCAAGCCGACCCAGTTTGCCGAGTGCGCGACGGCGATTGCCGATGCCGGCCGCGACTTCGCCGCGCGCGGCTGGACCCCCGCGACCAGCAGCAATTTCTCGATGCGCCTGACCGAATCGCGGATCGCGGTGACCGTATCGGGCCGCGACAAGGGCAAGCTGACGCCGGCCGATGTGATGGTCTGCGACCTCGCCGGTCACGCGGTGGATACCGACGCGCGGCCATCCGCGGAAACGCTGCTGCACTGCCAGATCTACCGCCGCTATCCCGGCGCCGGTGCGGTGCTGCACACGCACTCGCTGGCGCAGACCCTGGCCAGTCGGCTGTGGGCGCCGGCCGGGCAACTGACACTGGCTGGCTATGAACTGCTCAAAGCCTTCGCCGGCTACACCACGCACGATGCGCAGATGCAGGTGCAGGTATTTCCGAACAGCCAGGACATGACTGAACTGGCGCGGCTGATCGATGTCCATCTCGACCAGCAGCCGAACACCCATGGCTACCTGATCGACGGCCACGGCATCTACACCTGGGGCCGCGATATGCTGGAAGCGCGCAGGCATCTCGATGCCTTCGAGTTCCTGCTGAACTGCGAACTGGAAATGAGGAAGATGCAGCGATGACGCGACTGAGAACCTACGCCGAAGACCAGCCCACGCAAGCGCGCTTCGACAGCAGCGACTTCGCCGCGATCCAGGCGCACCTGGCGAAAGCCGGCGTGCGCTTCGAGCGCTGGCAGGCCGGCGCCGATATCCAGCCCGGCGATTCCCAGGACAAGGTTATCGCCGCCTACCGGGCAGACATCGACCGCTTGATGGGCGAAGCCAATTACCAGGCCGTCGATGTGATCAGCCTCAATCCCGATCACCCGGACAAGGCCGCGCTGCGCCAGAAGTTCCTCAACGAACACACCCACGCCGAGGACGAGGTGCGCTTCTTCGTCGCCGGCCGCGGCCTGTTCACGCTGCACCTGGGCAGCGAGGTGTTCGAGGTTCTGTGCGAGAAGGACGACCTGATCGGCGTCCCCGCCGGCACCCGCCACTGGTTCGACATGGGCCCGGAGCCGCACTTCGTCGCCATCCGCGTGTTCACCAACCCGGCCGGCTGGGTCGCCAACTTCACCGGCGACCAGATCGCGTCGCGGTTTTCGCGGCTCGACACCGCTGCTTGAGGCGAGCCACGGGGAGAAGCTTGGGACGCAGAGGAGAAGCAGAGAGGACGCGGAGGACAGCGAAAACTTCTGTTGCATGGGTTTCGCGCGTGCCGCACGGCTGTCGCGCCGAATTCGGACGAAACCTGTGTCAATTTGCGCCCTCTCTGCTTTCCCCTGCGTCCAACGCTTCGGCGACAGGGTAGCCTTCAGGTGCAGGCAGAATTCACTCTGCGTCCTCTCTGCTTCTCCTCTGCGTCCTCTGCGTCCAACGCTGTTCCCAGCCCCAACAAGGCGAAGCCATGATCCCCCGCCCCGCCGCAATCGTCACCGACATCGAAGGCACGACCAGCGACATCGCCTTCGTGCAGAAGGTGCTGTTCCCGTACTCGCGCGAGGCGCTGCCTGGGTTCCTGCGCGCGCATGCCGATGATCCGACGGTGGCACCGTGGATTTCGATGATCGCCAGCGAGATCCACACCACGCCGGACAACCTGCCGGCGGTGATCGCGGCGCTGTGGCTGTGGATCGACGCCGATCGCAAGCACACCGCGTTGAAGGCGCTGCAAGGGCTGGTCTGGGAACAGGCGTTCGCCAGCGGCGAGTTCCGCGCCCACGTCTATCCGGATGCCCTTGCGGCACTGCAACGCTGGCACGCCGAGGGGCTGCCGCTCTACGTGTATTCCTCCGGCTCGATCCAGGCGCAGAAGCTGTACTTCGGACACACCGCTGCGGGCGACTTGCGGGCGTGCTTCCGCGGCCATTTCGACACCACGACAGGACCGAAGCGAGAAGCGGAGTCGTATCGCAAGATCGCCGCGGCAATCGGCATTGCACCTGCCGAGATCCTGTTCCTGTCGGACATCGGCGCCGAGCTCGACGCCGCCAGCGCGGCCGGCTGGCGCACGGTGCAGGTGCTGCGCGATGGTGCCGCGCCGGCGCCGGAACACCCGTCAATCAGCGGCTTCGACCAGCTCGGATTCTGATGTCCGCGATTCGGCAACGACAGGCGCCAGTCCGATGAAGGGCTTGCTGCGTACGCTCGGGGCCGGCCTGCTGTTGGCATTGCTGGTCAAGCCGCCGGCCACCTGGCGCGTGCGTCCAGCCGCGCACTTCTGGTGGCTGCTGCTGCCGACCATCGGATTGTCGATAATGCGCGACTTCCTGCAACGGGCTGAACCGGCATCGTTCTATGCCGACGGCGTGCAGGCAGACGCCTTCGGTGCCTTGCTGCTGTTGGCCACTGCCGCGGCCATCGGCGCATGGTCGGGCCAACGGGTGCTGACGTGGTCGCTGGCGGTACTTGCCAGTGCGATGGGACTGTGGATCAGCGCTTTCATGCTGGCAGTGCGACTCGGGCTGGCGCGATGGGAACTGCCCGACGGCGGCACCGAATGGGGTTTGCTGCTGGCAACGGCCGCCTGGTGGCTGCTTGGCCTGCTGCGACTGCTGGCGGCGCTGTTGCCAGGATGGCGCTGGTGGCGACAGGCAAGCGCCGCGGTACTTGCCGCCGCGCTGACCATCGCACCGTTCCTGGCGATCGATCCGGCGCGCTACTGGTATCACGATTACGACGACGCCGACGAGACGCCGGCGCGCCAGGTGCACGGCAGTGCGGAGGCGCTGATGTATCGCCAGCCGGCGCTGGTCGAGCAGGCTCTCGCGCAACTGGCGCCAGGCACGCCGGGCGTGACCGACGCTTACCTGCTGGCGTTTGGCGCCGACGGCAACGAGGACGTGTTCCGCAACGAGGTCGATTACGCGCAAACGCTGTTTGCGCAGCGCTTCGGCATGCAGGGACGCACTCTCGCACTGCTGAACCATCCGGACACAACCGGCGAGCTGCCGCTGGCGACCCTGACCAACCTGCGCCTGGCGCTCGCCGGCATCGGCGCGAAGATGAACCGCGACGAGGATCTGCTGGTGCTGTTCATGACCACGCATGGCAGCGAGGACCACCAGTTGTTGGTTGATCTGCAGCCACTGGCGCTGGATTGGATCGGGCCGACCGACCTGCGCTCGGCGCTCGACGATGCCGCCATCGACTGGCGCGTGGTGATCGTGTCAGCCTGCTACTCCGGTGGCTTCATCGAGGCGCTGGCGACGCCGATGAGCATGACGATCACTGCGGCGCGCGCCGATCGACCCTCATTCGGCTGCGGGGCGGACGCCGAACTCACCTACTTCGGTCGCGCATTCCTGGTCGAGGCGCTGAACCGCACAAGCTCGATTCCGATCGCATTCGAACTGGCCCGCGAACGCGTGCTGGAGATGGAGCGTGCCGAAGACTTCGATGCCTCGTTTCCGCAGATCGACATCGGCGCGCTGATCGGCCCGCGCCTCACCTCGTGGGAAGCGCAACTGCCACCGACGGCACCGGTCGCGTTCGTTCCGGCGGTGCCGAAAACCGCGTGCGACAAGGACAAGGATCCCTGTCCGTAACCCGGTGGCGAGCGGGGAAATTGGTGACAGAGTGCACTGACCGCGGTCCCTTTCACCACTCACCAACAGATTGCGGATGCGGGCCGCCGCAAAGATTCGCCAGCGTGGTGCGGCGTAACTAACTGACTCTCATTTCTGATGCATTTTGGCCCGAGGCCAGGCGTGAGGAGAAGCCATAGCTCTTCCATGGCGACGACCAACAACGACGCATTCGGGTCAAAAGGCGCGGAAACAATGGCAGTTCCCTGTGCCGCACTACACTAGTGTGGTGCTCCGCAATCAGCCGACACTATCCGCGAGTGGATTTGCGCGACTGGCAAGGCGCGAGGAGGAACAACGCCGCCAGGCGCGCAAAGACGCCGCGGACAAGTTCGATTGATTGCGAAGCACCAGGCTAGTGCTCTGCCGAAGCGCTGGCGCTGACGAGGCGCGACGCCAGATCGCGCGACAGGCCGCTGACGATCGACGCGCCGGCACCGGCGTCGATCGCGTGCACAACCTCGCGCGCCAGTTGCCCGATGTCGTCGAATCCGTACATGCCTGCCGAACCGGCCAGCTTGTGCGCAAGCTGGCGCAGCGTCTGCTGCGATTCGGCACCCTGGTTGTCCAGATCGGCAGAAGCGGCTTCGAGCGCCGCCCGCTTGTCCGGAAAGCTGTCGATATAGCGACGACGCAACGCCTCGGGAATCACTTCGTTGATCATGGCGCCCTTCCCTTCCGATGTTTGGCGACCGTCAGGCCGCCCGCTCCAGGCGATAGCCGTGCTGGTAGACCGAAATCAGCCGCCAACCGTTGCTCTCGTCGATCTCCAGCTTTTTCCGGATACGGCTGATGTGCGCATCGACCGTACGCGTGGTGATGGTCTGGCTGCGACCCCAGACGCGCTCCAGCAACACACCACGCTTCACCAGGCGGCCGGCATTGGCGAACATGTAGGCGGCCAGGTCGAATTCCTTGCTGGTCAGTTCCACCGGCTTCCCGCGCAGGCTGATGACGCGGTGGCCGACGTCGACGAGGTACGGATCGGTGCCCTGCAGCACTTCGGCGGGCTGGATGGCGCCGGCGCGACGCCCGACCGCCTGCACGCGTGCGAGCAGTTCGCGGCGGCGTGGCGGCTTGACCAGATAATCGTCGGCTCCCGCCTGCAGCGCGGCGACCACGTGCTCTTCCGAATCCTGGGCGGTGATGAAGACCACCGGAATGCGTCCGAGGAAACTCTGGCGCACCCAGGTCAACACATCCATGCCACTGGATTCAGGCAAGACCCAGTCGAGCAACAAGACATCGGGCACGTCGCGGTGCAGCGCCCGGGTCAAATCGCCCCCGGATCGATACCAGCGGACGTCATGGCCTTCCTCGGTCAACCAATGGCTGATCATTTCAGCCTGATCTGGATCATCTTCGAGCAGATCGATACGCATTCCTGTTGGCTCCCGTCGCTTTGCGCGCTTCTAACTGTAAATGACTAACACAGTCTACATGACCGTTGGTCAAGTCCTGCATAACCCCTTCGTCCTAGGTCGCTTCCACGCGGACTCTGCCGTAGCGGTCCTCGTAACGCACGATATCGTCTTCACCGAAATAATCCCCGCACTGCACTTCGATCAGGTGCAGGTCCTCGTCGGTCGCATTCTCCAGCCGGTGCAGAGTCTCCACCGGAATATGGATCGACTCGTTGCTTCGCAACAGCAACTCGCGGTCGCCGACGCGTACCTTGGCGTTGCCGGAGACGACCGTCCAGTGCTCGCTGCGCCGATGGTGCTTCTGCAGCGACAGCACATGGCCCGGCTTGACGGTGAGCCGCTTGACCTTGCAGTCGGCCGCATCCTCGATCACCGAATAGCTGCCCCACGGCCGGTGTACGGTCGAATGGACATTCGCCAGCTCATGATTCTGCAGGCGCAGCTCGTCGACCACCTGCTTGACCGCCTGCGCCTTGTTGCGCGTACTCACCAGCACCGCATCGCCGGTATCGACGATGACCAGATCGTCGACTCCGACGGCAGCCACCAGGCGCCCTTTGGATTGCACATAGCAGTTGCGGGTGTCGACCAGCACCGTCGGCCCGACGGTGCGATTGCCATCGGCATCGCCGGGGTCGAGGTCGCTGATCGCCTGCCAGGAGCCGATATCGTTCCAATCGAAAGTGGCAGGCACCACGGCGCTGCGCGCCGCCTTCTCCATCACCGCATAGTCCACCGAAATATCCGGCAGTGCGGCAAAGCTGTCGCGGTCGAACTCGATCGGCAGGGTCTCCGGGCGCACGCGGGCGTAGCACTCGCGCGCTGCGGCGAGCAACGCCGGGCAGGTCGCGGCCATGCTTTCGAGCAGGGCGCCGGCGGCAAAACAGAACATGCCCGAGTTCCAGACGTAGTCGCCGCTGGCGACATAAGCCTGCGCGGTGGCGAGATCCGGCTTTTCGACGAAGGCCTCGATCTGCCGCCCGTGCGCCAGTGGCGCGCCGGCGCGGATGTAGCCGAATCCGGTTTCGGGGCGATTCGGGACGATGCCGAAGGTCACAAGATAGCCGTCGGCGGCGAGCGCACGCGCGCTGCGCACCGCATCGGCGTAGCGCTCGAGGTCGCGGATCAGGTGATCGGCTGGCAACACCAGCAGTTGTGCATCCGGGCCATGGCGACGCTCGATGTCGAGCGCCGCCATCGCCAGCGCCGGCGCCGTATTGCGGCCGACCGGTTCGAGCAGAAAGCGCGCATCGGCATCGGCGATCAGACCGCGATATTCGTCGCGGGTGATGAAGAAATGGTCACGCGAAGTCACGGTGATGACCTCGCCGCCGACCGCCACCGCCTGCGCGCGCATCAGCGTCTTCTTCAGCAACGACTCGCCATCGCCCATCTGCATGAACGGTTTCGGGTAAGCGCGTCGCGACACCGGCCACAGGCGGGTGCCGGCGCCGCCGGACAGGATGACGGGAATCAGCATCGTTCGACCTCGAAGCCGGCGTTCGCCAGCGATCGGCGCGCCTCGGCAAGTTCCAGAAGGGTGTGCTCCAGTCCCACGCGCCAATCCGCAGGCGTGACCTGGAACTGGGTGCCAAGGCGCGTGGTATCAAGGACGGAGTATGCAGGACGCGGGGCTTTCGCCGGGTATTCGCCGGTGGCTATCGCGCGCACCGGCGTCGCCCGCGGCAGCAGCCCGAGGGCGTGCGCCCTGGCGATGATCTGGCGCGCGAATCCGCACCAGCTGACCTCGCCGGCGCTGACCGCATGGACAGTGCCTTCCAGCGGCGCACGCTGCCCAGCGGCGGCAGCCAGCCACTGGCGGATCAGCGTGGCGCTGGTGTCGGCGAGGAAGCGCGCCGTGGTCGGCGAGCCGATCTGGTCGTCGACCACCGCCAGTTCGTCGCGCTGGGCGGCGGCGCGCAGCATCGTCAGCAGGAAGTTCTTGCCGCGCGCGGCATACACCCAGGCGGTGCGCAGCAGCAGGTACGCGCATCCCGACTGCGCCAGCGCCTGCTCCCCGGCGAGCTTGCTGCGCCCGTAAACGCTTTGCGGCGCGGTCGGGTGATCTTCCCGATACGGCGCGCTGCCTTGTCCGGCAAACACATAGTCGGTCGAGTAATGCAGCACCAGCGCGCCGCAACGGCGGGCCGCAGCGCCAAGCGCGACCAGCGCCAGATGATTGATGCGATCCGCCAGTTCCGGCTCGTCTTCTGCCAGATCGACCGCGGTGTAGGCGGCAGCATTGACGATCACATCCGGCGCGAGTTCGAGGATGCGCTGTGCCAGCACGGGCGTATCGCCAATGTCGATGGCGAGTTCGACGCCGGCGGCAGGATCGGCGACACGATCGGCCGTCAGCACCTGCCCGATCCCGGCAAGGCTGCGCGCCAGCTCGAAGCCGACCTGTCCGGCGGCGCCGAGGATCAGGATTCGCATTGCGTATGGTGTCCTGGCATCAAGTTGGAGCACATCTGACCCTTCGAAGGACCCCGGAGAACCGTCATTGCGAGCGCAGCGAAGCAATCCAGTGCCTCTGCTTTGACAGTAACCAAGGGAAAGCGAAAGTCGCTGGATTGCTTCGTCGCTTCGCTCCTCGCAATGACCGGGTTCACGAGTACTCCGGGAGCAGGTCGGCGGCAATTTCGGCCAGTCGCGACGCGACGCGGTCCTTGGCCGACAGCAGTGGCTGTGCGATCGGCCATTCGACGCCGATGTCGGGATCGTTCCAGGCGATCGAGCGGTCACTGGCGCCGTCGTACAGCTCGGTGCACAGGTAGCAGAAGGTGGCGTGCTCGCTGAGTACCTGGAATCCATGCGCGAAACCGGGCGGCACATACATCATCCGATGGTTGGCCACACTGAGTTCGGTGCCGAACCAGCGCCCGAAATGCGGCGAACCACGACGAATGTCGACGGCAACGTCGAACACGCTGCCCTCGACCACCCAGACCAGCTTGCCCTGCGGACGCGGGCGCTGGTGATGCAGTCCACGCAGCACAGCACGCGCGGAACGCGAGGTGTTGGCCTGCGGAAAGTCAGTCGGCAGGCCGGCTGCCGCAAAACGCTCACGGTTGTAGGCCTCGAAGAAGAAGCCGCGCTCGTCGCCGAAAACCGCAGGCTCGACCACCAGCACGCCGGGCAACGTTGTCGTCAGTGTCTTCATGCACGCACCAGTCCGCGCAGATAGGCGCCGTAACCGCTTTTGGCCAACGGCGCCGCCAGCGCCAGCAGCTGTTCGGCATCGATCCAGCCCTGTTCGAAAGCGACTTCTTCCGGGCAGGCAATTTTCAGGCCCTGACGCTCCTCGATGGTCTGGATGAAATTGCCGGCCTGGATCAGTGAATCGTGGGTGCCGGTGTCGAGCCAGGCGTAGCCACGCCCCATGCGCTCGACGTGCAAACTGCCATCGGTCAGATAGCAGCGGTTGAGGTCGGTGATTTCCAGCTCCCCGCGCGGCGATGGCTTCAGCGCCGCGGCGAAGTCGCTGGCGCGACCGTCGTAGAAGTACAGGCCGGTAACCGCGTAGTTCGACTTCGGCTGCGACGGCTTCTCTTCAATCGACAGTACGGTGCCGTCGGGCCCGAACTCGGCCACACCGTAGCGCTCGGGATCACGCACGTAGTAGCCGAACACCGTGGCTCCGAGCGTGCGCGCGTCAGCACGACTGAGCATCTGCGAAAGCCCCTGCCCATAGAAGATGTTGTCGCCGAGTACCAGGCAGGACGGCTGTCCGTCGATGAACTGGCGGCCGATCAGGAACGCCTCGGCGAGACCATTCGGCTGCTCCTGCACCGCGTATTCGATATTCAGGCCCCATTGCGAGCCGTTCCCCAGCAGTCGCTGGAACAGTGCCTGCTCGTGCGGCGTGTTGATCACCAGGATGCGGCGGATGCCGGCCAGCATCAGCACGCTCAGCGGGTAATAGATCATCGGTTTGTCGTACACCGGCAGCAGTTGCTTGCTGACCGCGATGGTCAACGGATGCAGCCGCGTGCCGGCGCCACCGGCGAGGATGATTCCGCAACGTTCGCTGGACGTGCTCATGCGACGAGCCCAAGTCGTTCGCCGCGATAACTGCCGTCGCGGATATGCGCGCACCAGTCCTGGTGCGCCAGATACCAGTCGATGGTGCGCTCGATGCCGCTTTCGAAGCTCTCGCTCGGCTTCCAGCCGAGTTCGCGCTGGATCTTGCCGGCATCAATCGCGTAGCGCCGGTCATGTCCCGGCCGATCGGCGACAAACGTGATCAGGCTGCGACGCGAGCGACCATCGGCGAGCGGACGACGCGCATCGAGCAGGTCGCAGATGCGCGTCACCACCTCGATGTTCTCGCGTTCGGCATCGCCGCCGATGTTGTAGACCTCGCCGACGCGGCCGCCTTCCAGCACCGCGCGGATCGCCGCGCAATGGTCGCCGACATACAGCCAGTCGCGCACGTTGCGGCCGTCGCCGTACACCGGCAGCGGCGCACCCTCCAGCGCCTTCTGGATCATCAGCGGGATCAGCTTTTCCGGAAACTGCAGCGGGCCGTAGTTGTTCGAGCAATTGGTGGTCAGCGTCGGCAGGCCGTAGGTGTGATGCCAGGCGCGCACCAGATGGTCGGACGCCGCCTTGGACGCCGAATACGGCGAGTTCGGCGCGTACGGCGTGGTCTCGCTGAAGCGACCCTCGGCGCCGAGCGAGCCGTACACTTCGTCGGTGGATACGTGCAGGAAACGGAAGTCCTCGCGCGCCGGCACGGCGAGCGAGCGCCACCAGTCGAGCGTGCACTGGAGCAGGTTCAGGGTACCGACCACGTTGGTGTGGACGAACGCAGCCGGCCCCTCGATCGAACGGTCGACATGCGATTCAGCCGCGAAATTGACGATCGCTGCGGGC
The DNA here is from genome assembly GCA_020693165.1 of Xanthomonas sp. Classification (GTDB taxonomy): domain Bacteria; phylum Pseudomonadota; class Gammaproteobacteria; order Xanthomonadales; family SZUA-5; genus JADKFD01. The sequence goes on along the minus strand of JAIMJQ010000009.1, from coordinate 1,912 downwards.
TGGTGCTCGGCCAGCAGCCGCGCCACCAGCTCGCGGTCGCCAATGTCGCCGCGCACGAACACATGGTCCGGGGAGTTCGCCCACGCAGCCAGCGACTCCAGATTGCCGGCATAAGTCAGCGCATCCAGGTTGACGATGCGCACGCCACCACGGGCAAGCGCCGCGAGCACGAAATTGGCGCCAATGAAACCGGCGCCGCCAGTGACCAGCCAGGTTTTCTGCATGAGGGGACTCGTCGGGAACTTGAGTGCGCCAGTGGAACCTCCACCGACAGGACCGTGATCTGGCGCGAGACGGCTCTGTCCGACTCGCACGCCGCGCCACGGGAGCGTAGACCGCGATCGGCGCGCCAAGTTCTCAAGGATACAAGAGTCGTGGATGCGCAGGGCATGCCGGGCCCGGCAGCAACGGCGTGGCGCAGGCGCCGATAGCAGAAATGTCGCATATGCGGCGCGGCGCCGGCTGGCGTAGCCTTGCCGATCCCTCTTCAACCACCTCTGCACTCATCCGATGGACCTGATCGACGACTTGATCTGGCGCGGCCTGCTGGCCGACTGTACCGACCTCGAAGGCCTGCGCAAGCGCCTGGCCGAGGGCCCGATTGCGCTCTATTGCGGTTTCGACCCCACCGGCGATTCGCTGCATGTAGGGCATCTGGTCGGGCAATTGACCCTGCGTCGCTTCCAGCTGGCTGGGCACCGCCCGATTCCGCTCGCCGGCGGCGCCACCGGAATGATCGGCGATCCTTCCGGCAAGTCGGCCGAACGCAATCTGCTGACCCGCGAGCAGTTGGTGCACAACGTCACGTGCATCAAGAACCAGCTCGGGCGACTGCTGGACTTCGGCCGCGCCGACAACCCCGCCGTCCTGGTCGACAACGCCGACTGGACGGCGCCGCTGTCCTTCCTCGATTTCCTGCGCGACGTCGGCAAGCATTTTCCGCTGTCGGCGATGCTGGCGAAGGATTCGGTGAAGCTGCGCATGGGCAGCGATGCCGGCATCAGCTATACCGAGTTCAGCTACCAGTTGCTGCAGGCCTACGACTTTTACCATCTGCGCAAGGCGCTTGGCTGCGAGTTGCAGATCGGCGGTTCCGACCAGTGGGGAAACATTACTGCCGGTTGTGATTTCGTGCGCCGCAAGCTCGGCGTACCGGTGTGGGGCTGGACCTTCCCGCTGATCACCAAGGCTGACGGCAGCAAGTTCGGCAAGACCGAATCCGGTGCCGTGTGGCTGGATCCGGAGCGCACCAGTCCCTACCGTTTCTACCAGTTCTTCGTCAACACCGAAGACGCCAAGGTCGGCGAATACCTGCGCAAGTTCACCTTCCTGACGCGTGCCGAGATCGAGGCGCTGGAAGCCGCGCATGCGGCCAATCCGGGCGCACGCGAAGCGCATCGCGCGCTGGCCCGCGAGGTGACCACGCTGGCGCACGGCGCCGACGCCACCGAAGCGGCGATCGCGGCCAGCCAGATCCTGTTCGGTGGCACGATCGGCGACACCCCGGAGGCGGTATTCCGCGACCTCATCGCCGAGATCCCCAACGCCGCCCTCGACGCAGCCACCCTCGATGGCGAAGGCGCCGCGCTGATCGACTTGCTGGTAGCGGCCGGCCTGTGTCCGTCCAAGGGCCAGGCGCGTCGCGACCTCGAAGCCGGCGGCGTCTATGTCAACAACCAGCGCAGCAGCGGCATCGAGCAACGCATCGGCCGCGGCGATCTGCTGTATGGCCGCTATCTGCTGTTGCGCAAGGGGAAGAAGAGTTACGCGGCACTCAGCGTGGTCGGCTGAAATCCCGCGACTGCCCGTTGTCGATATTCCGGCCCATTCATGGCCTGCGGCGACAGGTTGCACGCCGGCGTTTCTTTCCATGAACCCATGGCGTAAGTCATTGATTCGTCATTGCGAGGAG
>JAIMJQ010000115.1 GCA_020693165.1 Xanthomonas sp. | reverse complement strand
GACCGCAAGGACGCAGGAAACCAAGACGTGCCACTGGATTGCTTCGCTGCGCTCGTAATGACGGATCAATGACTTACGCTCTTGATCTTGTGGGTCCAGACTTGTCTGGACGCTGTCCCCGGATGCTGGAAAAGCGTCCGGACAAGTCCGGACCCACCAGAAGCGCGCTGGCCCACTTCCACGCCGCACACCGCCTACTCCGCCCACAACTCCGCCAGCGCCGTCGGCACCGCCTCGAACGGCTCGATGGCGACGGTCTCGTCGCCGCCATGCGTCGCCAGCAGCACCCAGCGACCGTTTTCCAGTCGATACGACTCCAGCGTCTGCGCCAGCGGATCGACCAGCCACACATTCGGCACGCCATTCGCCGCGTAGATACGCATCTTGATCTGGCGGTCCACGCGTGCAGTCGACGGCGACAGCACTTCGCAGACCCAGTCCGGCGCCAGCTCGAACCACGCCGTCTCCGGCAATTTCGGCAACCGCTCGCGACGCCAGCCGGCGACATCGGGCACGATGACATCGCGCCCGAGATGCAGTTCCGGCTCGATCAGGATGATCCAGCCACCCGGACCACCCCGGCCGCGGTCGAATGGGTCGTACATCGACCCCACCAACGAACTGGTGGAGCGCGCATGCCGCGGCGCCGGCCGCGGATGGGTGTGCAGCGCGCCATCGAGGATCTCCGCGACCACCTGTTCCGGCGCGTCGAGGATGTCGTCGTAGGTGGCAAATTGGGTGACAGTGCTCATTGCGGCATTGTGCCGCCAAAATGACCACCGTTGTAGACGCGCGCTCGCCGTGACGCGACCGCTGGTGATCTTGTGGGTCCAGACTTGTCTGGACGCTCTCCTTTGGATGCTGGAAAAGCGCCCGGACAAGTCCGGACCCACTACAAGCTACGAATGCCGCGGCACCAGCGCCTCGATCAACGCCCTCCACTTGGCCAAAGCAGCGGCACGCGAGTAATGGCTGTTGATCATCTCGCGGGCGTTATTGCCCAGTTCGCTGCAGCGAACTGGGTTGCCTGCCAGCGCGCGGATGGTCTTCGCCAAACCTGGCCCATCACCTGCCTGACACGCATCTCCGAACCGATGCTCGCGCACCAGCGTGGCCGTTTCGCCGTTCACGTCGCCACAAAAGACTACCGGCCGGCCCACCGCGGCGATGCTGTAGAGCTTGCTCGGCAGCACCAACGCCTCGAACTCCGGGCGCAGGCTGACGAAATGGACGTCGCCTGCGGCCAGCGTGTCGGTCAGATGCGCCTCGGGCTGCAGCGGCAGGAAGCGGAAATTCTGCAGCCCGGCCTGCGCGACCATAGCCTCCAGTTCGGGTTTACGCGGTCCGGTTCCGACAATCAGGAACTTGATCCGGCGATCGTCGCGCAGCACTCTTGCCGCAGCGACCAGCGTATCGAACTCATGCACCCGGCCGAGATTTCCCGAATACCCAACGACGAAATCGTCGGCAGCGAAATGTTCGCGCCGCAGCGCCGAGCAGCCGGGCTCGCGCGGCGAAATTCGGTCATCGCGTGCCCAGTTGGGGATGACCTCGGTTCTGGCACCGGCGGCCTGCATCAGACCCGCCATGCCTGCACTGATCGCGACCACGCGATCGGCGTGTCGGACCGCGGCGTTGCGCCAGGCCCGCAGCGGCGACAGCAGCGCCTTGAGCCCGGGAAACGGTCGATGTCGCTCGACCACGTCGGGATAGACGTCCTGGCTCCAGTGGATCACGCGGGCGCCGCGCCGCCGCGCCGCGCGGATCGCCAGCGGATAGAACAGCGGCGGATCGCTGCACACCACCACCAGGTCCTCGGGCTTCAGTTCGTCGAGCAGCACGCGCGAGGTGCGCCACGCGAACGTCGGCCATGACGCCAGCTTGGACGCGATTCCGGTTGGTCCATGCGCCAGGCGGTCGATGACGATGCGGCGCAGTCCGGGCCCGTCGGTGGCCGATTGACCATCGGCGCCGCGTGCGCGGCTCACCAGGACGAGTGGCCGGCGCATGTCCTGCAACAGCGCCACCAGTTCACCACACAACACCGCCGTCGGCGCCGGATCCGGTGGCAGCCATTGATTGATGATCCAGACGCGGCCACGAGTTGAATTTGGCGACGGTCGATCGGGTTGGGTCATGGGGGTGCGATCAAAAAGAGGGGCAATTGAGCAAGTACGGTGATCGCTTTCCGGCACATCGGGAACCGGAACTGCCGTAGCGCGGCTCCGGCGCCCCAGGGGCGGGCATGGCGAGAACAGCTGATCGCGCCGGCGGCCGCGGCCTTTCGCCGTTTACGATCAAGAGCGCCGGGCGGCGCGCGTAATCGCCATTGGACACCAGTGACTTGCAAGGACGCGCGTACCCGGCCGACGCATGCGCATTCGAGGAAACGATAGCGGAAGAGCAGCGGAGCAAGTTCCGCTTCCCGTGAACTTGTATCGTAGGTCATGGAATCTAAGAGAACGCGTTCGCCCTGAGCAGAGCGTCCCAACGCTCCACCGGGACGCGGCGTCGAAGGGCGAGTAGTTGCGATGCGCCGCCAGGTCTTCGACGGCGCGTCCCAAAAAGCACGGGACGCTCTGCTCAGCCCGAACGGGGTTCATGGCCAGTGTGCATTTCCGGGAACGCAAAGCGGAAATCGCAAGAACGCGCGTACCCGGCCTGTGCATGAAGCGCATCTCACCGCCCCCTCAAAAACAAGCGATCCAGCGCCGCCTTGTCCAACTGCACCCAGGTCGGGCGGCCGTGGTTGCACTGGCCGCTGCGCTCGGTGGCTTCCATGTCGCGCAGCAGCGCGTTCATTTCGGGCACGGACAGGCGCCGGTTGGCGCGCACCGAGGCGTGGCAGGCGAGTGTCGACAGCAGTTCATTGCGGGTTTCCTCGATGCGGGTGGAGCTGCCGTGCTGGCGCAGGTCGGCGAGCACGTCGCGCACCAGGGCTTCGATGTTGAGGTCGGCCAGCGCGGTCGGCACGCGGCGCACGCTGATGGTTTCGAGGCCCGAGCGCACGACCTCGAATCCGAGCGCGGCAAACTGGGCGTCGGCGGACTCGGCAAGATCGGCCTCGCGCTGCGATACCGCGATCTGCAGCGGCACCAGCAAAGCCTGGCTGCGCACTTCGGCTCCCGCCAGCGCCTGCTTCAGGCGCTCATAGGTAATGCGCTCGTGCGCCGCGTGCATGTCGACCAGCACCAGTCCCGCGGCGTTCTCGGCGAGGATGAAGATGCCATGCAGCTGCGCCAGCGCGAACCCCAGCGGCGGCACGTCCTCGCCCTGCGGCGGCGACGCCGACCCGGCGATTTCGGAATCGGCTGCATACAGCGCTCGGTAGGTCGCCAACGGCTCGGCGGCGCGCGCATACGGCATCGACATCTGCTGGAAGCCGCGCGGCGGCGACGATGCAAACGCCGACGACGGCGCCGGCAAGTCGCCAGCCGGCGCGGTTTGCGCCGCAATCCCGCTGCCAATGCCGCCGGCGCGCGTGCTCGCCAGCGCTTCATGCAGCGTCCGGTAGATCATGTCGTGGACGATGCGACCCTCGCGAAAACGCACCTCGTGCTTGGCCGGATGGACGTTGACGTCGACGCGCGTCGGATCGAGGTCCAGATACAGCACGAAGGACGGGTGGCGCCCGTGGAACAGCACGTCGGCATACGCCTGGCGCACCGCATGCGCGATCAAGCGGTCGCGCACGAGGCGACCGTTGACGAAGAAGTACTGCTGGTCCGCCTGCGAACGCGCGTCGGTCGGCAGGCCCACCCAACCGTGCAGCCGGGCGCCGCCGCCCTCGGCGTCGAGCGCCAGCGCGCGCTCGGCGAACTCGGGACCAAGCACCGACCGCAGTCGCGCGCGCATCGCGTCCACGCTCGCCGCGGCTCGAATCGGCAACTGCGACTTGCCGTTGTGGCTTAGCCGGAACTCCACCTGCGGCCGCGCCAGCGCCAGCGAGCGCACCCAGTCCTCGATATGCCCGAACTCGGTGCGTTCGGCCTTCAGGAACTTGCGTCGCGCCGGCACGTTGTAGAACAGATCCCAGGCCTCCACCCGGGTGCCCGACCGCATCGCCTCGGCGCGCGGATCGGAGATCTGCCCGGCCGACGAATCCACGCAATAGCCATGCGCCTGATCGAGCGTGCGCGAGGCCAACGTCAGCCGCGATACCGACGCGATGCTCGGCAGCGCCTCGCCGCGGAATCCCAGCGAATACACCGTCTCCAGATCGTCCATCGACGCGATCTTGCTGGTCGCGTGGCGCTGCAGCGCCACCGGCAGTTCCGCCGGCGCAATCCCGCCACCATCATCACTGACGCGAATCAGCTTGGCGCCACCCGCCTCGATATCGACCTCGATCGTCCGCGCGCCGGCGTCCAGCGCGTTCTCGACCAGCTCCTTGACCACCGACGCCGGACGCTCGATCACCTCGCCGGCAGCGATCTGGTTGATCAGGTGGTCGGGAAGGACACGGATCATCGGGGCCGGAGTCTACGCGCGCCGGAAACGAAAATGGCCCCGGAAAGACGGGGCCATTCGAGGGGAAACAGTAAAATTGACGGATCTCACGCTTCCGCGCGTCGGGCTTTGTGTTGATTCCGTTCGTGGTGAGCCTGTCGAACCATGAACGGAATCAAGGTTCAACAACATGTTCGAAGGTCCCTTGGCAGTTGGTGCTACCATGTGTACCTAAACAGTCAGGGGTACACAACATGCGCACCAACATCGAAATCGATGACACTTTGATGAAGGAAGCCCTCCGAGCCACTGGCGCCAAAACCAAGCGCGAGGCGGTGGAACTCGGACTCAGAACATTGGTGCAACTGCGCGCGCAGGAGGCAGCGCGGGAGCTCAAGGGCAAGATCACTTGGGAAGGAAACCTGTCCGAGATGAGGACCGACCGTTGATCCTGGTGGATTCCAGCGTGTGGATTGACTACTTCCGCGCGGCGGACACACCCCAGGTCGCCTTGCTCGACTCGCTTTTGGGTCGACGGCTGATGGCGGTCGGCGACTTGATCGCGGCGGAGGTCTTGCAAGGGGTGCGTGACGAAAGGGAATTCCAACTGGTCAAGCGCGTTTTCGGGGCCTTCGAACACATCGAGCTGGCTGGATATGATCTGGCCATCAAGGCATCTCGAAACTATCAATATCTGCGCAGCAGGGGAATCACGATTCGAAAGACCATCGACACGATCATCGCCACTCGTTGCATCGAGAACGACATGTCGCTGCTTCATTCCGACGCCGATTTTCAACCTTTCCGGCAGCACCTGGGGCTGAAAGTGGCCTATCAGGAAGCATGACTGCGGCCCGCGGATACCAATCCCCCTACATCGCACCATCCCGGGGAACGACCGCAACCACGGCCAGCATCTCGTCGGCATTGCGATTGACGCGAATCAGGCCACTGACGAAGTAATGCACGACGGTCAGGGCGACGAAGGCGGCGATCAGTCCCAGGTCCGGCACGCCCGCCGCATGAAGGGAAAGCCCGATCAGCGCCAGCACGACATGCACGACTGCGGCGGCCACCGCCACCGTCGGCACCGGCCAGCGACGATCCAGCAGCAGATGGTGGAAGTGACAGCGATCGGCGTCGAACGGCGACCGCCGCTCACTGAGGCGCCGCACGATCAGCGCCAGGCAATCCATGATCGGCAGCGCGACCAACCACGGCGCCAACGCGGGGGTCACCCCCGGATCCGAGTCGTGCGTCAGCTGGATTGCGGCCCACGCAAGCAAAAGACCGAGGAACGCGCTACCGCTGTTGCCCATGAAGGTCATCGCGTGCGCCCGACCGGGCCAGCGCCAGTTGAACACCAGAAATGCCGCGACAGCGACAGCCGAAACCGCGAGCACCGTCGCAAAGTCGGTCGATCCGCCGGGATAGACTATCGCCATCAACATCAGGCTGATGAGCACCAACGATCCGGCAAGGCCGTCCACGCCATCGACCATGTTGATCGCGTTGATCAGCCCGACAATGGCGAACACGGTGAACGGAATGCTGGCCCATCCGAGCGACATCGCAGTCGACGAATCAAGCCACCCGATGCTTTCAAGGCAGACCTCGGCAAACACCGCCAGCACGGTCGCTGCGACGATCTGGCCCAGGATCCGCCAGCGCCAGTTGAGATCGAAACGATCATCGAGCGCGCCGACGATCACCATCAAGGCACCGCAACCCAGCAGCCCGATGACTTCGATAGACAAGGATCCCGCAACCGCCAGGCCCGCCGCCGCACCGATGAGCATGGCGATGCCGCCCACAACCGGCACCGGCGCCACATGGTCCTTGCGGCCACGCGGATGATCCACCAGGTCCAGATGGCCGGCAGATCGGATCAGCATCACCAGCATCACCACGGACACGAGTGCTGTCACCACGAGAGGTACAATCTCGGTCAGCATTCTCTTCGACTAAAGCGGGCATTCCCCCAACGATTGCAAAGTGTGCCCTCCGGACGTCGAGGAAGCAAGTTGGGGGCGATTTCGGTTGGCCAGACCACCGACCTCGTGAGGATCAGGCGATCGCCTTAAGCCGATGCCGCAAGTCATTGATTCGTCATTGCGAGCGCAGCGAAGCAATCCAGCGCCTCTTCTTTGATACAGCCAGAGCAGAGGCAAAGTCTCTGGATGCGCTCCGCGGATGAAGCGTTTGCTTCGTCGCTACGCTCCATGAACCCATGTCGTAAGTCATTGATTCGTCATTGCGAGGCATGCGCGGCGAGAAGGCTTGATCTTCCCTCGATATCGGGCGCATGCCGCGGCAATCCAGCGACTTGACGGCGTCAAGGGAACCGTCGCTGGATTGCTTCGTCGCTGCGCTCCTCTCCATGACAAGGTTCATGGTTCGTGTGCGGCTTCGAACCGAAGCGGGTTGCTCTCGCAATGCCAAGGTTCAAGGTCACCGCGCAGTCTTT
>JAIMJQ010000114.1:2792-7052 GCA_020693165.1 Xanthomonas sp. | reverse complement strand
CCAGTGCCCAGTGCCCAGTGCCCAGTGCCCCCACTCTCCCTATACTGGCCGCTTGCCCGGTCTTGGGGGACCGGGTTCCTTTTGCTCAAGCCGATCCGCATGAAAAAAACCCAGCTCTACCTTCTGGCCCTGATCGTGTCCGCGATCGGTCTGTCCTGGGCCTGGTACAAGTGGCAGGTGCTGCAGTTTCCGTTGAGTCCGCGCGAGGAGGTCGAGGTCTGGTCGATCGAGGCGCGCCTCGAGTTCCAGGGCAATGGCGGACCGAACAAGGTGCGCCTGCAACTGCCGTCGCGCGGTCCCGGCGCGATTCCCGGGTTCACGGTGATCGACGAGCGCCTGATCTCGCGCGGCTACAGCGAGCAGGTCACCAAGGGCAAGGAAGGCCGTCAGGTCGAGTGGGTGGTGCGCCGCGCCTCCGGTCGCCAGGTGCTGTACTACCGCGCCAACGTGGTGCGCGACACCGCGGTCGCCGTGGAAACCGGCGAGCCCAAGCTGCGCACGCCGCCGGAACTGACCGAGGTCCAGGCCGCCGCGATCGATACCATCTTCGAGGACGTCAAGGCGCGCTCGGCGGACATTGTCACCTTCACCCGCGAGTTCGTGCGTGAGTTCATTGCCGAGCAACCGCGCGATGAAGCGCGGGTGCTGCTCGATGGCCTCTACAGCGCCGAGGACCGCGCCCAGTTCATCGCCCGGGCGCTCGCCATCCGCAACATTCCGGCGCGTGTGCTGCACGGCATGTCGCTCGGCGAGCCCAAGGCCTTCCAGCAGTTGCAACCGTTCCTGCAGGTCCACAACGGCAACGAATGGGTGGTGATGAGCATCACCACGGCCGAAGAGGGCCTGCCGGAGAACTTCTTCCTGTGGACGCGCAGCCCGCGCGACCTGCTTAGCGTCGACAGCGACAAACGGCCCAAGGTCGAGTTCGCGGTGCAACGCAACCTCGCCGACGCGGTGGCCATCGCCACCCGGCGCACCGAGGTGCGCAGCGAGAACCTGGTCAAGTACTCGTTGCTTGGCTTGCCGGTCGAGATGCAGGGCGTCTACCGCATCTTGCTGACGGTGCCGATCGGCGCCTTCGTCATGCTGATCCTGCGCAACGTGATCGGCTTCAAGACCTTCGGTACCTTCATGCCGGTGCTGATCGCGCTGGCCTTCCGCGAGACCAAGATCGTCTCCGGCGTGATCCTGTTCACGCTGGTGGTCAGCCTCGGCCTGCTGGCGCGCTTCTACCTGGAGCGCCTGCGATTGCTGCTGGTGCCGCGGCTGACCAGCGTGCTGATCCTGGTGATCCTGCTGATGAGCCTGGTCAGCGTCATGGCGCACCAGCTCGACATCCCGGTCGGCCTGTCGATTGCGCTGTTCCCGATGGTGATCATGACCATGACCATCGAGCGCATGTCGATCGCCTGGGACGAGCGCGGGCCCGGCACCGCGATCAAGGAGGGCGTAGGCACGCTGGTGGTGGCTTCGCTGGCTTACCTGGTGATGACCTGGGCGCCGCTGGAACACCTGGTGTTCGTGTTCCCGGAACTGCTGCTGGTGCTGCTCAGCGCCACCCTGCTGCTCGGCCGCTACTCCGGCTACCGGCTGCTGGAACTGTTCCGTTTCCGCGCGCTGGCGCGTGAACGCAACGAGGCGATCAAGAAGGGCACCGCGCACCCGGATGGCGGAGCCGGCGCGCCGTGACCATGAACCCCTTCACCATCGTCAAGCGCCTGCGCGAGATCGGCCTCGCCGGCATCAACCAGCGTAACGCCGATTACGTGTTGCGCTACAACCCGCGCAAGTTCTATCCGCGCGTCGACGACAAGGTGCTGACCAAGAAACTCGCGATCGAGGCTGGTCTGCCGGTGCCTGAACTCTATGCCGTGGTCCGCGAGGAACATGAAATCGAGGAGTTGCACGTCAAGCTCAAGGATCGCGAGAGCTTCGTCGCCAAGCCGGCGCATGGATCCGGCGGCGACGGCATCCTGGTCATCACCGGCCGTCGCGGCGCCAAGTACCGGCGCTCCAACGGCCAGCTGATGGACCAGGAGGACTTCGAGCACCATCTGTCGAACACGCTGTCCGGGCTGTTCAGCCTCGGCGGCCAGCCCGACGCGGTGCTGATCGAGTACTGCGTGCAGTTCGACCCGATCTTCGACCACGTCAGCTACAAGGGCGTGCCCGATGTGCGCGTGATCGTGTTCCGCGGTTATCCGGTGATGGCGATGATCCGCCTGCCGACGCGCATGTCCGATGGCAAGGCCAATCTGCACCAGGGCGCCATCGGCGTCGGTATCGACATCCCGACCGGCATCACCCGGCGTGGCGTCTGGGGCAACGAGCCGGTCAAGGAACACCCTGACACCGAGCACTCGATCATTGGCCTGGCCATACCGCGCTGGGAAGAACTGCTGCTGATCGCCGCGCGCGCCAGCGAAATGAGTGGCCTCGGTTACGTCGGCGTCGACCTGGTGCTCGACAAGAACCTCGGCCCGCTGATCCTCGAATTGAACGCCAGGCCGGGCCTCGCGATCCAGATCGCCAATGGCAACGGGCTGGTGCACCGGTTGAAGAAGGTCGAGGCGATCGAGATCCCCGATCCCGATCCGGCGGCACGCGTGGCGTTTTCGCGGCGCGAATTTCCGACCTTGTGATCGAACAGCCGACAAAGCTTTTTTGTCCGCAAGGGGCGCAAAGAAAAGCATCCTCTTGAGTTGCGGCGCGTGGCCGGTTCAACCCGTCCGGCCAGCCTCCGTTTTGTTCGCTCTCCTTTGCGCTCTTTGCGGACAAATGCTGTTTCTCCGGGTGCCGGAGAACCCCGGCCGCGACGTGCACGTCGCTCCTGCCCTATCCTCGCGCCACTTCGTTTTCGGCTGCACGATCATGTCCAAGCAAGGCCTCGGTACCCGCGCGATCCACGCCGGCCAATCGCCCGATCCGTCCACCGGCGCGGTGATGACGCCGATCTACGCCACCAGTACCTATGTGCAAGCCAGCCCCGGCGTGCACCAGGGTTACGAGTACTCGCGCTCGCACAACCCGACGCGTTTTGCCTGGGAACGCTGCATCGCCGATCTCGAAGGCGGCACCCGCGGTTACGCGTTCGCCTCGGGTCTGGCGGCGACCAGCACCGTGCTCGACATGCTCGATTCGGGCAGCCACGTGGTGTGCATGGACGATGTCTATGGCGGCACCTACCGCTTGTTCGAGCGCGTGCGCAGGCGCTCGGCGGGGCTCGATTTCAGTTTCGTCAACTTGAACGATTTCGACGCGCTGGCTGCGGCGATCCGTCCTGATACCAAGCTGATCTGGGCGGAAACACCCACCAACCCGATGCTGAAGATCGTCGACCTGACGCGCCTCGGTGAGTTCGCGCGCAGCCGCGGCGTGATCCTGGTGGTCGACAACACCTTCTGTTCGCCGATGGTGCAGCGCCCGCTCGAACATGGCGCGCACATGGTCATGCACTCGGCCACCAAGTATTTGAACGGCCATTCCGACATGGTCGGCGGTGTCATCGTCGTCGGCGACGATGCGGGATTGCAGGAGCAGATGACCTTCCTGCAGAACTCGGTCGGCGGCGTCCAGGGCCCGTTCGACAGCTTTCTGGCGCTGCGCGGCATCAAGACCCTGCATCTGCGCATGCAGCGCACCTGCAGCAACGCGTTGCAGATCGCCCACTGGCTGGAGGCGCATCCGAACGTCGACAAGGTGATCTATCCGGGCCTGCAAAGCCACCCGCAGCACGCTTTGGCGGCCAAGCAGATGCACGGCTTCGGCGGCATCGTCAGCATCTACGTCAAGGGCGGCCTGCCCGCGGCGCGGCAAATGATGGAGCGCTGCCATCTGTTCGCGCTGGCCGAATCGCTCGGCGGCGTCGAGAGCCTGGTCAACCATCCGGCGATCATGACCCACGCCTCGGTCCCCGTCGAACGCCGCGCCGCGCTCGGTATCCACGACAATCTGGTGCGACTGTCGGTGGGGGTTGAGGATGTCGGCGATCTGATTGCGGAGCTGGAAGCGGCGTTGGCGGTCTAGGGGAAGCGGGGCAAGCGGCACTGGGCACGATCCTGGCAAAGGCAGGCAGATTGCGAGCCTTTGTGGATCCAGCCTTGTCTGGACGCTGTTTGCTTCCTTGGGGGGTGGGGACGCGGCACGGGGCACGGGACAGGCTGGCAGATTGCGGGCTGGCAGATTGCAGGCTGGCAGAATGCAGGCTGGAAGATTGCGGGCTGGCAGATTGCGGGCGGGCAGATTCCCGGCTTTTGTGGG
>JAIMJQ010000114.1:0-2760 GCA_020693165.1 Xanthomonas sp. | reverse complement strand
GTTGAGGGAACTGCGTCCAGACAAGTCTGGACCCACCAGAGCAGCGCCAGGTGCGAGCCTCTCGCGTGCCCCGTGCCTTCCCGCTCTTTGCGCGCTTGGGCGCAGAGCGTCCAGACAAGTCTGGACCCACCAGAGCAGCGCCAGGTGCGAGTCTAGCCCGCGCCCCGCATTTGCATTTTCCGATCCCGCCCCCATCACTGCGATTCGTCCAGTTACCGCGGATTGCCCCCATGCTCGAGCCTTTTCACGGCACCACCATCATCACCGTCCGTCGCGGCTCCGCGGTTGTCATGGGTGGCGACGGTCAGGTCTCGCTCGGCAACACCGTGGTCAAGGGCAATGCGCGCAAGGTGCGTCGGCTCGGCAAGGGCAACGTGCTGGCCGGCTTCGCTGGTGCCACCGCCGATGCCTTCACGCTGTTCGAACTGTTCGACGCCAAGCTGGAAAAGCACGGCGGCAACCTGACCCGCGCCGCGGTGGAGCTGGCCAAGGACTGGCGCACCGAGCGCCGTCTGCAGCGGCTGGAAGCGTTGCTGTCGGTGGCCGACAAGGAAGCCAGCCTGCTGATCACTGGCAACGGCGACGTGCTCGAACCCGAACACGGCCTGATCACGATTGGCTCCGGCGGCAACTACGCCCAGGCCGCCGCGCGTGCGCTGATCGACCACACCGAGCTGAGCGCCCGGGAAATCGTCGAGAAGGCGCTGCATATCGCGGCGGATATCTGTGTGTATACGAATCACAACCTCACCATCGAGGAACTGTGATGGAGGGGGAAAAAGGAAAAGGGAAAAAGGAGGAGGGGGAGAGCAGCAGCGCTCGGTGCTTTCGGCCGGCGCACTACCAGCTTGAAGCCTGGAAGGCGGCGATGCGTCTGGTGGGTGCGATCTATCGACTGACGGTCGCCTTTCCCGCTTCCGAGCAATTTGGACTCACTTCTCAGAGGCGTCGCGCAGCTGCAAGTGCGCCAACCAATCTGGCCGAAGGTGCGGCCAGGGCCGGCAACGCCGAGATGGCCAGGTACTGCACCTTGGCACGCGCATCGCTGATGGAGCTGGATACCCAGCTGTGGCTATCTCAGGATCTCGGCATGTGTCCTGACACTTACGGAACTGCGTAAACAAACCCACGAATGCATCGCGCTGATCAACGGCCTGATCCGCCATCGACAAGCGAAGATTCCCAAGCCGTCGCAGGTCCGCTCTCCCTTTTTCCCATTTCCTTCTCCTTTCCCTTTCCCATTTTCCAGCCCTCAAATGACCCCTAAAGACATCGTCTCCGCCCTCGACCAGTACATCATCGGCCAGCAGGCCGCCAAGCGCGCGGTGGCGGTTGCGCTGCGCAGTCGCTGGCGCCGGATGCAGCTTGATCCGGCCTTGCGCGAAGAAGTGATGCCGAAGAACATCCTGATGATCGGCCCGACCGGCGTCGGCAAGACCGAGATCGCGCGGCGCCTGGCGGGGCTGGCCAATGCGCCGTTCGTCAAGGTCGAGGCGACCAAGTTCACCGAGGTTGGCTACGTCGGCAAGGATGTCGAAGCGATCATCCGCGACCTCGCTGACGCCGCGGTCAAGCTCACCCGCGGGCAGGCGACGGCCAAGGTTCAAGCGCAAGCGGAAGAGCGCGCCGAGGAGCGCATTCTCGACGCGCTGGTTCCGCGCCGCACCGGGCTCACTTTCGAGCACAGCCCGAGCGAGTCGGTCGATCGCGACAATGACACCCGCAACAAGCTGCGCCAGCGCCTGCGCGAGGGTCAGCTCGACGATCGCGAGATCGAGATCGAGTTGTCGCAACAGCTCGGCGTCGAGATCGCCGCGCCGCCGGGCATGGAGGAGATGACCAGCCAGCTCAAGGGTCTGTTCCAGGGGCTGGCCAACCAGCGCACCAGCAAACGCAAGGTGCCGATCAGCAAGGCGCGCGTGCTGTTGATCGACGAGGAGGCCGGCAAGCTGGTCAACGACGAGGAAATCAAGCTGCTGGCGATAAGCAACGTCGAGCAGAACGGCATCGTCTTCATCGACGAGATCGACAAGGTCTGCCGCCGCGGCGAGTACTCCGGCGCCGACGTCAGCCGCGAGGGCGTGCAGCGCGATCTGTTGCCGCTGGTCGAGGGTTCGACCGTGTCGACCAAATATGGCCCGGTGAAGACCGACCACATCCTGTTCATCGCGTCCGGCGCCTTTCACATGGCCAAGCCGTCGGATCTTATTCCTGAGTTGCAAGGGCGCTTCCCGATCCGCGTCGAGCTTTCCGCCCTCAGCGTCGACGACTTCGAGCGCATCCTGTCGGAACCGGCCAACGCGCTGACGCGCCAGTACGCCGCGCTGATGGCGACCGAGGGACTCAAGCTGGAGTTCACCCGCGACGGCATCCGCCGCCTCGCCGAGATTGCCGCGCACGTCAACGAGCGCATGGAAAACATTGGTGCGCGTCGTTTGCACACGGTGCTGGAACGGCTGCTGGAACCGTTGTCTTTCGACGCGTCCGAGCGTGCTGGCGATGAGGTCGTCGTCGACGCCGCGTTCGTCGATGAGCACCTGGCGGAGCTGGCGAAGAACGAGGATTTGAGCCGGTACATCTTGTGAGAGCGAACGCGCGCGAGCGCGCGCTGCCCTTGCTTTGGTGGGTCCAGACTTGTCTGGACGCTGTTGACCTTGCTCGCAGGAGAAGCGTCCAGACAAGTCTGGACCCACAGGAGCAAGAAGAGCGTCCAGACAAGTCTGGACCCACAGGAGCAAGAACCGTCCAGACAAGTCTGGA
>JAIMJQ010000145.1 GCA_020693165.1 Xanthomonas sp. | reverse complement strand
GAGTGACGGTAGCGGGGGTTGCAGGTCGATTTGGCCGAGGATGCGCTGGCAGATGTAGGCCAGCAGTACCCGCCAGCGGTCGAGCTTTGGCAACTGCTCCGCAGCCGCTTTGACGTGCTGGATGGCCGCATGAACATTGGCGATCATCGACTTGATCAATCCCGCTTCGGCATGCATCGGTGTGAGGTACAGCGTGGTCTGGTTGCCGCTGCTGGTGGCGCGGCCCACGGCTGCCAGCAGCAGTGGCCGACTCGTCAGCGCCTCGCGCCGGGCCTGCGGGTTGGCCGCCCGCACGTACCAGCTCCACCAGTTGTAGACCAGCGCCACCGCACGCGCCGTGACCTGGCTGCGGTGCATGTCCTGCGTCGTGAAGCCGCCCCATCCCCATTGGTTCTTCAGCTCGTCGAAGCCGTTCTCGCAGTCGCAGCGGTCTCGGTAGAGCTGGCCGATGGCCGCAATGTCGTACGCCGCATTGGTGGCCAGCACGGTGTACTCCCAGACCTGCGCCTTGTCCTGCACCTCATCGTGCGGCAACGCCAGGACGAGTTGTTCGTTGGCCTCGTGCTGGCCGCGCTTCTTGCGCGCGCCTGTGGCGGTCAAGGCTATGTCGTGCTTGATGCGCCGGCGCAGCACCACGACGCGCCGCGCTTTGCTCCAGCCGCTCAGACGCAACTCGTCTTCGATGGCCTGCCAGCCCTGGCTGGCCTCGGTGGCCCGCGTCCAGTCCTCGCGCCTGAACAAGCGCTCGATCAGTCGCTTGACGTTGGCCGTCTTGCGCAGGCGCAGCAGGTAGCGCAGGCCTCGCTGCTCACACACGTCGATGATGTCTTCGTTGCCGTAGCCGCAGTCGCCGCGTACCAGCGCCGGGGCCTTGTCGCCCAGCTCATCGAGCAGTCGCGCCATCGCGGCCTTGGCGTGGCCCGAGCTGTGCTGCTTGCCCGAACTGAGCACCGCGTCGAGCACCAGTCGCAGGTTGCCCACCCAGAAGGTGTGCAGCACATGGCTGGGACGCCCCGGCTTGTGCGGGTTGTAGCCAATCTCCGCACCCTCCTGGCGTCCATACAGCGGCTTGATGGTGGCGTCCATGTCCAGCACCCACGGCCGGTCCAAGGCCTCGCGCACGCTGCTCATCAGCGCGCTGCGCATCCACGGTTCGCTGGCCTCGGGCACCATCGCCGCAAGCGCGCGGCGCACCGAGTCTTCGCTGACCATGCCGCGCAGGCCCAGGGCCTTGGCCGCCACCGCGTCGCCACGCACGCCGGCAATATGCGCATAGCGCTTGCTGCCAGCCAGGATGCCCAGCATCAGCGTGCCCAGCACGTCGCGCGGTCGCGATGCGTTGGGGCTGCTGTAGTGCAGTGGACAGTCCTGCACCCAACGGTCGAACACACCGGCCGTGGCCAGAAATTCGGCGAAGAACACGATCTGTCCGTGCGGTGTGGCCTGGGCAGTTTCGTCCCAGCGCACGTGCACACGGCCGCCCATCGTGTCCACCGCCATGGCGTCCTCGCCGGCCCGCGCCAGCACGGTCTTCTTCGGTTCGTTGGCTTCACCCATCGGGTGAGTTTGCCAAACCGCCT
>JAIMJQ010000144.1 GCA_020693165.1 Xanthomonas sp. | reverse complement strand
TGCCTCTGCTCTGGGTGTATCGAAGAAAATGCGATGGATTGCTTCGCTGCGCTCGCAATGACGAATCAATGACTTACGACATGGTTTCATGGAAAGAATGCGGTTTCGTACGAAACTGCACACGTGCCATGAACCGTAGGTTGCCGTGAAGGTCACGTTGCCCGCGTTGCGGGCTACGTGACACGAGGTCGGCGATGTCACGTAGGCCGAGATCGGCCTACGTGACCTACGATCATGATTCCGGGTGGCGCACGCGCCATGACCGTTGGGCCAAGCGCAGCGGGCCCAACACGCTGCGCTAAAGCACTTCCGACGCAAAATCGGCCAGTCGCGAGCGCTCACCGCGGCGCAGCGTGATGTGCGCGCTGTGCGGCCAGAACTGGAAGCGGTCGACCGCGAAAGTCAGGCCCGAGGTGGTCTCGGTCAGGTACGGCGTGTCGATCTGCTCGACATTGCCGAGGCAGACCATCTTGGTGCCTGGGCCGGCGCGCGTCAGCAGCGTCTTCATCTGTTTGGGTGTCAGGTTCTGCGCCTCGTCGACGATCACGTAGCGCGACAGGAAAGTGCGGCCACGCATGAAACTCATCGAGCGCACCTTGATCCTCGAGGACAGCAGGTCGTTGGTGGCCTGGCGAGCCCAGTTGCTCGAATCCTGCGGACTGGCAAGGACTTCCAGGTTGTCGTTGAGCGCGCCCATCCAGGGCGTCATCTTCTCTTCCTCGGTGCCCGGCAGGAAGCCGATATCCTCGCCGACGGGCACCGTGGCGCGGGTGACGATGATCTCCTTGTAACGCTGCTGGTCCATGGTCTGGGCGAGTCCGGCGGCCAGCGCCAGCAATGTCTTGCCGGTGCCGGCGGTGCCGAGCAGCGTGACGAAATCGATCTCGGGATCCATCAACACGTTGAGCGCGAAATTCTGCTCGCGATTGCGTGCGCTGATGCCCCAGACACGATGCGGAACGGTCTGGTAGTCGTCGACGATCTGCAGCGTCGCGCGCCCGCCCTCGGCCTTGATGACGCGCAGCGCCACCTGGTTGTCGTCGCCGAAGTGCAGGAACTGGTTCGGGTGCCAGCGTTCGTCGCGCTTCATCTTGACCCGATAATAGGTGCGCCCGCGCTCCGACCACGATTCGAGTTCCGGGTGCCGGCTCCAGAACTCCGCTTTGAGCAGATCGACGCCGGTGTACAGCAGTGCCAGGTCGTCGAGCGCGCGATCGTTCTCGTAGTCCTCGGCGGGAATGCCGTGGATCTTCGCCTTGATGCGCAGGTTGATGTCTTTGGTGACCAGGACTACCTGGGTGCGCGATTTCTCCTCGCGCAACTGCAGGACGGCGTGCAGGATCTGATTGTCGGGCTTCACGGTACCGAAACTGGGGCCATCGATCTTCGGCTCGGTGATCTGGAAGCGCAGATGGCCGCGCGGTTTGTGCCGCCCGAGGTCGAGCCCGTCCGGACGCTTCAGCGCGATGCCCTTGTCGAGCTGACCGTTACCGTGACTCTCGATCAATTCATTCAGGAATCGACTGACCTGGCGCACGTTGCGCGAGACTTCCGAGGTGCCCTTCTTGGCGGCATCCAGTTCCTCCAGCACCATCATCGGCAGGTAGACATCGTGCTCTTCGAACCGGAACACCGCCGTCGGGTCGTGCATCAGCACATTGGTGTCGAGGACGTAGGTGCGCTTTTTCTGGCTCATGGGGTCTCCGTCAGGGCGGCGTTGACGCTGGTGCCGAGAATGCCTAAAAACGGGGCACGGGGCACGGGGCACGGGGCG
>JAIMJQ010000113.1 GCA_020693165.1 Xanthomonas sp. | reverse complement strand
AGGCGACGGGTTTACTCGAAGCCGTTCGCGAACATCGAGGTCCAGTTGCCGATCGGCGTGAAGATTGGCCCGGCCGACTTGCAGATCATCGAGTCGACGCCGGTCTGGTCGCGCACACCGACGCGGTAATAGAGCACGACGTCGGTTCCGGCGCCGCCGCCGCTGATGTCCTGGCCGTTGGCGAGGTTGCCGCTCAACATCGAGCAATCACCCAGATTGTTGGAATTGCCACGATCGGTGTACTCGTTGGCGACATAGGCGGTTCCGATGACGTCGACCAGGTGAAACCCGCGCCCGGACTGGTTGGTCGGGGTGGTGTAGTCGTTGCGCCCTGGTGTCAGGCGGTAGCCACGGCCGGTCTGCGTATTGCGGACCTCATAGGTGCGTGCGCTGCCGCCGGGACCGCCGGTCGAGTTTTTCAGCGAGGTGAACTCGGTGCCCTGCACGACATCATTGATCGACAACTGGTTGTTGTCGGCGCCGTCGATGTCGAAATCCAGGCGCCAGTAATTGTGATGCCAATGGGTGGTACCGTTGTTGGTGCCGTTGTTGTTGCCGAACCCGAACTGGGCGTCGAACGCGCCGTTGGCGTAGAACACGAAGCGCGAGGTGTACTGGTACCAGGCCGCGGCGTATTGCGTGGTCAGCGTCACGTAAGTGCCATTGTCCTCGATGGCGACGCCGCCCGCGGCCGGGAAACAGTCGGCGGCGGTGCGGCCCGGCAGCTGGAACGGACAATCGCCGTAGGATTGGGTTGGGTGTTGCGAGCGATCGCAGCTGGTGGTCGCCGGAAACACGCTGCTGACGCCAAGCTGGTTGCGCACCGCCGGTTCGGCCAGGAACTGGGCGTTGTCGTCCTTCCAGTCGCGGTAGCAGGTCGACGTCGTGTACTCGGCGAACAGCATGGGCGCATGCGCGCGCTTGAGCACCGGGAAACCGTTGTAGTGGACATTGCGCAGTTCCATTCCCGATCCGCGCGGGCCCACGCTGTTGGCGGGACTGAGCCAGCACATCTCCCAGACCGGATTCGTCGCCGGCCAGCTGAGCTTGGTCTCGGTGCCGCTGCAGATCACCTCCGCCTGCGCGGTCTGGGCAAATGCCAGCGGCAACAGCAACATCGGCAACAACGCGCGTACAGTCTTCAAGATCAGTTCCCTTTTGCTCGGAGTTCGGAGGTATCCAGCGGCTCGGTCTTGCCGTCGTCGTAGTTCGGGTGCACGACCCTGCCGGCTTGCAGGTCGACGATCGCGTGCACGACCTTGCGCCAGCCGTCGCCGTTCGGCGACGAGGTCGATGCCATCACGTGCACGCAGCGCGAGCCGCGATAGCAGTCGGGATCGCTCGCATCGCGATAGCTGAAGCCGCCGTAGAGATGTTCGGAGCCGGCTACCTGGGCTTTGAGATCCGGATGCGCGCTGGCCAGCTCGAAAGCATAGGCCTGCTCGGCCGCGGTCAGGTTGAGCGTCAGGTCCGGCTGTTCCGTCCGCGAGATCAGTTTGCCTTGCGCATCGCTGATGCGCTCGACCGCCACCGCGTGATCGTAGTCCCACGCGTACTCGACGGTTACCCGGACGTCGCCGCCATCGATCTTGAACTCATCTTGGTAGCTGCGCACGACGACGATGCCGCTGGCCCTCGGGTCGCGTCCAGCGCTGACTTTGGTGGCGCTGGTCGGGCCGGGAGACTGGCAGCCCGCCAGCAGCAGCGCTGCCACCAGAGCGAGACTCGCGCGCGCACGGTTCAGGTTCGGCCTCACGGCTGGCTGGCCTGCGTCGTTGCGCTGTCGGCGCCGATGTCGACCGGTGGCGCGCGATCGTATTGCTGCCACAAATCGAACATGTAGTGCGCACGCGTCTGGTTGGCCGGACCAATCGTATTGCTGCGACTGCACATCTGGTTTTCGCTCGGGAAACTGTGCTCGACCGCCTCGTCACGGAGGAACTCGATGTACTCCTTGCTGGCGATCTGGAACCGCAGGGTCGCGCTGACCGTCAGCGGCAGCGGAGTGCCCGGTGGCACCGGCACGCTGTAGGTGGTGTCGTCCCAGTGCGCCAGTACGCCGGGACTGACTTGCGGGTAGGTGTACCCGACCGGCCGGATCTCGAGGTCATTGCCGCCACGGAAACCCTCCGGCGGAATGCGATTGTCCTTCGCCACGCAGTTGTTCAGCGCGAAGTGGAACAGCTTGCGGCCGTTGCCATCGTCGACATCGCAGCTGCTGTTGCCGTTCAAGTTCCACTGGCCCTGCAGGATCTCGTAGACCTTGATCTGCGCGTCCTCGGTGAGCACGCCGGTGGCCGGATCGTAGGCGCCGCTCTCGAAGATCGGCGCGCCGTTGCCGTCGGTCACGACCAGATTCAACCACATGCGGCGGCCCTCCGAATATCCGGTCGGCAATTTGTGGCCGCTCAGGTTGGTGACGCGCACGCGCGCCACCAGCGGATTGCCGGGGCCGGCGAAACTCTGCACGGTGGTGTCGACGGTGGCGCTGCGGCTGGACAGCATTTCTTCGGCCCAGCCAATGGTGCGGTTGAACGCAGCCACCCGGCCGAGGCCGTATTCATCGCGCAGGATGCGCGGTATCCAGGTGTTGGCGCCGACGAACTCGTGCACCGGCAGATCGTTGGTGCGTGATCCGGGTGCCTCGAAAACACAGGCGCGAGCATTGGCATTCTGACTGCTGCGCATGTGGCAATCCTGGCAGCTGCGATCGTTGCCGACCAGATCCGGCGTGGCGGGCGCGCTGCCTTCGAAGCCATCGCGGAACATCGGGTCGGCGAAACTGCTGGCGCGCCATTCGCTGAATGTGCGCTCGACCGGGAACGGAATGCCGCTATCGGTACCGTCCGCGAGGATCAGCGTCTTCAGCGGGCCGGCGCTGGTATCGGGAGTGCTGACATCGTGACAGGCGCCGCAGAACGTGGACGAGCCGAGGTAGCTGGAATGTTCCCAACCATGCGGCGGTGCCGGAATGCCCGCGCCTGCCACGTAATCGTACGGACCCTTGCGACAAGGGCCAAAGTAGCTGCCGCCGTCCGGCGTGTTGCATTGGAGGCTGTCATCGAGCCACAGGTTGGCGTTCTCGGCAGCCGCCGGTTGCCCCTGCGGGCCGTTGTCTTCGGCGCGGTGGCAGAAGTGACAGGTGAGGCCGGAGTAGTCGTTGCCGCTGCTGTCGAAGTCGGTCAGCGAGCCTTCCAGCAGGCAGCCGTTCTCGCCGTTCACCACCGGTGCGCTGGGCACGCCGGTCTTGCGCACGCGACCGCCGAGCCAGCCAGACGGGGTGTGGCAGCGCAGGCAGTAGTCGCCAACGCCGGGCACGTCGTGGTTGGCGACGTCCAGTGCCGCCCAGAACAGCGGATCGCGGGTGGCGTTGGCCATCATCGAACCCGACCAGGTCGAATGTGCGATGAACGAAGCATCGCCCGGATCGAAACCATCGCCGTGGCACGAGGAGCAGGTATCCGGCGCGTCGAGCGGCACCTGCAGCAGCGGCTGCGTGCCATTGGGCGTGAAGTCGATCGGCGCCGGGCCGTGGCCGGTAGCGCTGTCTGCGTTCGCAGCAGTGGTAGCCAGAAGCAGGTACAGGAACACCACGAGGCAAGGTCGATGCTGCAAATTCATGTGTCGCCGTAAGTCCACGTTGCGGGTGCCGTCAGCCGGTGCGCGCGAGTATCGGCCTCGGCTGCGCCCGGATTCCAGCATCAGTTTGTGATGACGCCGTGTCGTCGATTCCGACCCGAATCAGTTCTCCATGCCGTCCGAGAACAGGTCGAAGGTGTTTGGCACCATGATGTCGGCAGAGTAGCTCGCCGGTCCGTCGCCGCCCTGCATGCCGAACACCACGCTTCCCGTATAGGCCGGGTTCGGCGCCACGTTGGTCACTACCGAATAGCGATACAGCGTGCCCCAGTTCAACGAATTATCGGC
Organism: Xanthomonas sp.; assembly: GCA_020693165.1. Taxonomy (GTDB): domain Bacteria; phylum Pseudomonadota; class Gammaproteobacteria; order Xanthomonadales; family SZUA-5; genus JADKFD01. The sequence continues at coordinate 3,501 of JAIMJQ010000113.1, read as the reverse complement.
GGGCGCCGTCCAGGTCGCAGCGCTTGCACCGACGCCGCCGGACCAGTCGTTGGCTGGGTTGGTGTCGATGTCGGCGAAGTGCTTGTTGTCGAGGTACAGCGGGGTATCACCGCCGAACGGCAGGCTGACGCTGACGAAGCCGGTGTTGCTGAGCACCTGCAGGTTGACGCCCGCGTTGGCCGGAGGACTGGTGTTGAGCAGCGCCCGGGCGACATCGAAATTGTGCACCGCGTAGTCGTAGCGATAGCAGGTGCCAGTCAGACCGGACGCGGCCGGGCAACTGTCGAGCGTCTTCACCTTGACCGCGATCCTGGCATGGCCCTCGCCAGTGCGGATGTCGACGTTCTCGGTTGGATGGGTGACCGGGTTGACCCAGGTGTCGATGACCGGGCCAACGGTAAAAGTACCCTGGCTGGCGATCGTCCAGACGTTGCTGCCGGGGGTGAACGTGGTCAGCCGGTGCGCCATCGTGTTGTAGATGTTGATGTCGTCCTGAATCACATACCAGGAGTCGGTGTAGAAGGTCGAATTCGGCAGCGCCAGTTGCGACTCCTTCGAGATCATGCGGTTCTGGTACTGATTGCTGCCGACGCCGTTCTCGTTGCCGTCGCAATTGGTGTCGAAGATCGAGAAGCAGCGTCCCCAGCGACCAGTGGCGGGAATCAGTTCGCGCCGCGGGCCGAGGTCGCCAGTGTTGTCGTTGTTGCCGGTGCCGTAGGTGTCGGAACAGTTGGGACTGAGGATGTGGTTGCCGAACGGACTGGGGCAGCCCACATTGGTGGTCAGGAATGCGTGCTTGACGCCGGAAGCGCCGATCTGTTCGAGCTGCCCGTCGTTGACGCGGTAAAGGTTCCAGACCAGATACGGGTGCTGGTCGTTGCCGGGATAGGGGTAGTTGTAGGGGCTGACCGAAAACTTGTCGTACCAGGGCACGTCGGCGGTATCCGCGTTGTTGCTGTTGCGCAGCGACGAACTCGGAACGAACACCACGTCGCCATCGTCGCCGCCGGCACCGTCGCAGCCATTGGCGCCGGCACTGGTGCGACAGCGTGCGAACTGCATGGTGTAACTGGTCAGCAGCACGTCGGCCTTGTAGCCGTTGGTGCCATGGAAGTTCGGGCCACCGGCAACCGCTTTGGTATCCGCGGGCGCGAAGCTGGCCGGGCGCTGCACGATTTCGCTGAGCATCTTCAGCTCGCCGATGTAGGCGCCAGCGAGGCTGGGTGCGCCGACGCGCGCGGCAAATGCGGCGGTGGCGTTGATGTCGGCGCTGCGGATTAAGTAACCCTGATAGTCGTCAACCAGCTTGTACATCACGTGATTGATGTAGAACCACGGCTCGCCGTCGGTTCCGACCAGTTGCAGATGCAGGGGGTTGTGCGGATCCGCGCGCAACTCGAAGCGGCTGAAATCGAATTCGAGGCCGGCGACGGTGCGTAGCTTGAAGCCATCGCGGCCCATCACCTTGCCGCCGGTGAACTGCTGGAAGTTGCCCCCCGGCGCGGCGAAGCGCAAACCGCCGCCGTGCAGCAGCGGGAACTCGATCTCGGCTTTGAAATCCGGGTTCTCGCTGTTCATCCCGGCACCGGGGACGACATGCACGCCCTGCGCCGACAGCCGGTCGACATTGAATCGCAGTTGCACGCTGCCGCCGTGCATCGTCCATTCGTCCGCGGCGGCAACCGCAGGAAGTTCGTCGACCGGCTGATCTGGTGTCGCCGCCATCGACAACGTCGGCAGCAATGCGAGGGCAAGGGCGCAAGCGAGCAGGTGTGTACGCGGCATCGGGGCACTCGATGGCAGGTTCGGGATAGCCTCCGAGTTTAAACCGAACAGAGTCGCGCCGGATCGTTTGAAAATGTGACGGGCTGCAAGCCAGCGCATGCCGGTGGTAGAAGTGCGGGTTAACGAAGCAATCGCTCGATCACGCCACCATAGACCTGCGCCAACGGCTCCAGGTCGGCGATGGTCACCCATTCGTCGATCTTGTGGATGCTGTCGTTGATCGGCCCGAGTTCCACCACCTCGGCGCCGGTCGGGGCAATGAAGCGGCCATCGGAGGTGCCGCCGCCGGTGTCGAGTTGCGGATCGATGCCAAGATGCTCGCGGCAACTGGCGACCACGGCGTCGATCAAGGTGGTCGGGCCGGTCAGGAAGGGCATGCTGGCCACCCGTGTGCGTAGTTCGAACTCCAGTCCGTGGTGGCGCAGGATGCCCTCGATTGCCGCACGCAGGCTGGCCTCGCTGGACGCCGTGCCAAAGCGGAAGTTGAAATTGACGATGAGTTCGCCGGGGATGACGTTGTTGGCGCCGGTACCGGCCTTGATCTCGTAGATCTGGAACGAAGTCGGCGGGAAGTGCGCATTGCCTTCGTCGAAGCGCGTGTTCACCAGGTCGACCAGCGCTGGCGCGAACTGGTGGACCGGATTGCGCGCCAGGTCCGGGTAGGCGACATGGCCCTGGATGCCCTTGATGGTCAGGTACCCGTGCATCGAGCCGCGCCGGCCGATGCGGATGCGGTCGCCCTGGCGCTGCTCCGACGAGGGCTCGCCGATCAGCGCATAGTCCAGGCGCATGTTGCGCTCAGCCAGCCACGGCATGACCGCCTGGATGCCATCGCGCGCCGGGCCTTCCTCGTCGCTGGTGTAGAGGATCGCCAGCGTGCCCGGATGCTGCGGATACTTGCCGACAAAGCGCTCGGCCGCCAGCGTCAGTGCCGCAATCGACGATTTCATGTCAGCAGTGCCGCGACCGTAGAGGCGACCGTCGCGCTGGCTGGGCTCGAATGGCGGGCTGGTCCACTGATCCAGCGGTCCTGGGGGCACCACATCGGTATGACCGACCAGCGCCAGCACCGGTGCGCCGCTCCCATGCGTCGCCCACAGGTTGTCAGTCTCTCCGAAACGCAGCGCTTGGATCTGGAATCCCGCAGTTTGCAGGCGCGCACCGATCAGCGCCTGGCAGCCGGCGTCATCCGGCGTGACCGACGCGCAGGCAACCAGCGCTTCGGTGAGGTTCAGGACTTCGTCATCCACGCGGCGGAGCTCCAGCAAGGAAACAGACAGCGTAACGCGTTTCGTTGAAGCCGGCGTCGACATCGGTCGTCCCGGCCGTGGAGCCGCCGCTTGCGAAACAGGGCCTGCCGACACAGTCGCACGACCTGGCTGCAGCAGTTATCATCCCGCTGGTCCCTACCGATCAGGCCATCGGATCACCGTTACGGTGCATCCGCGGGTCTTGTCGCACCTGGAGTGATGAATGGCGCGTGTACCCGCAGTCCTGGCCCTGGCCGATGGCAGCGTTTTCAATGGCTTGTCGATTGGCGCCGAGGGTGCTCGAAGTGGCGAAGTGGTGTTCAACACCGCACTGACCGGCTATCAGGAGATCCTCACCGATCCGTCCTATGCGCAGCAGATCGTCACGCTGACCTATCCGCACATCGGCAATACCGGCTGCAATGCGGCCGACGAGGAGTCGCGAGGTATTTTTGCCACCGGCCTG
>JAIMJQ010000112.1 GCA_020693165.1 Xanthomonas sp. | reverse complement strand
CTATCTTACTGTTTTACATGAATATTATTTTTCTGGTGACGAAGATGGGTTAGGCCGCAACCCTACGGGAGTCCCGGTCGCCCCTGGCGGTGCGCTTGTTTGCGCATCGAACTGGACGGGGCCAGTCGCTCTGATCGGCAGCCTGGAAGCACTGAGCGGCGGGCCGCAGCTTCGCGTGGGTTCGGACTTGTCCGAACGCTTCTGCTTTGGCTTTTGGCTCCGGCGTGCAGCAACCCTGGATCCCAGCACGGCGAACAACAACCGCAACAGCGTTCGGACAAGTCCGAACCCACGAAAGCTATAAACAGTTACCCATCAATGACGTGCGAGATGTTGGGTGAGAGCAGACCTCACCTTCCCGGAAACAGATTTCCCTGTTTCAGCGGAATTGCGCCATCGCCGTCGAACACGCGCTTGAACTCGGCGCGCGACACCGACACGTAGCGTTCGTTGCCGCCGATTTCGACTTGCGCGCCCTGAGTGACGGCGCGTCCGGAATCGTCGACGCGTACCACCATGGTGGCCTTGCGCCCGGTATGGCAGATGGTCTTGATCTCGCTGATCGAATCGGCCCAGGCCAGCAGGTACTGGCTGCCCTCGAACAACTCGGCCTGGAAATCGGTACGCAGGCCGTAGGCGAGCACCGGGATATCGAGCTTGTCGACGACGTCGGTGAGCTGCCACACCTGCGCCTTGCTCAGGAACTGCGCCTCGTCGACCAGCACGCAGTGCAGCGGCCCGTTCGCGGCGATATCGGCCTGCACGCGGTCATGGAGATTGTCTTCACGGTCGAAGACATGCCCTTCGGCGGCGAGGCCGATGCGCGAACGCACCTGCCCGATGCCGAAACGGTTGTCGATGCGCGGCGTGTAGATGCGCGTGCGCATGCCGCGCTCGGTGTAATTGTGCGCGCTTTGCAGCAGCACCGTGGTCTTTCCGGCGTTCATCGCCGAATAGTAGAAATAGAGCTTGGCCATAGGTGCCAAAGTCTACCCACTGGCCAATGCGAATGCTCCTTGCACAATCACTCCGCCGTCCTGCTGGTGTTGCCGAAATGCCGCGGTCGGGCCGTGACGCAGGCCAGGCACTAAACACAAGCCCGGCGCAATGACGGGCCTCAGCATTGCACGAATCAGGCGGACTGGCGCTGACGCTCGATAAAGTCCACCACCGGGCCGGTCGATTCGCTGATCGCGCGTTCGGCAATCTCCAGTTCCTTCAGGCGCCTTTCCAGAATCGTGCGGATCTCAGCCTGGGCGAACCGGTTCAACAGGTCGCGGATCATCGGTTGGTAGCCAATGCCATGAACGGATGCGATCTCTTTCAGATCTCGCAGCAAGCCCTTCTCCAGGCGGATCGAGATCATCTGCAGGTCCAGCGCATCGTCCAGTTCCGTGGGGCTGCTGTCGACCACCTTGACGTAGTCGGCATCGCGACCCAGTGCGCCACTGTCCCATGCTTCGTCGATGCTCACGTGCTTCCTCTTGCCTGCGTTGCTCATGTCGTCCTCTCCGTGGCCTACTCGGTATCCCCGCCATGCCGGCGGTAGATCGACAGCTCTTCTGCGTTCGGTTCGTACGCTGCGGGGATGTAGATGTTGCTTCCGCAACAGACGTAAGCCGGCGGTTGACCCAGAGTCGGTCGTTGATTGCTTGAATCATGACGGGTCGTCGGGGTCGACGCAGCGCATCCGAGGCCAACCAACCGGCGTAGAGCCGGAAATCTGCGGGAACCATGCGGGAACAGACCGCAGACGCGACAAGGCTTTGCCTGGAGGAGATCCTAAAATGTCTTGCAATTCAGTTGCTTACTTGGCGCGCCCGGAGGGATTCGAACCCCCGACCACTGCCTTCGGAGGGCAGTACTCTATCCAGCTGAGCTACGGGCGCGTTGTGCGGAGGATACGGCATCTTGAGGGGCCGCATGAATTTCCCCGAACCCCCGGTTTCGGCCCGGGCTAGCCCGCATTTCTCACACCGGCGCGATGATCCGCGACTGATGTCAGAAATGCGCGCTAGACCAGCGGCTGCGTGACATAGGAGACGGCGATCGCCAGCACCAGCAACAGCAGCACAGCCTGCACCGAGTGGACTTTGGGGTTCAGGGTGAAGATGCCTGGTATCACGATCGCCGCCGTCGCCAGGCGCACGGCGCGCACACCGGAAACATCGAAGCGACCCTCGACGACGATGTGCATCAGCGCACCGGCGAGCACTACCCCGAGCATCAATCCCTGAATCCAGCGTGCGTGCCGGTAGTAGTACTCCCGCATGTCGTGGCTAACGCCGTTCTCCAGCTCAGGCACCGCGAGGTGACTGATCAGATAGAGCAGGATCGGTACGCAGAGCAGCAGCAACGCCTGCAGCACGGTCCAGGGCGCGTGCCCGACGTAACTCCACAACGCAAACCAACTGACCACATGCGCGACAAAGGCGATCGCGATCCAGCAGCTGTGGACCCAGTAAAGGCGCACGCGGTCGCGGGCCTCGATCATCTGGCCGATGCTGCGGACCAGCAGCGACAGGCCGAGACCCGCCACGATGGCGTAGAGGGCCAACAGGAATTCGAACTGGCTCACGCCCCGGTCTGCTTCGCAGCGCCGCCGATGCCGAATTCGTCGCACAGATGCACCAGCTGCGCCAGCGAGCGCACTCCGATCTTGCACATCACGCGCCCGCGATGCACCTTGACGGTCTTCTCGGCGATGCCGAGGTCGGCCGCGATCTGCTTGTTCAGCCGACCGACGATGACATGCTCCATGACCTCACGCTCGCGCGTGGAGAGCTTGCCGAGGCGGGCTTTCCAGTCGGCGATCCGGTGGTCCTTTTCCTCGTGTTCCCGCGTTTGCGTCACCGCGTTGCCGATCGCGGCGAGCAGCAGGTCCTCGTCGATCGGCTTTTCCAGGAAGTCCAGCGCGCCGCGCTTCATCGCCTGCACGCTGACCGGCACGCTGCCCTGGCCGGTCAGGAAGATCACCGGGATGCCGAGCCCCAGTTGGCGCAGGTGTTCGTGCAGTTCGGGGCCGCTCATGCCGGGCATGTTGACGTCGAGCAGGATGCAGCCGACGCCCGGCGCTGGCAATCGCTCGAGAAACTCCGCTGCCGACGTGAACGCGGCCACCGACCAGCCGGCCGAACGCAGCAGGCGCGACAGGCCGGCGCAGACCTCGGCCTCGTCGTCGATCACATAGATGGTTGCGCTTGACTCGCTCACCGATGCTCCGCTTGCAGTCGACCGGCGACAGCCGCCGCCCGGTCAGAACTTCCAGGACGTGTGCATGCCGACCAGCAGCACGCTGGTGTCGGAATCACCCAGATCGACGCTGTAGTAGGTCGCGCCGAGGCCCGCGTGCCAGCGCTTGGTGAACTTGTAGCCGATCGCGGCGCCGGCGTAGAGGTCGGTGCCATCGTCGTCGCCCTTCAGCGTGGCGCTGCCGGGGATTTTCAGCGAGGTTTTCCCGTCCCACATCCACAGGCCGATGCGGCCGGTCATGTACCAGGCGTCGCCAAGGTCGCCGATGAGATTCAGTCCGAGCGTGAAGCCGTCGATGTCCGCTTTGACCTTGGCGGTGCCCTCGATGGTGTCGAACTTGTTCTCGAACTCGCCGAAGGTGGAATAGCCGCCCTCGACGCCGAGCGTATCGGTGAAGCGATAGACCAGCGACAGGCTGGACGAAAACGAATCGTCGTCGAGTTGATCCTCGTCGATGTAGCCAAGGCCGGTGTAATTGCTGGTTTCCCAGCTGCCGGCGGCGGCGACGTTGGTGGCCAGCAATGCGGCGAGGCCAACAACCTTGAGGCCGTTTGATTTCATGATGAGGAGCTCCGTGTATGGATGGGATTCGAGCACGCTGGTGTGCAGGGTTACGAGGGGCATTTGAACAGGTTGTTCAACCTTGATTCCGTTCATGGTTCGACAGGCTCACCACGAACGGAATCAAACCATGGCCCGACTGCCCTGAGCCTGTCGAAGGGTGAACGGAACTGCGCAAGAGGTCGCCCAGGGCAATTCCCTTGGCTCGTCACTACGTGTTTCTCCATGAACCCAGTTGCAGGAGCGACGTCGCATATGGCGCATTTTCGGCCCGGAAACGTGATCTCGCAATGAACGACTTGCTTGCCAGGTGCCGAACAGTAAACCAGATTGCCGATGGCGCGGAATACAGGACTGGCGACCGGGTCATCGGGACAGCGAATCCCGGGTCGTTCATCCGGCAGCAGGCAGCAGTACGTGGAACGTCGCCCCCGCGCCCTGGTTGTTGGTCGCCCAAAGTCTGCCGCCATGCGCTTGTACCAGGGTCATGCACAGCGGCAAGCCGAATCCCAGGCCTTCAGCCTTGGTGCTGACGAAGGCCTGGAAGATCCGGTCGAGATCCTCCGCGGCGATGCCGGAGCCGACATCCGCCACCTCGATCAGCACGCCGTCGTCCGCGGGCCGCGTCGTCAACGTGATGCGACGGTCGCCGCCGCTGCCGGCCATCGCATCGGCTGCGTTGCTGACCAGGTTCAGCACGACCTGCTGCAACTGCACGCGGTCGCCGCGAACCGGCGGCAGTGCCTCGGCGAAGTCCTCGACCATCCGCACATGGCGATCGATCAGGTCGCTGCGCAGGATCCGCGCCACCTCACGGATGGTCTGGTTGATGTCGAGCGCAGCGAAATCGGGTTGTTCGTTGCGCAGCATCGCGCGCAGCCGTCGGATCACTTCGCCGGCGCGCTTGGCGCTGTCGACGATCTCGTTGAGACCTTCGCGGACCTCGTCGAGATTGGGTGGCGCATGGCCGATGAAGCGTCGCGATGCCTGCGCGTTGCTGAGGATCGCCGCCAGCGGCTGGTTGATCTCGTGCGCCAGCGAGCCCGACAACTCGGCGAGCATGCCGACACGCGCGACATGCGCCAGCGCAGCGCGCTGCATGGACTGTTCGCGCTCCTGTTGCTGGCGCCGAGTCAGGTCGAAGACGGTGGCGATCACCAGCATCCGACCGTCGACGGTCACCGGATTCAGCGTCACTTCGACGGCTGCGCGCTGGCCGTCGCGCCGCAGCAGCTGGACTTCGCGCCGCGGCAGCATCTGCCGCCGCGCCGATGCAGCGGCGTAGCTGCGTCGGCGCAGTTGGTGATCCTGCTGCGATTCCGCGGGCACCAGTGCGTCGATCGACATGTCGACCAGATCGGCCACCGGGTATCCCGACAGTTCAGCGGCCGCCCCATTCGCCAGGGCGATCCGTCCGTGCTCGTCGACCAGCAGCATGGCGCTCGGCTACGACTCGAACACGGTTCCGAACACGACGTCGTTGCTGCGGTGGTCGGTGACGTCGAAGATGACGCCGTGAACCCGCTCCAGGGCGTTGGCCGGGTCGCGCACCAGTTGGCCGTGGATGGCAATCCAGCGGCGGACTCCGGGGGCCGCCAGCACGCGGAACTGGCCGCTGAACTCATCCTCGGCGCCGGAGGCGAAACGGGCCGCCGCGTCCTCCGCGCGCCGACAGTCGTCGGGATCCAGCGACGACAGTAGATCGTGGAACTCGACCTCGCCGGCGGACTCGCGCCCGAGCAGCAGCGCGCTGCGTTCGGAGAGCCGGATACGCTCGCTTCCGCGGTCCCATTGCCATAGCCCCAACCGGGCCGAATGCTCGACCAGGTGCAGGTATCGCGTCACTTCCTCGAGATTCGATCGCGTGATACGGACGCGGTCGACGAGCTCGGAAGCGCTCAGCAGATCGGCCGCGCGGTGCTGGGTGACGACCAGCGCGAAGGCCACCATCGCGACCGATATCGTGATCGGCACCGGAGCCGCAAACACCGCCAATGCCACCGTCGTGATCACGCCGAACAGAGCGATCAGGATCAGCGCGCCGATGGTTTGCGCGGCGCGACCGCGATCCACGGATGCGGGTTGCCGGACGACCGCTGCAAGGCGGTCGAGGAGGAATGCGAGCAGCACCAGGTTGGTCAGCGTAGCGAGCGCGAACCAGGGGTTGGGCGTACCTATCGGCGCCACGAAGCTGGCACCACCGGGGAGCGCCACCGTGCGCAGTTTGTCGATCGCAAGGAAGGTCAGGCTGACGCCGGTGGCATGGTTCACCGCGACCACCGGTAAGCGCATGGCGGCTGCAAACAGCGCCAGCCAGCGCCTGCCCGGGACGATCCGGTCGACGTAGACGATGACGGCCAGCGCCAGCGCCTGGGCCATGGTATGTGCCCAACGCAGGGCCGCGGCATACTCCGCCGGCGACTGCGCCATGAACGCGCGCATCTCGAAAACCCCGCAGACGGCCACCAGGAACGAGATCGCCGCAATCAGCGCAGGGCCGGTCTGCTCGCGCTGGCGTGCCCACAGCAGCGCATGGAAACATCCCAGCAGCGTGGCGGTGCAGATCAGCGCCAGCCAGACGACATGCATCCAGTTCAGCATCTAGGGACCCTGGAACTTCGATCGCCGGCAAGGCGCCGAGTATATCGGATCACCTCGCTCAGGCCCGCTGTACGGGCTGCGTCACCCAGTGGATCGCGTCGAGCAACGCCTGGTCGTCGACCGGCTTGCGCAGGAACATCCGGGCGCCGAGGTCATGTGCGCGGGTGCGCGTCGCCGGGTCGTCGCGGGCGGAGACCGCCAGCATCGGTAGCGTGATGCCGCGAAGATTGAGCTGCGCCTGTACCTCGGGGCCGCTCATGTCCGGCATGGTGATGTCGAGCAGGATGCAGGCGTGCGTCGCGTTGGCGACTTGCGACAGGAAGGCCTCGGAGGATTCGAAGCAGCGCGCCTCCAGGCCCGCCGAGCGCAGCACGCGCGAGAAGCCGCAGCGCACCCCGGCGTCGTCATCGACGACATAGACGACCGTTGTCGGCGCTGCCTTGACCACTACGTTGTGTCCCAATCCGCAGATGTGCCGGCTACCGGTCGCCGACCCGGAAAGTCAGGTGCCGGCTGTTGGTGCGTCCATCGCAGATCGAAAACTAGGCAAGATGGCGCCGCACGAAAATGAGACCTTGATCCCATCGCTGGCGCGGCATGCGGGGATGCTCCGCGACTGCCGCTGCGCGGGAGTCGGAATGCAGCCACCCGCTCGCTGACCCAGAACATCGCCAGGCTGCCGATCGCGGACAGAGCGAGTCGCGGCGCCCAGCGCGGAGGCCGCCAGCGCTGTCGCCGAACGAACCGTCTCCGGAACCAAGTACGGAATCAGGGTTCGACAGCGTGTTCAGGAGTGCACTGACTGGACCGTATTTCTCAAGTTATTGATTCGTCCTCGAAGCGTAGGCCGTGGTGCGCGCGGCCCTTTGCGCGCTCCCAGGCGCTCTTGATTGCCGGTGAGCCGCTACGCGGCACATCGGCCTAAGTCGGTTCAAGGTCACCGCGCAGTTTTGGGTGAAACTGAAGGCTTTCCGTGAACCCATCTCGTAATCCATTGATTCGTCATTGCGAGCGCAGCGAAGCAATCCAGCGCCTCTTCTTCGATACACCCAGAGCAGAGGCAAAGTCGCTGGATTGCTTCGTCGCTACGCTCCTTTCCATGAACCCATGCCGTAAGTCATTGAAATTATTTAAAACCGCTCACCCTGAGCAGAGCATCCCA
>JAIMJQ010000111.1:7056-7439 GCA_020693165.1 Xanthomonas sp. | reverse complement strand
AAGTCCACTGGCAAGATCCACCAGGTCGACAGTGTGGGTGTATTCAACCCCAAGCACAGCGAAACAGCGGATCTCAAGGCCGGCGAAGTGGGCTTTATCATCGCCGGTATCAAGGACATCCACGGCGCGCCGGTCGGCGACACCCTGACGTTGTCCAACACCCCTGACGTCGACATGCTGCCAGGCTTCAAGAAGGTCAAGCCGCAAGTATTTGCTGGCTTGTTCCCAGTCAGTTCGGAAGATTTCGAAGATTTTCGTGAGGCGCTGTCCAAACTCACCCTGAATGACGCCTCCCTGCATTATGAGCCTGAAAGTTCCGAGGCCCTGGGTTTTGGTTTCCGCTGCGGCTTCCTTGGCATGCTGCACATGGAAATCATCCAGGA
>JAIMJQ010000111.1:0-7011 GCA_020693165.1 Xanthomonas sp. | reverse complement strand
CACCGTGATCTATCAGGTACTGCGCAAGAACGGCGACATCATCGAAATCGACAACCCGGCCAAGCTGCCGTCGGCGAGCGAGGTCGAGGAGATCCGCGAGCCGATCATCATCGCCAACATTCTGGTCCCGCCGGACTATGTCGGGCCGGTGATCACCCTGTGCGAAGAGAAGCGGGGTCGCCAGAAGAACCTCAACTACCTCGGCACCCAGGTGCAGATCACCTACGAAATGCCGTTGGCCGAGGTGGTGCTCGATTTCTTCGACCGACTCAAGTCCGCCAGTCGCGGTTATGCGTCCTTCGATTACCAACTGGACCGTTTCGAGGCCGGGCCGTTCGTGCGTCTCGATATCCTGATCAATGGCGATCGCGTTGACGCGCTGTCGCTGATCGTGCATCGGGCGCAGGCGGACCGAAAGGGACGCGAACTGGCCGAACGCATGCGCGAGCTGATTCCTCGGCAGATGTTCGATGTCGCCATCCAGGCCGCGGTCGGTGCGCAGGTCATTGCGCGCTCCACGGTCAAGGCAATGCGCAAGAATGTGCTGGCCAAGTGCTACGGCGGTGACGTCTCGCGCAAACGCAAGTTGCTCGACAAGCAGAAAGCCGGCAAGAAGCGGATGAAACAGGTCGGCCGCGTCGAGATCCCGCAGGAAGCCTTCCTCGCGGTACTGCAGGTGGATGACAAGTAGGACAGGACTATGGATTTCGCGTTGATTTTGGTGGTTTTGACGGGCCTGACCGGCTTTGTCTGGCTGGTCGACAGCCTGTTCTTCCGCAAGCGTCGGCTGGCGTTGCAGGGCGTCGGGTTCGGCAGCGCCGGCGAGCAGCAGGCAGCTGCTGCACCAGCGGCGCGCGATCCGGTGATCGTCGAGTACTCGAAGTCCTTCTTCCCGGTGATTCTGGCGGTACTGGTGATCCGCTCGTTCCTGGTCGAGCCGTTCACCATTCCATCGAGTTCGATGGTGCCGACCCTGTTGATCGGCGATTTCATCCTGGTCAACAAGTACGCTTACGGGGTGCGCCTGCCGGTGGTGCATACCAAGGTGGTCGACGTCGGGTCGCCGGCGCGCGGGGATGTGGTCGTGTTCCGGCCGCCCACGCACCCCGACAAGAACTACGTCAAACGCCTGGTCGGCTTGCCCGGCGACAAGATCAGCTATGTCAACGACGTGCTCTACGTCAACGGCGTGCCGATGCAGCAGACCCCGGTCGGGCGCTACTTCGGCGAGGGCAGCAACAGCGAATCCACCGGCGGCGACCTGCGTACCGAGCGGCTGCTGGACGTCGAGCATCAGGTGCTGCTGCGCGGCGGGCGCGGAATTTCGGCGAGCGGAAGCTGGGAAATTCCACCCGGGTACTATTTTATGATGGGCGATAACCGCGACAATAGTGAGGACAGTCGCGTCTGGGGCATGGTGCCGGAAGAGAACCTCGTCGGCCGTGCCTTTTTCGTCTGGATGCACTGGGACTGGAAGATCCGGGGCTTCGTGTCCTGGGACCGAATTGGCATGAAACTGGGGTGAGCTTATGCGACAGGTAATGAGTCAGCGCGGAATTACACTGATCGGCTTCATGATCGTCCTGGCGCTTGCAGGTTTTGCATTCCTGATCGGCGCCAAGTTGTTCCCGATGTACACCGAGTTCATGGCAGTCAAGGCGGCGATGGTCCAGGTGCAGAACACCCCGGGCTCGGCGCGGCTGTCGCCGGATCAGGTCTGGAAGATCCTCGATCGCACCTTCTATACCAGCTATGTCGAAAGCGTGAAGCGCACCGACATGCAACTGGTGCGCCAGAACGGTTACTTCCTGCGTATCGTCTACGAGGTGCGCAAGCCGCTGGTGTACAACCTCGACGTGGTCGGGAAGTTCGAGCACGAAGTCGAACTCGGCCGAACCGACGCCGTCGAGTGACGCCGAACGGCAACCCACTGCACCGATTCGGGGTCAGTTTCAGCGATCCAGCGCTGCTCGATCGCGCACTGACCCATCGCAGCGCGGGACAGGCCAATTACGAGCGCCTCGAGTTCCTCGGCGACGCCCTGATCAACGCGGTGGTCAGCATCGAGCTGTATGCGCGCTACCCACGCGCGCCGGAAGGCGATCTGACCCGCCTGCGCGCCGCGCTGATCCGCGAGTCCAGCCTCGCCGCGCTGGCGCGGCGCATCGATCTGTCCGACTTCCTGCGCATGGGCGGTGGTGAACTGAAGAGCGGCGGTTACCGGCGCGACTCGATACTCGCCGACACCCTGGAAGCGCTGGTTGCCGCCGTGTTTCTCGACGGCGGCTGGGATCGTTGCCAGACGCTGGTGCGCGATCTGTTCGCCGAGGCCTTCGATGCCGTCGACCTGTCAGCGTCCAAGGATGCCAAGACCCGGCTGCAGGAGTGGCTGCAGGGCCGCGGCATGGCGCTCCCCGACTATCAGTTGGTCGATACCGCCGGCAAAGACCATGACAAGACCTTCCGTGTCGCCTGTTGCATTGCCGAGGCCGAGTTCCGCGCCGAGGCCGAGGGGCGCAGCCGCAAGGCCGCCGAGCAGGCCGCGGCCGCTGCGATGCTGGAACGCATAGAACAGGGACCCGGCCAGCGCGCCAGCGTCCCGCAAGGATCCTGAAATCGTGACTGCACCTGTCCCTTATCGAGCCGGCTATGCGGCGCTGGTCGGCCGGCCGAATGTCGGTAAATCGAGTTTGCTGAACGTCTTCGTCGGCGCCCATCTGGGGGCGGTGTCCGCCAAACCGCACACCACGCGGCAACGGCTGCTCGGCGTACGCACCTTCGAACATGCCCAGATCGCATTCGTCGACACCCCTGGAATCCAGCGACGGCGTCCGACCGCGGTGCACAAAGCGATGGATCGGGCGGTCGATCAGGCGGTGGCGACGGTCGACCTGGTTGCGCTGGTGGTCGAGGCGGGCGTGTGGAAGCAGGGCGACAGTGGGGCCCTGGAGCACGCCATGGAAACCGGTTTGCCGATCGCCCTGATCATCAACAAGATCGACCTGGTAAAGGACAAGCAACAACTGTTGCCCTATATCGACAAGGTGAGCAAGCGTCATGATTTCGTCGCCATCCTGCTGGTCGGCGCGCGCCGCGAGCTGGGTACCGAGGAGGCCTGCAGGCGACTCGCGGCGTTGATGCCGCAGCGCGAGCAGATCTTCGATCCGGAAACCCTGACCGATCGCAGCGAGCGTCATCTGTCCGGCGAACTGGTGCGCGAGCAACTGATGCGGCAGCTCGGCAACGAAGTGCCCTACGCGTGTGCGGTCGAGGTCGAGGCCTTCGCCATCGAGGGTCACATGCGACGCATCACGGCGACCATCTGGGTGGAGCGCGATGGCCAGAAGGCCATCGTCATCGGCGAGGGCGGCGAACGTCTGAAAGCGATCGGCACCGCTGCGCGGATGGAAATGGAGAAGCTGTTCGACGGCCGCGTGCACCTCGAACTGTGGGTCAAGGTCCGACCCGACTGGAGCGACAACGAGCGCTCGCTGAAGCAACTCGGGTTCGATTGAGCGGAGAGCGGGAAAAAGGGAAATGGAAAAAGGAAAAGGGGAGAGCAGAAGCCGGTCAGTCCGAGCTCGCGGCTGTTCCGCCATTCTTTTTTCCTTTTTCCTTTTTCCCTTTTCCTGATGTTTCGCATCACCGACCAACCCGCCTTCGTCCTGCACCGGCGCCAATACTCGGAATCGAGCTTGCTGGTCGAGGCGATCACCCCCGATTGCGGACGCGTCGGCTTGATCGCGCGCGGTGCGCGCGGCTCCAGGAGCGCGTTGCCGGCGCTGCTGCAGCCGTTCCAGGAGTTGCGCCTGGACTTTTCCGGCAGCGGCGAACTGCAGCGCCTCACGCGGGCCGAGGCTGCGGGGCCGGCGTTGATGCTGCGCGAGGGGCGCGCGCTGGCCGGTCTCTACTGCAATGAACTGATGGTGCGCCTGTTGCAGCGTGCAGACGCGAATCCCCCGCTATACGCCCACTATCGGGCGACCCTGGTCGATCTGGCAGCGGCGCCTTCAGTGGCCTGGGCACTGCGCTGTTTTGAACGCGACCTGCTCGAAGCGCTCGGATATGCCAACGACTTCGCCCACGATGCGCATGGCGACGTGCTCGATCCCACCGGCCGCTATCAGTTCGAGCCCGACAGCGGCTTTGTCGGCATTGGCGAGGCCGCCGCGGGTTACAGCGGCAGCGCGCTGTTGGCGATGGTCAGCACTGCCACGCCGCCGCCCGAGCAGTTGCGCGAACTGCGGCGACTGTTCCGCGAACTGATCAGCCCGCATTTGCGCGGCGAGCCGTTGCGCTCGTGGGGCCTGATGCGGGAATTGGGGCGCTAGCCCGCATTTCTCACACCGGTCGTGGATGATGGCGAAGGGATTTGCGCCGACAGCAAGGCGCGAGGAGGAGGAATGGTTGCTCCCTTGCGACGACGAGCAACGCAGCCGTCGGCGCAAACACCGAGTCAGGGCCGCGAAGCGAAAACATGCTCACGACAAACTGCAATCACGGCGATGGTGTCGAAAGCCGCCTGTGGCTTGACCAAGCGTGCATCTTTTCGCGCCGGTGTGAGAAATGCGGGCGTGCCAGCGCCGCGCGGCGACACTGCTCTCGTCAAATATTTCGCAACTTGTTGAAGAACAACATTCATCCGCAAAGGACGCCAAGGACGCAAAGGAAAGCAAAGTCACCAGACTGGTCGTCCGGGAAGCATCGATGAGTGCCCAGTCATCGTGGCATTGTCTGTTTTTGCGTCCCTTGCGTCCCTTGCGGACAAATAAACAGTCAGCGACATCGCCGCCGGCTCGATGCGCGAACCAGCGCCATCCCACCGGCCGTCTATTCAAGCTGCGCGGAAATTGCCGCGATCGTCTCCGCGACGACGTTGTCGAGGTCATCGAGCGCCGCTGCCGGCGTCGACGCTCCACGTCGCAGTCCGGTCTCGATGCCCTCGCTGAGCGGGCCAAGGCGCGCGCAGCCGGTCAGGGCGCAGGCGGCGCGCAAGCGATGCAATGCGTCGATGGCGGCGGGCTGCGGCGTGGTCAGTCGGAGCTGCTGGCGCCAGCACGCGCTGTCGCGGAGTTCGGCCAACAGCATCGCGCGCAGCGACTGCAACGCGCCGCGGTTGCCGCCAAGGCGTGCCAGCGCCGCGCTGTCGTCGAGCAGGGCCATCGCTGCCGAATCGGTGCGAGGGCCCGGCATCGGGTTTCCTGCAGCGAATCCCGGATCGCTTGCCAGCCAAAGGCACAGGCGCGCGGCATCCACCGGCTTGCGCAACTGGCCGACGCCCGATGGCAACTCTTCGGTATCGATCAGATCGCCCGAAGTCAACAGACATCGGGGCGTTTGGCGATCACCGCTGCGGTCCAGGACCTTCTGCAGCCAGAGGACGCCGTCGCCGTCAGGCAGTCGGCGGTCGACCAGCAAGATGTCGAAGCGTTGCCGTGCAAGGCACTGGTCGGCCTGCTGCATCGAGCGCGCGCTGTCGACGACCAGCCCCTGCGCCGAGACCAGTTCGATCAGGAACGCGGTGGCAATCGGGTCGTCGTCCACGACCAGACAGCGACGTTGGGGCATCGTCGGCATCGAAGCGTCGACCTTGGCCAGGATCCCGGCTAGATTCTACGGTCGCCATCGGCATTGGAGGCCACTTGGAGTTGTTGATCGAGGATCTGGCGCAAGATGGGCGCGGCATTGCCCGCGCCGGTGCCAAAGCGGTGTTCGTCGACGGCGCGTTGCCGGGCGAGCGCGTTCGCGCTCATGTGGTCAAGCGCCACCGCCAGTACGACGATGCCGTCGCCGATGAGATTCTGCTGCGCAGCGCCGATCGCATCGAGCCGCATTGCGCACATTTCGCTGCGTGTTCGGGTTGCAGCCTGCAGCACCTCAGCGCCGAACGGCAGATTGAGTTCAAGCAGAAGCAGTTGCTCGACAGCCTGCAGCGGATCGGCAAGGTTGCACCGCAGCGTCTGTTGCCGCCGATGCAGCGTGATATCTGGGGCTACCGGCGCAAGGCGCGCCTGTCGGTGCGCTACGTCGAGAAGAAGGGGCGCGCGCTGGTCGGGTTTCGCGAGGCTAACGGACGTTATGTAGCCGAAATCGAGCATTGCCCGGTGCTCGACCCACGCGTCGGAAAGCTGATCGGCGCGCTGTCTGAACTGGTGACCACGCTGGACGCACGCGCCGCAATCCCGCAGATCGAAGTGGCGGCCGCCGGGCAGGTCGTGCTGGTGGTTCGCAATCTGGTGCCGCTGTCGCCTGGCGATCGCGCGAGGCTGGCGGCGTTTGCGACCAGCCATGACTTCGTCATCGTGCTGCAGCCGGCCGGCATGGACAGCCTGGTCGGGCTCGACGGTTCGCCGCCGCCGCATCTGCAGTACGTGATCGACGACACATTGAGCGCCGACTACCTGCCGCTGGACTTTGTGCAGGTCAACGACAGCATCAATCGGGCGATGATCGTCCAGGCACTGGATCTGCTCGAGGTTGGCGCAACCGATCACGTCCTCGACCTCTACTGCGGGCTGGGTAACTTCACCATGCCGTTGGCGCGTCGCGCGGGCAAAGTTTTCGGCGTCGAGGGCGATGCCGGCTTGATCGCGCGCGCGCGGGCCAATGCGTCGAACAACGGGCTGAACAATGTCGACTACGCTGTCGCCGATCTGACGCTGGATCACGCCGGTGCCGACTGGAGTCGTGCGCGCTATTCGCGGCTGCTGCTGGATCCTCCGCGAGCCGGTGCCGAGCGGGTGTTCGACTACCTGCCGGGCGCCGATGTCGAGCGCATCGTTTACGTGTCCTGCCATCCCGGAACACTGGCGCGCGATAGCGCGATCCTGGTCGAGCGCAAGGGCTTCGACCTGGTTGCCGCCGGCGTCATGGACATGTTCCCGCACACCGCACATGTCGAGAGCATGGCGCTGTTCGTGCGGCGGTGAGTAGAGCGGGGCACGAGCCGGCGAACCGCACGCCGTGGTGGGTCCAGACTTGTCTGGGGTTCAGACGCTGTTTGTGGGTCCA
>JAIMJQ010000110.1 GCA_020693165.1 Xanthomonas sp. | reverse complement strand
TGTGGGCGTTGCTCTGGCCGGCCAGCAGGGTGTTGAACGAGGTGCCGGTGTAGGCAGAGCGTGCCCAGCCAGTGCCGGAGTTGGTGCTGCTGGTGATGCTGTCGAAGTTGCCGTTGGTCAAGCGTTCGACCACCGAACCGCCGCCACCGCTAACCGTCCAGTTGGCGGTCACCGTGAAATTCACGGTGCCGGTCTGGTAACCGTAGACGCGCACGTAGTAGGTGCCCGCAGTCGGCGTCGCGAAGGTGCAGGTCTCGTTGCCGCTGGAAGCGTAGGGACGGCAGTCGTAGACCGACAGCGTCGCCTGGGCGCCGGACTTGACGTAGAGGTCAACGTCGCCGGACGCACCGCTGGTGACGACGGTCAGGTTGGAGGCGCCGGACGGCACCGCAACGGTGAAGTCCTTCCAGTTGTTGTTGGCGGCGGTCGAGGCGGTCGAACTGGCGACGCCGACACCCTTGCTCAGCGCCACCGTGCCACCGCCGGACGTTGCAACCGTGACCGAACGCGATGTGGTGTTGGTCAAACCGCCGTTATCGGTCACCGTCAGGGTCACGGTACGCGTACCTGCAGAGCTGTAGGTCTTGCTCGGGTTGGTTGCCGTCGACGTGGTGCCGTCACCGAAGTTCCAGCTGCGCGAGGCGATGGTGCCATCGCTGTCGGTCGAGGCATCGGTGAAGTTGGCCGTCAGCCCGCTGGTGGTGAAGTTGAAGCTCGCGGTCGGCGCCACGTTGGCCGGCGGCGGCGTGCTGCCCCACAAAGAATGCACCATGCGGTTGACCGAGCCGGTGCCCGCGTTGGTGACCTTGTTCAGCGTCGAGTTGTTGAACAGCGCGGTAGCCACCTGCGCCGGCGTTGCCGTCGGGTTGTTGGCGAGCCACAGTGCGGCGACACCGGCCACATGCGGCGATGCCATCGAGGTGCCGCTGATGGTGTTGGTGGCGCTGGTGCCGGTGTACCAGGACGAGGTGATGTTGGAACCCGGACCCCAGATGTCGAGGCAGGTGCCGTAGTTGGAGAACGATGAACGCGCATCGGTATTGGTGGTGGAACCGACGGTGATGGCGTTGACCGCACGCGCCGGCGAATAGTTGCAGGCGTTGGCGTTGTCGTTGCCGGCAGCCACAACTACGGTGACGCCGGCGGCGTACATGCGCTGCACGGCGTCGTCAGTCGCGGTGGAGGCACCGCCGCCAAGGCTCATGTTGGCTACGGCAGGCTTGACGTGATTGGCAGTAACCCAGTCCATGCCGGCGATGACGCCGGAGTTGGTGCCCGACCCGTCGCAACCGAGCACGCGAACCGGGTGGACGCGCGCACCCTTGGCGACGCCGTAGGTGGTACCGGCAACGGTGCCGGCCACGTGCGTGCCGTGACCGTTGCAGTCGTTGGTGCCGTTGGAATCGGAGATGGCGGTGTAGCCATTGCTCATGCGACCGGTGAACTGGGTGTGCGTGCCGAGCACGCCGGTATCGATGATGTAGGCGTGCACATTGCTCGCCGTCGTCTCGTAGATATAGCTGCTGTTGAGCGGCAGGTTGCGCTGGTCGACGCGGTCGATGCCCCAGGTGGCGCCGGTCTGCGTGGCACTGGCAGTGACGATGCCGTCCTGCTCGACGTAGTCGACGCGCGGATCGAACAGCAGGCGTTCCAGTTGCTTGGCATTCGCGCGGATCACGAAGCCCGGCAGCACATGCTCATAGTGGCGGACGTACTGGACATTGAAGTTGGCCGAGATATCGACGGCCACCGCGACCACTTCCGGCAGGTTGGATCGCTGGTCATTGCCCAGACGCACCTGATCCTGTTTGAGGACGACGATGTACTGCCCTTCGACGGGACGAGATGCCTGCCTCAACTCGGCCGCCAGACTCAGCGCAGGAAGCGCCATCGCAATCGCAAACCCCAAACCAGCACCGACTTTACGCATGAGTTGAAACCCCCAGAAAGAACGAAAGGAACCGGCGCGTGAGCTTGTGGTCAGGCGCGGGCGGATTCGAATTGCGGTCAGCGGCGGAATCCGGACCTCCCCAGGATGGACTCAACGCCGTGACCGCGAACTGACATTAACCGCGGCAGAACCAGGGGTCAATCGGGGCACAATGTGCCGCAACGCGTCAGTCATGCTGCGCCGCAGCATGCAAACGTATTCATGCGCCTGTCACCAAACTGAACGAGACTGAAACCCCGTGTTTAGTGAACATTCAGGAATTGTCTCTCTGGAAACTATTTGTTGCACCGCACAACAAGTCTTCGGCTGAATGACATATGAATAGATCATATTTCACCGACCCAGGGGTGCTCCCGCCAGCTCAGGCCCTCAGGCGCTGCCGCATGTGCACGGGCTTCTGGCGACGCAGCCAAAGGATCGCGGCAACGATCGCGAAGAACGGCAGCATCCGCTGCGCCCACAACATGCGGCCGTGCTCCGACGACTGCGGCTCGCCGAAAAATACCGCTGCGGCGCCGCGCGGATGCGGCTTGATGCGATCGACCAGAGGCTCTGCGGCGGCATTCGCAGTCGCATCACCCCATCCCGAGAGGCCCGGCAAGCCGCGCAGCAGATCGCCCAGCCAGACGTAGCTTTCGATGAGCGGCGAGTTGTGCTTGATCGACAGACGGAAAGCGCCGCCAATCTCCGCGTGTGAAGCCAGCGCCGCGTAACTGAAGGCATTGAACAACAGCGTCGCCAGCAAGATCACCGCGGCCACGATGGCAGGGAGGTAACCCCTGGACAGGGACTGGCCGGTCTTGGCGTGTTGCATGAAGTGCCCCCAACGGCAGCGTTCAGGTCGCGCCTAGCCTAGCAGCACGCCGGACTTGAAAGGAATCGACTGCCAGTCCGTCTGGACGGTCCATCCGTAAGCTGATGCCGAGCACACTCGCTGGCCGCAAAACGGAGCAGAATCGGCGAATCGGGAGTCGGAGAATCGCGCATGAGCCTAAGCGCCCAACAGCAGCCGCAGCAGGCTGACGCGCATGTGGATCGCGCTTATGAGGAGTTGCGCGAGCATGCCAACGGCCTGGTTCAGGCCTGGGAGAAGCTCAACACATCGCGCTGGAATGCGGCCCACGGTCGCGGACTGCAATTGGCCGCCAAACAATTGGTGCGTGCCTGCGAGCGCCTGCGCCTGTCGCTCAGCCGCAAGGCCGGCGAACTGGAAACTTTCATTCGTGTCTTCGTGGACACCTCGCTGACGCCCAACAGCGACCAGTTGCGCACGCTGTCGGCGCTGGTGAGCACGCTGGTGAGCACGGTGCTGGCGCTGGAGATGGTTGGCGCCGGCTCGAACAGCGGCACCTCTGCGCACGCAGGCAGTGCGCCCGCACGGACGCCACCTGAAGCGCCTGCCCCCGCCACACTGCCGGTCGCCGCAATCGCGCCGCTTCCGGCGCCGCCGCAAGTGCGCGAACGGCGCCTGGTCCAGGAGCACCTGATCGTATTGATCGGCGCGGGCGGCGATTTCGGCGTCGATCTGGCCCCGGCATTCTCCGAGAACGGATATGCGGTACGCAGCTTCGCGCGGGCGGAAGATGCATCCGCGTTGATCGCGTCGACGGTACCTCGGGCGCTGGTCGTCAGCGCTGGCCACGCCAACGCGATTGCGTCGCTGCGCGCCCTGGGGCAACCGCGCATCGGCCTGCAGGAGCAGCATCGTGAGCCGACTCTGGCGGTAGTCACGCCACGCCAGGACCTCGGCCGGCGACTCGCGGCGCTGCGCCAGGGCGTCAAGTACTTCGAACCGCCGCTCGATCCACTGGCGATGCTGATCGCCATCACCAGCGAGTCGGTTCTGCCGGGGTCCCCAAGCCGCGTGCTGCTGGTTGATGGCGACCGCGAGCGTGGCCTGCAGGCCGCCACCTGGCTCAAGGATGCCGGCTACACGGTGCGCCTGTGCCAATCGTCCGCCGACGCGCTGTCGGCAGTCGAGAGTTTCAAGCCACAGATCGCGGTGATCGACGCCGACATGCGCGGCGCCGAGTCGATGCGACTGGTGAACGGGCTGCGCGACGATCCGGCCAGCAGCGCCATTCCGGTGGTGCTGGTCGCCAGCTCGCGCGAGCTGGCGCTGCGCGAACAGGCCATCGCCGGCGGCGCCGACGAATACCTGCTGAAACCGCTGAAACCGCGCCATCTGGTCAGCGTCATCGAGTCGCGGCTGAAGCGCAGCAAGCGCTTCGCGCCACGGCGCGCGATGGCGCGCGACGACTCGACCGGACTGTATCCGCGCCGCGAGTTCATCGAACGCGCCGATGCGGCGCGCGGCCAGTCCGGTGCGGTGATGTTGTATCTGGTACTGGATGAGCACGAGACTTTGCGCAAACAACTCGGCATCTCCGGGCAGAGCCGGCTCGACGTCGCTGTCGGCCAGGCGCTCAAGGAGAATCTGCGCGCCGAAGACATGCCATCGCTGTACCAGGACTGCCGTTATCTGGTACTGCTGCGACGCAACGATCGCGCTGCCGCGCTCGCCAGTGCCGAGAGCCTGCGCGAGAGCCTCGCACGCCGCCGCATCCAGATCGGCGACAGCGAAATTCCGTTGAAGGCGAGTCTCGGACTGGCCAACCTCGAAGGCGAGTCCGCCGATATCGGCGTGCAGAACGCCGAAGCGGCGGCGCTCGCGGCGATGCACCTCGGCGGCGACCGCAGCATGTGGTTCGAAGTCAGCAGCGCGAGCCTGATTCCGGCGGAGCGCGATGCACAACTCCGCGGCCTGATGCAGAGCGGCCGCCTTGGCCAGCACATGGAGATTCGTGGCGCCGCGCTGATCCCGCTGCGCGGCCGCGTACCCGGCCAGTACGAACTGCTGCTGAACTGGCGGCCCGGCGGTCAGGGGCAACCTGCTGCGTCACAAGATGATCTGGTCCGGGTGGCCCGCGAGAGCGGCTGCGTCAAGGAGCTGGACCGCTTCGTCGTCGGTGAGGCCCTCAGCGTGCGCGCCGACCTGCTCAAACGCGGTCGCCAGGTGCGCCTGATCGTTGAAATCTCAGCGCACGCACTCGACGACGGCGACTTCGCCACCTACCTCGAACAGTTGCTGCGCGACCGCCATCAATCTGGCACCGGCATCGCGCTGACCTTGCCGGCCTCGGTGCTAGCCGACCGCCTGGATGCGCTGGTTGCGTTCAGCCAGCACCTGAAGCCGCTGGCGATCCGGGTCGGTTTGAAGGACGTGGGCCGCGACATTGCGCTGGTGCATCGGTTGCGCGGCGTGCCAGTCGACTATCTGCGGCTGTCGCCGGAGTTGTCGACGGCAACCGCGACCAACGAGCGTGCCATGGAACTGCTGTCGGCGCTGATCCGCCGCGCACATCAAGGCGGCATGATGGTGATCGGCAGCAGCATCGACAGCCGCGAACAGGCGCAGCAGTTGCAGATGGCGGGCGTCGACTACATCGAGAGCCCGACCCTGGCGGCACCGACCGCGCAGTTCGATTTCGACTTCGCCCGCTGGATGGCGGAGCAGCGACAGCCGGCGTGACGTCCAGGGGGCCACCGCGACTCACACACTCCGCACGATGACTGCGCTCAGGTGCGAGTGACGGCCGGCGCTTTCGGCGGCAACAATCGTGCCCGCAACATGGCATCCGCATAGGCATAGGCGGCGAGCGCAGCGCCATCCGCGTTCATCGGCAACACGCCCGGCACCTTGGGTGCAGGCAGCATGCCGGCCAGCGCATGGCTGGCGAACATGTCGCGCAGCGCCATGGTTGCCGGATCGTAAGGAAGCGATACCGCGGTTTCGTCGCTCATCGGCGCAATCTCGGTTGACAGGACGACTCGTACCCTACGCTTTCGCGCGCAGCCAGGCACGCTGCGATCCGGCAGATCGAGCCCCCTCGCCCGCACCGTCGAGCATGGCTCAACGCGTCCGTCGAATGCGTGCGGCCGCGCCGCTCGCTATCCTACGCAGTCCCCGTTCGGACCAGGAAGGCACAAACATGGGCAGAGGCCCCAGTATCGAAGGACGCAAGAACGCCGAGGACGCACGCAAAGCCAAGGTGTTCACCAAGCTGATTCGCGAGATCACCGTCGCCGCGCGCGGCGGCGGCGATCCCAGCACCAATTCGCGCCTGCGCATCGCCGTCGACAAGGCGCTGACTGCCAACATGACGCGCGAAACGGTCGACCGCGCGGTCAAACGCGGATCAGGTGCCGAAGGCAGCGACAACATGCACGAGGTCCGCTACGAGGGTTACGGCCCGGGCGGCGTTGCACTGATCATCGACTGCATGACCGACAACCTGCAACGCACCGTGGCTGATGTGCGTCATGCCCTGGCCAAACACGGCGGCAACCTCGGCACCAGTGGATCGGTCGCGTTCCAGTTCCATAAACTCGGTGAGTTGCGCGTGGCAACGCCAGACGCCGACAGCGAAGAGAAATTGCTGGAAGCCGCGCTCGAATCCGGCGCCGATGATGTAGAGAACGGCGACGGCGAAAGTGTCGTGCTGTGCACCCAGGCGACCTTTGAGGCGGTCAAGAAAGGCCTGATCGATGCCGGCCTGACGCCGACCAGCGCCGAAATCGTCATGCGCCCGGAAAACCGCGTCGCCGTCGCCGAAGAGAACCTGGAGACCCTGCTCGACCTGATCGACTGGCTCGAGGAACTGGACGATGTGCAGGAGGTCTACCACAACGCCGATCTGCCCTGATGTTCGAATCCGCCGAGATCGGCCACCGCATCAGCAAAGCCGAGTACGCAACGCCGCAACAGCTTTTGCGCGAGGCGCTGCTGAAGGTCCAGGACGAACTGCTGGAAGACGCCAGCTTCAGGTGGTGATCCTGATCGCCGGCGTCGATGGCGCCGGCAAGGGCGAGACCGTCAACCTGCTCAACGAGTGGATGGATCCGCGCCACATCGTGACGCACGCCTTCGGCAAGCCCACCGATGAGGAAGCGCAACGGCCACCGATGTGGCGCTTCTGGCGCGTGCTGCCGCCGAAAGGCCGCGTGATCATTTTCGATCGCTCCTGGTACGGTCGCGTGCTAGTCGAACGTGTCGAGGGCTTTGCCGCCGAACGTGACTGGATGCGCTTGCCACGCGATCAACGCGTTCGAAGAGCAACTGGTGGGCAACGGCGCCGTGCTGGTCAAGTTCTGGTTGGCGATCACCCAGGACGAGCAATTGAAACACTTCAAACAGCGCGAACAGACCGCGTTCATGAGCTTCAAGATCACCGCCGAAGACTGGCGTAGTCGCGGTCGCTGGAACGACTGCGAGCACGCCGTCTGCGACATGGTCGAACGCTGCAGCACCGGGATCGCACCCTGGCATCTGGTTCCGGCCAACGACAAACCGCATGCGCGCAGCGAGATCCTGAAGACGCTGTGCGAGCAGCTGGAACAGGCGGGGTAAGGGTTGATTGCGGGTTCCGGGTTGTGGGTTGTGGGTT
>JAIMJQ010000109.1:0-7362 GCA_020693165.1 Xanthomonas sp. | reverse complement strand
CGCAACACGCGATGCCGCTCAATCTGGCGACCATCCTGACGCTCGGACGCATCGTGCTCATTCCGGTGCTGGTCGCGCTGTTCTATGCGCCGTGGGCGTGGACGCACAAGGCGGCCGCGATGGTGTTCCTGGTGGCTGCCCTGACCGATTGGCTGGACGGCTGGGTCGCACGGCGTTTCGATCAGGCTTCCAGCTTTGGAGCTTTCCTCGATCCGGTGGCCGACAAGCTGATGGTGGCAGTGGCACTGGTCCTGGTGGTGCAGGCAGATCCGCACCCGTGGTTGGCGGTCGCAAGTGCGGTAATCATCGGGCGCGAGATCAGCATTTCCGCACTGCGCGAGTGGATGGCTGAGCTTGGCAAACGCGCCCTGGTCGGCGTGGGTGGGATCGGCAAGATCAAGACTGTCGTGCAGATGACCGCTTTGACAATGCTGTTATGGCGAGATCCACTCTGGGGCCTGCCGATCTACACCACCGGGCTGGTATTGCTCGCCGTTGCAGCAGTGCTGACGCTGTGGTCCGCAGGTCAGTACCTTCGCGCTGCCTGGCGCGTGTTGGGAACGGAAACATGATCCGCGGGCGTAGTCTCAGGGGGTGTTGACATTCGCCGACGTTCCGCTATGCTTGTCGGCTCTTGCGGGAATAGCTCAGTTGGTAGAGCACGACCTTGCCAAGGTCGGGGTCGCGAGTTCGAGTCTCGTTTCCCGCTCCAGTTTAAGGGCAAAACCCCGGGTGTACCGGGGTTTTGTTGTTTCAGGGGTTGCAATTCCCCGAAGGTCTGGCCAGGTGGCAGAGTGGTCATGCAGCGGCCTGCAAAGCCGCGTACGCCGGTTCGATTCCGACCCTGGCCTCCATTCCTTCGAAACAGCGATGCCCCCGCGGTGCTGGTGTAGCCTTGTCGCAGCTTCGCTGCCCGGATGGCGAAATCGGTATACGCAAGGGACTTAAAATCCCTCGACCTTGCGGTCATGCGGGTTCAAGTCCCGCTCCGGGCACCAGCGGCCAGATTCTCCTGCAATCGCCGCCGCGGCTTCGCCAAGTCCACGTCATCATGGGTCGCTCCACGACCCCCGACCATCGTCCGGTTTGCACCCTCGACGAACTCTGGTTAGGCTCGGTTCATCTGCCGCGCAGGCCTTGGGAGGGGGTTGTGCGGAGCCACTGCCGAGAGCTGCCAATGACCCCGCAGTCCCCCGCGCCGACTTCGCGTCTGCGCATTGCCGCACCTCCCGTCGCCGACGGCGACCGTATCCTGACGCCTGCCGCGCTGGCGTTCATCGAAGATGTCTGCGTACGTTTCCAGCCCGAACGCAGGCGCCTGTTGGCTGCGCGGGCGGCGCGTCAGGAGCGCATCAACGCCGGCGAGCTTCCGCAATTCCTGCCGGAGACCGCCGCAATTCGCGCCGGCGACTGGAAAGTCGCCGCGATTCCGCATGACCTTTGGGATCGGCGTGTGGAAATCACCGGGCCAGTCGAGCGCAAGATGATCATCAACGCGCTCAACTCCGGCGCAAAGACCTTCATGGCCGACTTCGAGGATTCGAACGCGCCAAGTTGGGTCAACCAGATCGGTGGCCAGGGCAATCTCTTCGACGCGATTCGCCGTCAGATCGATTTCGTGTCGCCGGAGGGCAAGGCCTACAAGCTGAATGCGCAGTTGGCGACGTTGATCGTGCGTCCTCGTGGCTGGCACCTCGATGAGGCGCACGTGACGCTGGATGGCGAACCGATCTCGGGCTCGCTGTTCGACTTTGCCTTGTTCCTGTTCCATAACGGACGCGAGCTCATCGAGCGTGGCAGCGGCCCGTATTTCTATCTGCCGAAGCTCGAGAGCCATCGCGAGGCGCGCTTGTGGAACCTGGTCATCGACCATTGCGAGACGCGGCTAGCTCTGCCGCGCGGGTCGGTCAAGGTGACGGTGCTGATCGAGACGCTGCTCGGCGCCTTCGAGATGGACGAGATCCTGTACGAACTGCGCGAGCACATTGTTGGTCTCAATTGCGGTCGCTGGGACTACATCTTCAGCTACATCCGCACCTTCCAGACTGACGCCACGCGCGTGCTTCCCGAGCGCGCGCAGGTCACCATGGCACAGGGTTTCCTCAAGGCCTACTCGCAGCTGCTGATCAAGACCTGCCATCGGCGCGGTGCCTTCGCGATGGGTGGCATGGCGGCGCAGATTCCGATCAAGAACGATCCCGACGCCAACGAAGCGGCAATGGCCAAGGTGCGTGCCGACAAGGAGCGCGAGGCCGGCGATGGCCACGATGGTACCTGGGTAGCGCATCCGGGTTTGGTACCGATTGCCCGGGAAATCTTCGACCGCCACATGCCCGGGGCCAATCAGCTCGGCAAATTGCGCGATGACGTGGTGGTGACCGCCGACGACCTGATCCGTCCGCAGGAAGGCACCATCTCGGAAGCCGGCGTGCGTCTGAACATGAACATCGGATTGCAGTACATCGGCTCGTGGTTCTCGGGCAATGGCTGCGTGCCGATCCACAATCTGATGGAAGACGCCGCGACCGCCGAGATTTCGCGTGCCCAGTTGTGGCAATGGGTGCGCACCGGCGCACGCCTGGACGATGGTCGAATCATCGATGCGGCCAAGGTCGAGCAGTGGCTCAGTGAGGAAGTGCTTAAGCTCAAGGCTGGCAATCACCCGTTGAGTGCGAACGACCTGGACGCTGCTGCCGACATCCTCAGGCAACTGGCCCTGGCCGAACAATTCGAGCGATTCCTGACTCTCCCGGCCTACGGGCTACTTTTGCAACGTGAGCGAGGCTAATACCATGGCGTTCTTGACCCAAGAGCAGTTGGAACACGACTGGAAGACCAACCCCCGCTGGAAGGGCGTAGCTCGTCCGTACAGCGCTGCTGACGTCGTACGCCTGCGCGGCACGGTGCCGGTCGAACATACCCTCGCCAAGATGGGCGCCGAAAAGCTCTGGCGCTATCTGCACACCGAGGATTACGTCAACGCGCTCGGCGCGCTGACGGGCAACATGGCGATGCAGCAGGTGAAAGCGGGTCTCAAGGCCATCTACCTGTCGGGCTGGCAGGTCGCCGCTGACGCCAATACCGCCGGCGCAATGTACCCTGATCAGTCGTTGTACCCGGTCGACTCGGTGCCCAATGTCGTTCGTCGCATCAACAACGCGCTGTTGCGCGCCGATGAACTGCACCACGCCGAAGGCGAAGCCAATTTTGACTGGATGCAGCCGATCGTGGCTGACGCCGAAGCCGGCTTCGGTGGCGTGCTGAATGCCTTCGAACTGATGAAGCACATGATCGAAGCCGGTGCAGCGGGTGTGCACTGGGAAGACCAGTTGGCCAGCGCCAAGAAGTGCGGCCATATGGGCGGCAAAGTGCTGGTGCCGACCCAGGAAGCGGTGCAGAAGCTGATCGCAGCACGACTTGCCGCCGACTGTGCAGGCGTGCCGAGCCTGATCGTCGCGCGCACCGATGCGCTCGCCGCCGACCTCGTCACCAGCGACATCGATGCCAATGACAAGCCGTTCCTGACCGGCGAGCGCACGGTGGAAGGGTTCTACGTCTCCCGCATGGGCGCCGAGCAGGCGATTTCGCGTGGCCTCGCCTACGCGCCGTACGCCGACCTGGTCTGGTGCGAGACCGGCAAGCCGGACCTCGATTTTGCCAGGCAGTTCGCCGAAGGAATCCACAAGAAGTTCCCGGGCAAGATGCTGGCCTACAACTGCTCGCCGAGCTTCAACTGGAAGAAGTACCTGGACGACGCCACCATCGCCAAGTTCCAGCGCGAGCTGGGCGCGATGGGCTACAAGTTCCAGTTCATCACGCTGGCCGGCTTCCATGCGCTGAACTTCTCGATGTTCCAGCTGGCCAAGGGCTACAAGGCGCGCCAGATGTCGGCCTACGTCGAACTGCAGCAGGCCGAATTTGCCGCCGAGCCGCTGGGTTACACCGCAACCAAGCACCAGCGCGAGGTCGGTACCGGCTATTTCGACCAGGTTACCCAGGTCATCGCCGGCACGCACTCGTCGATCACTGCACTCAAGGGCTCCACCGAGGACGAGCAGTTCCTCGAAGAAAAGGTAGCCTGAACGAGATTCTGACGCCGGTCGGGTTCTGTCCCGACTGGCTGCTTCAGTCCGTTCGTCACGTCATTGCACTCTCCGCCCCGGCAGGCCTCTGTCGGGGTTTTCTTTGGCGGGTTGTGGGTTCAGACAGGCCTGGCCCACCAAGGGCGGCTCTGCCTTCGTGGGTCCGGACTTGTCCGGACGCTCTCGCCGATGCTGCGAATAGCGTCCAGACAAGCCTGGATCGACCAGAAGTCGCGCATGCCGAGCTACGGGAGCGCCCGCTGCCGCATCCACCCGGCGACGCTGTAGCGGTCGCGCCTGGTCGGCAGCACCTCATGCTCGATTTCACCGCTGAGGAACAGCACCAGTTGGCCTGGAATAGGCGGCAGATCAATACTGGTTTCGCCGTCCGGGTCTTCGACGTAGAGCCGCAGTACGCCGCCATGTTCGCCGTTCCACGGCTCGCCGAGGTGGATCACAGCTGACAGCGTGCGCGCGTCGTCGCTGCTGAAGCGGTCGCGGTGGCGCTGGTAGCGCGCTCCGGGCGGGTAGTGGGCGAAGTGCGCTTCGATGTCGATCAGGCCGAGGTAGAGTCGCTGATTCAGCGCCTGGCGCAGCTGATTCAGGCGATCCAGCAGCGTGTTTACGCACTCGGCCGGGTCATCGTCCCCCAGCAACTGGATTGCATCACCACGCACTTCGCTGGCACTGCGCAGGTCGTCGCCGCGTCCGATGCGTGCGGCATGCAGTTCGCCGGCTATGCTGCGACGGTGGGCGACGTTGAGCAGCGCCTGCTGGAGTGCCGGTTCCAGCCAGTCGGCGACCACCAGCCAGGGTTCGCTGGCGAGTCGGTCGGCAATCCAGTCGAAATCGCGCATCCAGTGACCCGCGCTCAGACTTGCACCGGCGTGCCATCTGCTGCGCACGTCAGGAAGTAGATGCCGGCGTAGACCTTCGGATCGATCGCATAGCCGGCCGCCATCTTGGCGGCGACGAACGCCGCGATCTCGCTGCGCGGCACCTCGTGCACCACGATGTTCTCGCTCGGGTCGCCGCCACCTGCGTTGATCTGTTTCAGGCCGCTGGCGCGGACGAAATGCATCATTTCGGTGGTCATGCCGGCCGAACTCGGGCCGCTCATGATGCTGTCGATGCGCTCGGCCGCCCAGCCGGTCTCCTCCAGCAATTCTCGCTGCGCTGACTCGCGCCAGGATTCATCGGCAAACTCGCGCTGGTCGCCGACCAGGCCGGCGGGGAATTCGAGCGTACGCGACTGGATCGGGATGCGGTACTGCTCAACCATCAGCACCCGGTCGGCAGGCGTGACCGCGACGATCACCACCGCGCCCTGTGGATTGGTGCGCTCGGCATACTCCCAGCCGTCGCGCTGACACAGGCGCAGGAATCGGCCGGCGTGCAAAATCTGGATCGAATCTTCACTCATGACGGGAACTTATCCATTGGCGCAAGGTCAGTCGAGGTTCGCGATAGCGGCGACCGCCGGCATGATGCCATGGCGGGACGTTGCGACTGCGCCGCGCAGATCCCCGGATTTGATCCGTCACACCCCCAAGCTTGCCTCTGGACCCATGAACTCAAAGACCCTTGCCGTGAGTCTCGCTGCCGCCGCCCTCTGGTGTGCGGCCTCGTCGTTGTCCGCACAGGCCTTGAAGAACGCGCCGCCGCCGCCGCCGACCGATACCGAGATCGAACTGTCGAAGCTCACCGACACCGGCGAACTCCTGCAGCGTGCCGGCAAGTGGAAGCAGGACCAGGACATGCGCCGCTATACCTATGCGATGGAACGCCTGGTGCAACTGCGCCCCTACAGTCCGACTTTCCAGTACCGACTGGCCGAAGCCTATGCCATGCAGGACCAGAAGACCAAGGCCTACAACGCCTTGATCAAGGTGCAGAAGCAGGGCCTCGCGATCAATCCGGACAAGGACAAGGACTTCGATCCGGTTCGGAACACCCAAGCGTTCAAGTACATCATCGAAGGCTTGGAGACTAACGCCAAGCCGTGGGGCGAAGGCAAGGTCGCGATCACGCTGGCCGGCGCGCCAGAACTGGTCGAAAGCATCGCCTTCGATGCCAAGGGCAATCGCTTTCTGGCCGGCAGCGTGCGCACCGGCGAGATTCTCAGCGTCACCAAGGATGGCCGGGTCGAAGTCTTCGCCTCGCCAGAAACGTCACCGGGATTGCGCAGCGTGTTTGCGCTGGCGGTGGACGATGCGCGCGGCTTTCTGTGGGTGGGTACTGCCGGTGCGCCGCAATACGTCAAGCACAAGCCTGCAGAGCTTGGGCAGGCTGCGCTGCTCAAGTTCGACCTCGCCAAAGGCGAAGTGATCGAAGCCTATCCGGTGCCTGCCGATGGTGTGCCGCGCAACTTCGGTTCGATCGCGGTCGCAGCCAATGGCACCGTTTACGCGACCGATGCCTTCGCCAATGTCGTCTACCAGGTGCAGGGCGGCAAACTGCGCATCCTGTTTTCGGTGCCGGGTTCGACCAGTCTGCGCGGTCTTGCCGTGAGTCCGGACGAGAAGTTTCTCTACTTCGTCGACTATGAACTGGGTCTGCGCGTCGCCGATCTCGGCAAGAGCGAAATCCGCGAACTCACCAAGGACAATCAGAACCTCGGCGGCATCGATGGCATCTACTACTTCGAAGACCATCTGATTGCGGTGCAGAACGGCACCATTCCGACGCGCATCCTGCGCATCAAGCTCGATCCCCAGAAAGGCGTCATCGACACTGTGCAGCCGCTGGAAGCGAACAAGGACGCGCTGGTCATGCCGACTTTCGCGGCACTCGATGGCGAGCATCTTTACGTCATCGCCAACAGTCAGCGCGATCTTTACGGCGCCGACGGCAAGCCACTGCAGGGCGAGCGCGCGGAGGACCGTGCGCTGTACCGGGTTTCGGCACGCTTTGCGTGGCCGGTGGACGAAGGCGAGATGCCGCGGGTACCGATGCTGCCGACCCAGCCGGCAAAGTAGTCGGCTGCGCAATCTGCGTTGGGGCAGGGCCGTGCAGTTTGTCTGCTGCCTCAGTCGAAGCGCGCACTGACTGCCGCGGCGCGACGGCGCAGGAACGGCCCGAAGCCGAGCTCGTCGAACAAGTCGCCCAGCGCAGCCAGATCCGGGCGCCGCGGCTGCAACGCGGCAACCTCGCCGGGGACCGGTGCGCCGCAGTGGATCTGCGTCAGGCGCCGCGACAGGAACGCCTGTTCGCGCTGCTCGACCAGTTTCGCCTGCAACGACTTGGCGCCGCGCAATCGCAGTTGGCCGACCTCGGTGAC
>JAIMJQ010000108.1:3476-7732 GCA_020693165.1 Xanthomonas sp. | reverse complement strand
ACGAATCAATGACTTACGACATGGGTTCATGGAGAGCGTAGCGACGAAGCAATCCAGCGACTTTGCCTCTGCTCTGGGTGTATCGAAGAAGAGGCGCTGGATTGCTTCGCTGCGCTCGCAATGACGAATCAACGACTTACGATATCGGTTCATGGAAAGCGGAGCTTGCTCCGCTGGCACTCGCGAATTTCTTCGCACTGCGTCGTGACCCCGGGCGGCCTCCTCGCTAGAGTTCACAGCCCGCCTGGCCGCACCGTCCCTTACTCGCCATGACCCCACTGCGCTGGCTTGCCATCCCCATCGTCGCGGGCCTGCTCAACGGCTGCGCGCCGTCGACCTCGGCTTCGCCAACCGATGCCGACGCGATCGCGGTCGCCGCGGGCGCGCGGGCGCTGGTCGAACGGGTCAACTCCGAAGCCTATCAACGCCAGCGCGAATCCAGCGCCGCGGCGTGGGTGGCGGCGACCTACATCAACGACGATTCGCAACTGCTGGCTGCCAAAACGCAGGAGCGCGACCTGGCCTACCAGGCCGGCGTCCTCAACGAGGCCCGCCGTTACGCCGACGCCGAGCTCGATCCGGACACCCGCCGCGCCATCGACATCATGCTGACCGACAACACCGTGCTGCCGCCCGCTCGCGCCGAAGAGCAGGCGGAGCTGACGCGAATCAGCACACGGCTGGAAGCGCATTACGGTTCCGCCAAAGCCTGCGTCGATCCAGCAACGCCGGAGTCCTGCCGCGACCTGCTTGCGCTTTCGAAGGTGCTGTCCGAGAGCCGCGACCCCGCAGCGCTGCGCCAGGCTTGGGTCGACTGGCACGACACCGCCAGCAGCCAGAAGCAGGACTTCCAGCGCCTCGCCGATCTGATGAACGCCGGCGCCCGCGAGTATGGCTTCAAGGACACCGGCGATCTGTGGCGCGCCGGTTACGACATGCCCGCCGAGGATTTCGCACTCGAGACCGAGCGCCTGTGGAGCCAGGTGCAGCCGCTGTATGCGTCGCTGCAGTGCTACGTGCGCACGCGCCTGAACCAGCACTACGGGGATACCGAGGTGCCGAAGACCGGCCTGATCCCGGGCCATGTGCTCGGCAACATGTGGCAGCAGGACTGGTCGGCCATCTATCCGCTGGTCGAGCCCTACCCCGGCGTCGCCAGCCTGGACGTCAACGGTGGGCTGAAAAAGGCCGGCTACGACGCCGTTCGGCTAACTCGAGCAGCCGAGGGCTTCTATACCTCGCTCGGCATGCCGGCGCTGCCGCCGAGCTTCTGGGACAAGTCGATGCTCACCCGGCCGGCCGATCGCGAGGTGCAGTGCCACGCCAGCGCCTGGGACGTCGACATGCAGGGCGATGTGCGCATCAAGATGTGCATCGAACCGGATGAGGAAAACCTGCGCACGATCTACCACGAGCTCGGCCACGTCTATTACTACCTCGGGTACCACAGCCAGCCGCCACTGTTCCAGACCGGCGCGCACGACGGTTTTCACGAGGCGATTGGCGACGCCGTACTGTTGTCGCTGACACCGGGCTATCTGGCACAGATTGGCCTGGTCGACGCACCGACGCAGCCAGGCCAGGCCGAACAGGCATTGATCAACGCGCAAATGAAGCTGGCGCTGGAGAAGATCGCGTTCCTGCCGTTCGGCAAGTTGATCGACCAATGGCGCTGGGGCGTATTCGAAGGCTCGATCGCGCCGGATCGCTACAACGCGAGCTGGTGGGAACTGAAGGCGCGTTACCAGGGTGTCGCACCGCCGGTCGCGCGCGGCGAGGAGTTCTTCGATGCCGCCGCCAAGTACCACGTGCCGGCCAACACGCCGTACACCCGCTATTTCCTCGCCCACATCCTGCAATTCCAGATGCACCGAGAATTGTGCCGCGCCAGCGGCTTCGATGGTCCGCTGCATGACTGCTCGATCTACCAGAGCAAAGCCGCCGGCGACAAGTTCTGGGCGATGCTCGGCAAGGGTGCCAGCCAGCCGTGGCAACAGACGATGAAGGAATTCAGCGGCAGCGACGAAATGGACGCCAGCGCCGTGATCGACTACTTCGAGCCACTGTCGAAGTGGCTGGCCAGGCAGAACGAGGGGCAGCGCTGCGGGTGGTAGGTGCTGGCAGCGGGCGCGTGCAGCCGAGCTTGCTCCAATACTGTTCAGCTGATCGCGTTCCCCCTGAGCTTGTGCCGTTCGCCCCGGGCTTGTCGAAGGGCCTGCCTGTTGCGCTTGGGCTTCGACAGGCTCAGCTCGAACGGAATTCCAATCAACAAGGATCGGCGCGAAATCTGCCCATGGACTGTACGTCCATACAGTATCAGCTACCATGGCGGCCTTCGAGTACGCTGCCATGCCCTACGCCGAACTCCACTGCCTGTCCAACTTCAGCTTCCAGCGCGGCGCTTCCACCGCGCAGGAGCTGTTCAAGCGCGCGCGCAAACTGGGTTACCGGGCGCTGGCGATCACCGACGAGTGCTCGATGGCTGGCATCGTGCGCGCGCATGAGGCAGCCAACGAGCATGACTTGGCCCTGATCGTCGGCAGCGAGTTCCGACTCGAATGTGGTCTGAAACTCGTGCTACTGGCGACCGACCACGACGGCTACAGCGCAATCTGCCGCCTGATCACGCAGGCGCGGCGCAGCGCCGACAAGGGCGAGTACCGGCTGACGCGTGCGGATTTTCCGGAGGTGGTCGACGGAGTGGTGGCGTTGTGGGTTCCCGCAAAGCAAGAGCGGGACTGGGGGCTGGGGGCTGGGGCGCGGGCCCGGGCGACGGTACGAAATTGCAGGTCATCGGCATCGCCGTCCACGCAGGCCTCGGATGCCGCAGAAGATTGCATCAGCGCGCCCCAGCCCCCAGCCCCCAGTCCCCAGCCCCGCTCCTGCTTTTCGATTCCCCCGGTCCTCCTTGCAGACGCCCACTGGATCGCCTCCCGCTTCCCCACTCGCGCCTGGATCGCGGTCGAACTGCACCAGCGTCCGGATGACGGCGAGCGGCTGGCGTATCTGCGCATGCTGTCGCTGGCGACCGGACTGCCGTTGGTCGCCGCCGGCGATGTGCACATGCACGAACGCGGCCGGCGGGCGTTGCAGGATGTGCTGACCGCGGTACGCCATCACCTCGGTGTGCGCGAGGCGGGTTACCGGCTGCATCCCAATGGCGAACGCCACTTGCGGGCGTTGCCGGCATTGAGTCGCATCTATCCGACAGAACTGATGGAAGAATCCATTCACATCAGTCAGTTGTGTCGCTTTTCTCTAAACGACCTGAGGTACGAGTATCCGCATGAGGTGGTTCCGCACGGACGCAGTGCCGGCGAACATCTGCGCGAACTGACCGAAGCCGGCGTGCGCGAGCGCTGGCCGCGCGGCGAAACGCCCGCGGTGCGCACGCAGATCGAACACGAACTGGCGCTGATCGGCGAACTCAGATACGAGTCCTACTTCCTGACCGTCCACGACATCGTGCGCTTTGCGCGTGCGCAGAAGATCCTCTGCCAGGGGCGTGGCTCGGCCGCCAATTCGGCGGTCTGCTATGCGCTGGGCGTCACCGAAGTCGACCCGGCGCGCGGCAACCTGTTGTTCGAGCGCTTCATTTCGCGCGAGCGCAACGAGCCGCCCGACATCGACGTCGACTTCGAACACGAGCGCCGCGAGGAAGTGATCCAGTACATCTACGCCAAGTACGGCCGCGAACGCGCCGCACTGACCGCCACCGTGGCCTGCTACCGCGCCAAGAGCGCGATCCGCGACGTCGGCAAGGCACTTGGCCTGGCGCTCGACCAGGTCGACCAGATCGCCTCCTCGCTGGCCTGGTGGGACGGTTTCTCGGCGATCGAAGAGCGATTGACCGAGCGCGGCTTTGATCCGTCCAGCACGCAGATCAGAAAACTGTTGAAGTTGGTTTCGCAACTCCTTGGTTTTCCGAGACATCTATCGCAGCACGTCGGCGGTTTCGTGATCTCGGAACGGCCTCTGCACGAACTGGTGCCGGTCGAAAACGCCGCCATGCCCGAGCGCACCATCATCCAGTGGGACAAGGATGATCTCGACACGCTGGGGTTGCTCAAGGTCGACTGTCTGGCGCTGGGGATGCTGAGTTGTATTCGGAGGTGCCTGGATTTGGTGAATGGGTGGGTCTTGCGGCAAGGCAGCGGTGAAAAGCAGATGCGGGGCTGGGGGCTGGGGGCTGGGGCGCGGGCCCGGGCGACGGAACGAGATTGCGGGTCAACGGCACTGCCTTCCACGCAGGCGGC
>JAIMJQ010000108.1:0-3354 GCA_020693165.1 Xanthomonas sp. | reverse complement strand
TCCCTCTCCTCCATCCCCGCCGAAGACCCCGCCACCTACGCCATGCTCCAGGCCGGCGACACGGTCGGCGTGTTCCAGGTGGAATCGCGCGCGCAGATGTCGATGTTGCCGCGGCTGAAGCCGGCCAACTTCTATGACCTCGTCATCGAAGTGGCGATCGTGCGGCCGGGGCCGATCCAGGGAAAGATGGTGCATCCGTACCTGCGCCGACGGCAGGGACTGGAGCCAGTCATCTATCCGTCGGAAGACCTGAAGCGGGTGTTCGAGCGCACCCTCGGCGTGCCGATCTTCCAGGAGCAGGTGATGCAACTCGCCATCGTCGCCGCCGGTTTCACGCCGGGCGAAGCTGACCAGTTGCGGCGCTCGATGGCGGCCTGGAAGCGCCGCGGCGGCATGGAACACTATCGCCAGCGGATCATCGAGGGCATGACCGAGCGCGGATACGAGACCGGCTTCGCCGAACAGGTGTTCGAGCAGATCAAGGGCTTTGGCTCCTACGGCTTCCCCGAATCGCACGCCGCCAGCTTTGCGCTGCTGGTGTACGCGTCGGCCTGGCTCAAGTGCCACCATCCGGTCGCCTTCGCCGCGGCGCTGCTCAATGCCCAGCCGCTCGGCTTCTACTCGGTCAGCCAGATCATCCAGGACGCGCGCCGGCACGGCGTGGAGGTGCGTCCGGTGGATGTGAGGTTCAGCGGGTGGGAGGCGGGGATGGAGGAGGCGGGAAGGCAGAGGCGGGACTGGGGCAAAGCAAAGGCGGGGCTGGGCAAAGAAAAGGCGGGACTAGGTAAAGCAGAGGCGGGGCTGGGGGCTGGGGCGCAGACCCGAGCGATGGCGCAAAATTGCAGGTCATCGACATGGCCTTCCACGCAGGCCTCGGATGACCCGGACGATTGCATCAGCGCGCCCCAGCCCCCAACCCCCAGCCCCGCCTTTTCTTTGCCCAGCCCCGTCTCTGCTTCACCAAGCCCTGCCCTCCGCCTCGGTTTCCGGGAAATTCGGGGACTCTCGGTCGAAGCGGCCGCGCGCCTCGTGGCGGCGCGGCAAAGCGCGCAGTTCCGCGACATTCAGGACTTGGCCGATCGCGCCAATCTCGACCGGGCAACGCTGGAGCGACTGGGGGCCGCCGGTGCACTGCGCGGCCTGGCTGGGCATCGGCACCGGGCGCAGTGGGCGGTAACCGGGGTCGAACGCATGCCGGATCTGTTCGATGGCGCGCGCATCGCCGATGACGCCGTGGTGCTGCGGCCGCCGACCGCCGCCGAGAACGTGCTGGCCGACTACAGAACCACCGGACTGACCCTGGGTACGCACCCGCTGCAACTGCTGCGCCCGCAGTTGCGCGCGCGCCGGATGCGCAGCATCGCCGAGGTCCAGGCGCTGGCGCACGGCACACCGGCGCGTGTCGCCGGCCTGGTCACGCTGCGCCAGCGTCCGGGAACGGCAGCGGGCGTCACTTTCGTCACACTGGAGGACGAATCCGGCTGGCTCAACCTGATCGTCTGGCGCGACCTCGCCGAGCGCCAGCGTCGCATCTTGCTTGAATCGCAGATGCTCGGCGTCGTCGGCGAACTGCAGAAAGCCGAGGGTGTGGTGCACCTGCTGGCGCACCGACTGGAGAATCTCGACACGCTGCTCGATGGACTCGACAGCCGCTCGCGGGATTTTCACTGAGACCGCAGGACGCGTCGCACCGAGTGACCCCGCGCTCCTGATTTTCGTGAACCGCGCAACGTAATACCCCCCCCCTTTCATCGATTGTCAAGACATGTAACATGGATGCCGTGATGCTCACTACCGCTTCCAATCCAACTGGTCAAATCGTACGGGCCACAGCAACAGGATGTCGGTTGCAGTCGACGTTGTCGAGCGTGCGAACCGTCACTGCGCGGAGCGCAGCATCAACGTGACGTAAGCACCCGTCGACGTGCCGTAAGGCATGAGAGGTCATGCCATGCGATGGCCAGCGCTATAGAGGTTGTAGCCACGCTCGCTGAGGAATCCGATCAGGGTGATCCCGGCGGCGTGAGCCTGCTCGATCGCCAGACTCGACGGCGCCCCGACGGCAGCGACTATCGACGCACCGGCCATCGCCGACTTCTGCAGCAATTCGTAGCTGGCGCGGCCGGACAGCAGCACCAGGCGATCGGTCCACGGCAACTGGCCAGCCTTGAGTGCCCAGCCGATCAACTTGTCGAGCGCATTGTGGCGCCCGACGTCCTCGCGCACGGCGAGCAACCCGCCGCCGAGATCGAACAGTCCAGCGCCATGCAGCCCCCCCGTTGCCGCGAAGGCCGGCTGCGCGGCCCGCAACAGCGTCGGCAACTGGCACAACAACGCATCGTGGATCGATCCAGTACCTGCCACTGAACGCGTCGGCGCCAGTGAACCAAGCGACGCCTTGCCGCAAACACCGCAACTCGATGTCAACGTGCCGCTGCGCATCAGCGGCCCAAGCTCCGGCTCGGGGCCGAGCAGTTCCACGCGCAAAGCCCGTGGATCCTCGGCGCATCGTTGCACCGACCCGATCTGTGCGCGATCGGCGATGACGCCCTCGGCATACAGATATCCCAATGCCAGATCGTCGTCGTGGCCGGGCGTGCGCATGGTGATCGAGATCGTGCGTTCGGCGAGGTCGTAGAGCAGGTGGGCGACGCGAATCTCGAGCGGTTCCTCGACGGCGACCGAGTCCTGGCAGACGCTGGTGTCGGCGATGCCCCTGCGTTCAATCTCGACATCGCGGTACAAAGGTGAGGTCACGACGTTTGCCGAGCCGGGGATTGGTGCCCATCGTAAGCGCTCGCAACGGACACGGGAACCACACGAAGCGCAATGACCGTGCTCCACGGGTCATTGCAGGACGCGCCGGGACATCTGGATTGCGCAGGCTTGCCGGCGCTTCGGCGAACACCCCGGAGCATCCAGAGCGGTGGCAAGCAACGGCGCTCCAGCTGCCGCCTGTGGTCCTCACGGCCTGTCCGCAGCGCTGTCCGGAGTCGGACATGCCAGCACCAAGGCAAAACCAAGTTGTTGATCCTGTTGCGAATCACGACTGGCACGGCAATTGCTGGGTGAACCGCATGAACGCCGCCAGCCAGACTCCCACGACACCCCGATCTCCGGCTCCCTTCATCGTCCTCGCCGCGACCGCACTGACCGCGCTGACTTTGAGTTGGGTTTTCATCTTTCCGCAATGGGTGACCAGCGTCGAGGCAGACTCGGTCGAAGCGGCCTATAGCGCGCTCGAAGCGCTGTTCGCCGGGCTGGCGTTCCTGGGCCTGTTGTCGACCATCTGGATTCAGCGCCAGGAATTGCGCTTGCAGCGTGTTAGCGGCTACAAAGAACCGCGCATAAACG
>JAIMJQ010000107.1:794-7732 GCA_020693165.1 Xanthomonas sp. | reverse complement strand
ACGAATCAATGACTTACGACATGGGTTCATGGAAAGAAATGTGGGCTGGATGCGCGAACAGTCGCGCCGACCGGGGCAGGCAAGGGTTCCGGTTGTTGGTGGTACAGGTCTTGCATTGCGCTTTGCCGATGAGCGCTGTCGCAATTGGGTTTTTGGGGGAGGGCGCCCGCGGAGTTGTTGGCCGCGGGTGCTGTCTCGTGAGCATTTCGAGTATTCCGTCATGCGGCGATTGGCAATTGGCGGTCTTTATGCGAGGTTTGTCGCCGAGTCGACGGCGACCGCGGGTCAGGCGCTGAAGGCCAGGAGGTCATGGTGAAATCTGCGAGTTTGAACGATTCCTTGATTTCGTATGACCGCTTCGTTAGAACTGCCGCCCGACGACGGGGGGACGTGTTGATGAATCCAGCAGAGCCTATGGTCCCGAAGATCGGCAAACGCCACCGGCGCATGCCGATCAACTCGGCGGTGCTGATGTTGCGCGGCGATGAGTCCTGGACCTCGGAGTTGATGGACATTTCTGCCACCGGCGTCATGGTGCGTCGGCCGGTGGACTGGATCGGCCAGCGCGGCGATCGGTTCGTGCTCGACATGCTGTTTGGCGACGAACTCAACATCCACGTCGAGGCGCGCGTGGCGCGCGTCAATGATGACGAGGTTGGCTTCGCGTTCTCGCAGATTCCTGCCGACAAGGAAACGCCGCTGTGGAATCTGCTTGGCGGCTACGCTGACAGTCTCGAAATCTGGAGCGATTGAAGTTGCCTGGACGCTGCATCAGCAGCGACGGCGACTGGTTCATTCGAAGTACTCGAGTATTCGCCAACCGATCACCGCGCCGACGCATCCGACGACGGCAAATGCCAGTGCCAGCAGAAGACCGAGGCGACCGAGCAGCAATGCGCGGTCTCCGCGCACCACTGCGCAATCGCGGACGACGCGCGCGCCAGCATGCGGAAAGCGCTGCTCGCGGATGACTGCACGCGCGCCGCGGGCGATGAGCGCGCCGGTGACCACGCCGACCAGCGCCAGCAATACAAACGACGAACGCGCGAGCCACAGGAACCGGTGAGCTGCCAGGTTGGCGTCCCCGGCCAGCAGTCGACCCTCGATGACGCCCAGTTCATGGTGCATTGCTGCCAGCAACAGCGAGCCGAATACGGCGACCGCGAGCAGGACCAGCAGCGTCCGCCGGCGTTCACCCGGATCGGCGCGGTGGATCTCCCGGTCAGCGTCACCCTGATGGGCCGGCTCGGTCGCCGTGTTTGCCATGTCGGATCTCCGGCGTCTTGGGGGCGGATACAATCTTTTCCACCGGAGGATACCAATGCCGCAGCTGCGTGGGCGCGGAAGGTAGACTCCAGTGCGGTGGCTTGCGACTTTGGTCGAAGCGGTTCCGGGTCCATCGATTGACCTCGGTCAAGCTGTTGCGTTCCCGATACCTGAACAATCGCGGCCGACCTAATCCCTAGGTATTTGGAGGCGCCCTCATGGTCGAAACTTACAACGACAAGGTGGTGAAGCAATTCACCATCATGACCGTGATCTGGGGCATCTTCGGTATGCTGGTTGGCGTGTTCATCGCCGCCCAGCTGGCGTGGCCCTGGCTCAACTTTGATATCGCGTGGCTCAGTTATGGACGACTCCGGCCGCTGCACACCAACGCGGTGATCTTCGCCTTCGGCGGCTCCGGCCTGTTCGCGACCAGCTATTACATCGTCCAGCGGACGTGTCACGCACGGCTGTTCAGCGATGCGCTGGCGGCTTTCACATTCTGGGGCTGGCAACTGGTGATCGTCGCAGTGGCCATCACCTATCCGCTCGGCATCACCCAGAGCAAGGAATACGCCGAGTCCGAGTGGCCGATCGATATCCTGATCACGTTGGTCTGGGTGGCCTATGCCGTGGTGTTCTTCGGCACCATCGCCAAGCGCAAGGTACAGCACATCTACGTGGCGAACTGGTTCTTCGCTGCCTACATCATCACTATCGCGCTGCTGCACATCGTCAACAACCTGGCCCTGCCGGTGTCGCTGACCAAGTCCTACAGTTTGTACGCCGGTGCTGTCGACGCCATGGTGCAGTGGTGGTACGGACACAACGCCGTTGGTTTCTTCCTGACCGCCGGCTTCCTCGGCATGATGTATTACTTCGTGCCCAAGCAGGCCGGTCGCCCGGTCTACTCCTATCGCCTGTCGATCGTGCATTTCTGGGCATTGATCGCCATCTACATGTGGGCCGGCCCGCACCACCTGCACTACACGGCGCTGCCGGACTGGGCGCAGTCGCTAGGCATGGTGTTCTCGCTGATTCTGCTGGCGCCGAGTTGGGGCGGCATGATCAACGGCATGATGACGCTGTCGGGTGCCTGGCATAAGCTTCGGACCGATCCGATCCTGCGCTTCATGATCGTCTCGCTGTCGTTTTACGGCATGAGCACGTTTGAAGGTCCGATGATGTCGATCAAGACCGTCAACGCCCTCAGCCACTACACCGACTGGACCATCGGTCACGTCCATTCCGGCGCGCTCGGCTGGGTGGCGATGATCACCATCGGCTGCGTCTACAGCCTGTATCCGCGCCTGCTCAAACTGCCCGGCATGTTCTCGACCAAGGCGATCGAGGTGCACTTCTGGGTGATGACCATCGGCGTCGTGCTGTACATCGCGTCGATGTGGATCGCCGGCGTCATGCAGGGCCTGATGTGGCGTGCGACCAACGCCGACGGCACGCTGGCCTACACCTTCGTCGAGTCCCTGAAGATGACCTATCCGTACTACTACGTGCGCTTCCTCGGTGGCGTGCTGGTGCTCAGCGGCATGTTCATCATGCTGTGGAATATTTGGAAGACGTCGCAGATGGCGCGCGACACCGCGCCAGTTGTCGTCGTTGCGCCTGCGCACGCCTGAGGAGAAGCCCATGAGTCTCAATCACGAGAAGTTCGAGAAGAACATTCTGCGCATGGGTATCTGGATTGCGATCGTCGTCAGTTTCGGCGGCCTCGCCCAGATCGTCCCGCTGATGTTTCAGGCGCAGGTGGTGGAACCGCTGCCGGGCATGAAGCCAATCACGGCGCTGGAACTGGCCGGGCGCGATGTCTACATCCGCGAGGGCTGCTACAACTGCCATTCGCAGATGGTGCGTGCACTGCGTTCGGAAACCGCGCGCTACGGTCACCATTCGCTTGCCGCCGAGTCGGTCTGGGATCACCCGTTCCTGTGGGGCTCCAAGCGTACCGGTCCGGATCTGGCTCGCGTCGGTGGTCGCTACAGCGACGACTGGCATCGGGTGCACCTCAACAACCCGCGCGATGTGGTCCCGGAATCGAACATGCCCGGTTTTCCGTGGCTGTCCGAAAACTTGATCGATGCCGACGACCTGGCGGCGAAGATGCGCGCCTTGCGCACCCTCGGCACGCCTTACAGCGACGAGGATATCGCCGGCACTGCTGCGGCGACGCAGGGCAAGACCGAGCTGGACGCGACCATCGCCTATCTGCAGTCGCTCGGACGCTACGCGCCGAAGCGACAGGCGGCGCCAGCGGCGGACGCCACGGTGGCGTCAGACCGAGTGCCGAGTGCCGAGTCCCGAGTCCCGGCTTCAAGTGCGGAGGTGGGATCATGACGCTCGGAGTCGCATTGGG
This sequence comes from Xanthomonas sp., assembly GCA_020693165.1. Lineage (GTDB taxonomy): Bacteria > Pseudomonadota > Gammaproteobacteria > Xanthomonadales > SZUA-5 > JADKFD01. The sequence goes on along the minus strand of JAIMJQ010000107.1, from coordinate 4,095 downwards.
GAGTATCACAGCGCTGCTGATGGGGATTTTCCTCGGCATCGTCGTCTGGGCTTACGGCATCAAGCGCTCGAGCGATTTCGACGCGATCGCGCGCATGCCGCTCGATGAGAAGGAGGGGCAGCCATGAGCGGCGCCTGGAGCATCTACGTCATCATGCTGGTCATCATCACCGTTGGCGGCAGCCTGTGGTTGCTGGCGGTCACGGCGAAAAAGCCGAACGAGAAGGAAGGCGAAACCACCGGCCATACCTGGGACGGCGATCTCGCCGAGTACAACAATCCGTTGCCGCGCTGGTGGCTATGGCTGTTCATCGGCACTGCGGTGTTCGCGGCCGGCTATCTGGTGTTGTACCCCGGCTTCGGGTCGATGCAGGGCACGCTCGGCTGGAGCAGCGAGGGGCAATTGCGCGCCGAGCAGCAGAAGTACGACGAAATCGCACGCCAGACCTATGCGAAGTTTGCCGCACTGGGCATTCCGGAACTGGCAAAGAATGCCGAAGCGGTAGACCTCGGGCGCAACATCTTCGCCAACAACTGCGCCACCTGCCATGGCACCGACGGACGCGGGGCAGTCGGCTTTCCCAACCTGACCGACGCATCCTGGCAGTGGGGCGGGGAGCCGGAGCAGATCCATACCACGATCCTGCAGGGACGCATGGCCGCGATGCCGAGTTGGAGCGCAGTGCTTGGCGCCGAAGGCACGCCGCAAGTGGTGGCCTATGTGCGCGCGATGGCCGGGCTTGGGCATAACGCGGCAGCGGCCGAAGCCGGCAAGGCGCGTTACGACCAGATCTGCGTCGCCTGCCATGGTCCGGAGGGCAAGGGCAATGTTGCCATGGGCGCTCCCGACCTGACCGACAGCGCCTGGCTCTACGGCAGCAGCGAAGCGGCCATCACCGAATCGTTGACCAAGGGACGCAATGGCCAGATGCCGGCGCACGGCCCGTTGATCGGCGAGGACGCGGTCAAGATCGTTGCCGGCTATGTTTACAGCCTGCGCGACCAGGCGAATGTTGCCCAGGGCGGCGGAGAACGCTGATGGCTGGCACCGATGACGGTCGTTCCGGGTTGGATGCATCCGTGCCCGCATCGGTGCCGCTGATCCAGCGGGTCGGCGCGGTGCTCTGGCCCTCGTTCTTTGCCGCCAGCGTGGCGACGATGGTGTTCTTCGCCTTCGTCGATCCCACCGAACTCGGCACGATGACCTTCCCGCAGGTGCAGGTGTCGCGCGAGTGGGGCTACACCCTCGGCTTTTTCATGTTCTGGGCCTGCACCTTCAGCAGCAGTCTGTTCACCTGGATCCTGCTGCGGCCGCGGGCGGAGATCGATGGGGTGCGCGGGCGGCGCTGACGGTTGAGGCGTTCATGCAACCCAGGAGCGTTGTTGGCAAAGGACGCAAAGAAAAGCAAGCAAGGACGCAAAGAAATGCAGACTGGATGACATCCATGTGTCTGCTCGGCGCATTGTGCATAGCCTCCTGATGCTGCCGTTTCGCTCTACTTTGCGTCCTTTCTTTTCACCTTCAAGTCCTTTGCGAACAACGCTTTTCAAGACCCGTCCAGCGCGCTGGACGGGTAGGAACGGAGATACGTGACACCATGGAAGGCAAACCCCTGCCGGTCGCACTGAAAGTCGTCACCGACGACGGCGCGATGTATGCGGCGCACCAGAAAATCTATCCGCGCGAGGTTGGCGGTCGTTTCCAGCGCTTGCGGATCGCAGCGGTGTTCTGGCTGCTTGGCATGTATTACGCGTTCCCGTGGTTCAACTGGGATGGTCGGCAGATGGTGCTGTTCGACCTGCCGGCGCGCAAATTTTATGTGTTCGGCCTGGTGTTCTGGCCGCAAGACTTTTTCTATCTGTCGGCACTGCTGATCGTCGCTGCGCTCAGCCTGTTCTTCTTCACTGCTGTTGCAGGGCGCTTGTGGTGCGGCTTTGCCTGCCCGCAGACGGTGTGGACCGAAGTGTTCCTGTGGATGGAGAACTGGGTCGAGGGCGACCGCAACGCGCGCGTCAAACTCGACAAGGGCCCGTGGAACGCCCGCAAGATCCGGCTGAAGGCCACCAAGCAGTTTCTCTGGATCACCTTCGCGCTGTGGACCGGATTCACCTTCGTCGGTTTCTTCACGCCGATCCGCGAGTTCGGCGCAAGCCTGCTGAGCCTGGACGTTGGCGGTTGGGAGTGGTTCTGGTTCCTGTTCTACAGCCTCGCCACCTATGGCAACGCTGGCCTGCTGCGCGAGCAGGTGTGCAAATACATGTGCCCGTACGCGCGCTTCCAGAGCGCAATGATCGACAAGGACACGCTGGTCATCACCTACGACACCGTCCGCGGCGAACCGCGCGGTGCGCGCAAAAGATCGGTGAAGGGGGTCGCGGAAAGGCGGGCGGTGGAGGCGGGACAGGCGGGACTCGGGACTCGGGACCCGGGCCTCGGCAGTGCGTCGAGTTCTGGCACTGCGGCTTTGACTGAATTGGTACTCGAAGCGACCTCGTTTGCCGGCGAACCCGAGGCCTCGCCTTTGCGAGCGCCGAATCCTGAAATGCGCACTTCAACCATGGGGTCACAGCCAACGGCTGCGACCCTCGGCGACTGCATCGACTGCAAAGCCTGCGTGCTGGTTTGCCCGACCGGGATCGACATCCGCGACGGACTGCAGTACGAGTGCATCGCCTGCGCCGCCTGCATCGATGCCTGCGACGAGGTGATGGACAAGGTGGGTTATCCGCGTGGCCTGGTGCGCTACACGACGGAACATGCGCTCGAAGGCAAGCCGACCAAGCTGATCCGCAAGCGCACGATCTTCTACGCGTTGCTGCTGACGGCAATCGTTTCCGCACTGGCGCTGTCGCTCGCGACGCGCGTGCCGCTGCTGGTCGATGTGATTCGTGATCGCGGAGAGCTCTACCGCGAAAGCTCCCAAGGCATGATCGAGAACAGCTACCAGGTGAAGATCCTGAACAAGACCGAAGCGGCTCGTCGATTCACCGTTTCGCTGGTCGATCCGCCGGGACTGCGCATCGTCGGTACCACCCGTGTCGAAGTCCCTGCGGGCTCGATCCAGAACCTCGCCGTGACCATCGAAGCTGAGCCCGGCGCGTTCAAGGGCATGGTGCCGATGCGCCTGCGCGTGGTGGCGGACGACGATGGCACCGTCGAACGCATCGAGACCAGTCGGTTTTTTGCCCCGTAGAAGCGGGCAGGGGCGCAGGGGCAGGGGTGAGCTCGCTCGAAGCCGCCCTTTGGTGGGTCCAGACAAGTCTGGACGCTCTCCCCGCACTGGACATCGTGGGTCCAGACT
>JAIMJQ010000107.1:684-770 GCA_020693165.1 Xanthomonas sp. | reverse complement strand
GGCCTCGTGGGTCCAGACTTGTCTGGACGCTCTCCCCGCACTGGACCTCGTGGGTCCAGACTTGTCTGGACGCTCTCCCCGCACTG
>JAIMJQ010000107.1:0-643 GCA_020693165.1 Xanthomonas sp. | reverse complement strand
GCCCCGTGCCCCGTGCCGCGCGCCGTCACACCCGCCCCTCGCGCGGCTTCAGATCGCGCAGCGCCTGCACCACCTGGCGCGTCCAGAAGTCCTTGTCGCCGGCGCTGGTTTCGTCGAGCAGGTGGAGGCTGAATCGGCTGGTTTCCTCCAGAACCTTGCCATTGTTGGTGCGGTAGAACGCAGTAATTGCGAACTCGGTCGGTTGGTCGACCTGGCGTTCGAACACGTGCGAGAGCACGCGTCCGTCCTGCAGGGCGTAAGTCAGCGTGAACCCCGGCGGCATGGAGAATCCGCCTCTGGCGAAAACCGGCAGTTGCGACATCAGCTTGAGCACGTCGTCGCGACCCCATAGCCAGACCTGCCGGTCGACGGCAAGGCGCACATCCTCGGCCGGGCTGCGACCGGCATTGGTGACCTCAAGCGCCCAACTGGAACTGCCGGTCGGCACCAGCGAAATTCTCAGGTAAGCGCGTGCCTGGCGCTCGGCCTCCTCGCGCAATGCCTCGGCCTGCGCCTGCAGTGCGCGCTCGCTCTTCTCCTGCGCTTCGGCCTGGCGGCGCATTTCCTCACGGGTTTGCGCCATTTCCATCCGCTGTGTGAACGGCGACGAAGAACCGCGTCTATTCGGCGATTACGACTGTTT
>JAIMJQ010000143.1 GCA_020693165.1 Xanthomonas sp. | reverse complement strand
AATAACTTACGCCATGGGTTCATGGAAAGGAGCGTAGCGACGAAGCAATCCAGCGACTTTCGTTTTTCCTTGGTTGGTGTCAAAGCATAGGCACTGGATTGCTTCGCTGCGCTTTCCATGAACCCATGGCGTAAGTCATTGAATCCAATAGACACCGTTCGCCCTGAGCAGAGCGTCCCAATGCTCCACCGGGACGCGGGCCCGATTGCCCTGAGCCTGTCGAAGGGCGAAGGGTGGGCGGCGTCCTTCGACGCCGCGTCCTGATGAAGCGTCGGACGCTCTGCTCAGGATGAGCGGGTTCATGGCCCGTGTACAGCTTTTACCAAAAGCGGGTTGCTCGCAATGACGATTCAACGAGTTACGTTCGCGGTTCATGAAAGTCTGTTTCGTTCGGGCGCGTGGCGGATGGACTTGAGCACATCGCATACGCGCTCGACCATCGCCCGATCGACATCCAGATGGGTCACGAAACGCACTGTCTTTGGCCCGAACGCGGATGCGCGCACGCCATTTTCGGTCAGCCGTTCCAGGAAGCTGGCGGCGGTCCAGTCGCCGGCCAGGTCGAAGATCACGATATTCGTGTGCACCGGGCGCAGGCCGGCAACGAACGGCGCCTCGGCCAGCGCCGCGGCGAGCATTCGCGCATGTTCATGGTCCTCGCGCAGGCGCTCGACGTGATGGGTCAGCGCATGCAGACCTGCCGCGGCGAGAAACCCGATCTGGCGCATGCCGCCGCCGAAACCCTTGCGCAAGCGCCGCGCTTTGGCAATGAACGCCGCGTCGCCGACCAGCAGTGACCCGACTGGCGCAGCAAGGCCCTTGGACAGGCAGATCGAGAGGCTGTCGAACTCGGCGCCCCAATCGCGCGTTGATTCGCCGGACTCGACCAGCGCGTTGAACAGCCGCGCGCCATCGAGATGCAGCTTCAGACCGCGCTCGCGGCACAGTGCGCGGATCGGGCGCACGCGGTCGATGGTGTAGAAGCTGCCGCCGGCGGCGTTGCAGGTGTTTTCCAGCACCACCAGGCGCGAGCGCGGCAACCAGTCGGCGATCGGCTTGATCGCTGCCTCGACCTGGGCGGCGGTCAGTCGCCCGTGATCGCCCGCGATGGTCTGCACCGCAATCTGCGAGTGAAACGCGTACCCGCCGTTTTCGTAGCGGAAGACGTGCGAGGTTTCCTCGCAGATCATCTCGTCCATCGCCTCGGTGTGCGCCTTGATCGCTACCTGGTTGCTCATGACCCCCGACGGCATGAACAACGCCGCCTCGCGTCCGAACATCGCCGCCGCATGCGCCTGCAGCGCGTGCGTGGCCGGGTCTTCATTGAACACATCGTCGCCAACCTCGGCAGCCATCATTGCCGCCAGCATCGCCGGCGTCGGTCGGGTCACGGTGTCGCTGATCAGGTCGATAGTCACGGGGCGCAGCCTCAATGGGGGACGAGCCTGTTTCGCAAGCAGGGTGAAAAGTGAAACGTAAAACGTAAAACGTAAACCGGGCAACGTTGACGTTTTGCGTTTTACGTTTCTCTGCTCATTCACGCCACCAATCGCGTCGCCTCCGCCAGATCCACACTCACCAGGCGCGAGACGCCGGGTTCGCGCATGGTGACGCCGGCGAGCTGGTTGGAGGCCTCCATCGTGACCTTGTTGTGGGAGACGACCAGGAACTGCACGCTCTTGCTCATTTCGACCACCATCTGGCTGAAGCGGCCGACGTTGGCTTCGTCGAGCGGCGCG
>JAIMJQ010000106.1:2306-7788 GCA_020693165.1 Xanthomonas sp. | reverse complement strand
GACAATCTGGACCGATCGCAGCCCGACACAGCGTGGCGACAGCCGCCGCCTGTTTCCGTGCCCCGTGCCCCGCCCCTGCTACTGCAGCCGATCTTCCGCGATCACGATCTGCGCGTTCTTGCGCAGCGTGGCGATGTAGGCCTTGACTTCGGCATCCGACCACTGCGCCACCAACTGCGAGCGAGCGGCGTCGCGCGCTTCCTTCTCGACCTTCGCCGGATCCGCATCGACGACCGCCGTCAGTTCCACCAGCGCCTGCTGGTCGTCGCTGATGCGGATGGCCTTGCGCACCGGCTCAGCGCCAGGCCGCGGCAGCTTGAACACCGCGGCCAGTACCGTCGGGTCCTGGTTGCCGGCGGTGCGCACCACGGCGTCGGCGACATCCACGGTCTTGCCCAACTCCTTGGCGATCGCCTCGAGGTTCTCGCCGGCGGCCAGGCGCGCCTCGAGGGCCTTGACCTTGTCGTCGAGCAGCTTGCGCTGCGCGCGCTGCCGCAGGACCACCTGGATCTCGCCACGAACCTGATCGAGCGTGCGCGGCTCGGGCGCCTTGCGCTCGGCGACCCGGATGGCGACCACCTGGGTATCGTTGATGTCGATCAAATCGCTGGTCTGGCCGCGCTCGAGCACGAGGTCGGAGAACGCCTGGGCGAGAACCTCGGGGTTGGCGGCGATATCGACGCCACCGGTGCGCGCGAACGGCTGCGTTCGCTTAAGTTCAAGCTTGAGCTTGTCGGCCGGCCCTTGCAGCGACAAAGGATCGCGATGGATCTCGTCGACGAGGGCGCCCGCGAGGTCGGAGAACCGCCGTTCCTGTTCGGAGGTGCGGAATTCGGCCTCCAGCTCGCCCTTGACGTCGGCAAACTGCCGCCGGCTTTCTGCCTTGACCTCGGTCAGCTTGATCAGGTGGTAGCCGCTGGCGCCGAGTACGGGCTCGGAGATGGCACCGGCCTCGAGTTTGAACAGGGCTTCCTCAAAGGCGGGATCGCTGGAACCCGGCTCGATCCAGCCCAGGTCGCCGCCCTGCTCCTTGGAGCCGAGATCGTCCGAACTGGCCTTGGCGGCCTCTGCGAAATCCTTGCCGGCCCGAATCTCGGCGAGCACTGACTCGGCCTCGGCCAGGGCAAGCTTCTGCGCTTCGGCGTCGGCGCCGGACGCCACCTCAAACAGGATGTGACTCGCCTGCCGCTGCTCCGGAACCACGTAGCGATCTTTTTGTTCCTCGTAACGCGTCATCAATTCGGCTTCGGTTGGTGCCTCGATGACGATGTCGGCAGCTTTGACCTCGACATATTCGAGAGTGACCAGCTCCGGCGTCATCAGCTCACTCTTGCGGGCCTCGTAGTCCTTGGCGATCTCTTCCTCGCTCGGTTCCGCCACACTTTCCTCGGCCGACACCAGACGCACCGAGCCGAAGGTACGGGTCTGGTTCTGCAGGCGGAGGTACGCGTCGACTTCGGCATCGGTGACAAAGGCGCTGCCGCTCAGGCGCTGCACGATCTCACGTGCGGCGAGGTCACGCATCACGCGGTCCTCGAAGATCGCCGGCGTCATGCTCATGTTGCGCAGAATGGCGACGTAGGTGTCCTGATCGAAGGTGCCGCCCGGCTTGAACGCATCGATCGCGAGGATCTCGCTCTGCAGTTTGCTGGCAGGCACTTCGACGCCGACCGTCCGCGCGTCCTGCACGCGCAACTCCTCGTCGACCAATCCGTCGAGCAGTCGACGCTTGTTTTCGGGCGTGTCGACAAAACTGATGTCGGCATCCTCGCCGAGCATCTGTCGCATCTGCCGGCGTTGCAGGTCGAGGCGCTCCTGCAGTTGCTGCGGAGAGATTTCGACGTCGTTGACCTTGGCGACGAAAGTGTCGATCTGCGTCTGGAAGTAGTTGTTGATGCCGAACAGCGCGAACGGAATCATCAACAGCAACACGATGAGTATCAGTACCCAGCCGGAAAACTTCTCGCGGATCGCCTGCAGCATGATCTAAAACCTGTTGTCACGGTGGATGGGCTTCGGATGCCTGCGCAGCCCTGAAATGACACGGGCGCCAAAAGGCGCCCGTGTCAGGATTGGCGGAGCGGACGGGGCTCGAACCCGCGACCCCCGGCGTGACAGGCCGGTATTCTAACCGACTGAACTACCGCTCCATTGAAACCTTTGGTGGGTGCTGAGGGGATCGAACCCCCGACCCTCGCCTTGTAAGGGCGACGCTCTACCGCTGAGCTAAGCACCCGGTGTGAGCCAAGCACCCAACTGGCGAGCCCGTTAGTTTACTGCATCCTTGAGCGCTTTGCCAGCCTTGAAGCCCGGATTCTTCGACGCCTTGATCTTGATCGTCGCTCCGGTCTGCGGGTTGCGACCCTGACGGGCTGCGCGGGTGCGCACGGCAAAGGTACCGAAGCCAGTAAGCGTCACACTGTCGCCGGACTTCAGCGCCTTGGTGATGACGTTAATGACCGCGTCAAGCGCACGGCCAGCATCAGCCTTGCTGAGATCGGCGGCATCGGCGACCGCATTGACGACGTCAGTCTTCTTCATACAGTGAAACTCCCTTCGAGATCGACCGCGCACGGGGCTGTCGATCATGGTGATTGTTGTTGGGCGATCGGCTTACCTGGACAGCGAATCTGGACCGTGGTCACGCCAGCGCCAGTGAGGTGCGGCAATCAGCGCTGGCGCTTTATATCAGGCGAGAAATGGCCACGCAACAAACACTGGCCGAGCCTGTCTGGCGGGCGCGCGCGTGCAGCGCCCGCGGTGATGGCAACATCCGCTCGTCGCCCCGGTTTTCAATGCCTTACCACACCCGGCGTCTGCACCGCCTCGGCCGGTGCAGCCGCAGCGACTTCCTCGGCCGGACGGTCGGTCAGTTGCGCCGCCGGCACCGGCGAGCGCACCAGTGCGATGTCGAGCACCTCGTCGATCCACTTCACCGGCTTGATGACCAGCGCACCAGTGACGTTTTCCGGGATGTCCGCGAGGTCCTTGCGGTTGTCGTCGGGAATGATCACCGTGGTGATGCCGCCGCGGTGCGCCGCCAGCAACTTCTCCTTGAGTCCGCCGATCGGCAGTACGCGGCCGCGCAGCGTGATCTCGCCGGTCATTGCAATCGCCGAACGCACCGGAATCTTGGTCAACGCCGACACCAGCGCGGTGCACATGCCGATGCCGGCACTCGGACCATCCTTGGGCGTGGCGCCCTCCGGCACGTGCACATGGATGTCCCATTTCTGATGGAAGTCCGGATCGATGCCCAGCGACTGGCTACGACTGCGAACCACCGACAACGCCGCCTGCACCGATTCCTGCATCACTTCGCCGAGCTGTCCGGTCTGGATCAGCTTGCCGCGACCCGGCACGATCGAAGCCTCGATGCTGAGAATTTCGCCGCCGACCTCGGTCCATGCCAACCCGGTCACCAGGCCAACCTCATCCTTCTCCTCGGCCTGGCCGTACTGGAAGCGGCGTACTCCAAGAAACTTGTCGAGGTTCTTGCTGGTGATCGCGACCGTGCCCTGCGGCCTGGCCTTGACTTTCGCCCTGCCCGCTTCCTCGATCGACGCAATCTTGCCGCGCTGCGCCGCCTTCTTGACCTTGGCCTTGGCGTCCTTCAGCGACAGCTCCTTGACCACCTTGCGGCAGATCTTGCTGATCTCGCGCTCGAGGCTGCGCACGCCGGCTTCGCGCGTGTAGAAGCGGATCATGTCGACCAGCACGCCGTCGGTGATCGAGATCTCGTCGGGCTTCAGGCCATTGGCCTTGATCTGCTTGGGAACCAGGTAGCGTCGGGCGATGGCCACCTTCTCGTCTTCGGTGTAGCCCGGAATCCGGATCACTTCCATGCGGTCGAGCAGCGGCCCCGGAATGTTCAGCGAGTTCGCGGTGCCGATGAACATGACTTCCGACAGATCGAGGTCAACTTCCAGATAATGGTCGTTGAAGCTGTGGTTCTGTTCCGGATCGAGTACTTCGAGCAGGGCCGACGACGGATCGCCGCGGAAGTCCATCGACATCTTGTCGAGTTCGTCGAGCATGAACAGCGGATTCTTGGTCTTGACCTTGCTGAGGTTCTGCACGATGCGACCCGGCAGCGAACCGATGTAGGTGCGCCGGTGGCCGCGAATCTCGGCCTCGTCGCGGACGCCACCGAGCGACATGCGCACGAACTTGCGACCGGTTGCGCGTGCGATCGACTGCCCGAGTGAGGTCTTGCCAACGCCCGGGGGCCCGACCAGGCACAGGATCGGCGCCTTCATGTGTTTGACGCGCTGCTGCACGGCGAGGTACTCAAGGATGCGCTCCTTGACCTTCTCCAGGCCGAAATGGTCCTCATCGAGCACACGCTTGGCCTCGGCGAGGTTCTTGCGGATGCGCGAACGCTCCGACCATGGCACGTTGGCGAGCCAGTCGATGTAGTTGCGCACCACGGTCGCCTCGGCAGACATCGGCGACATCATCTTCAGTTTGTTGAGTTCGGTACGCGCCTTGGCCGCCACTTCCTTGGGCATCGCCGCCTTCTCGATGCGCCGTGCCAGCTCGTCCATCTCGCTCGGCGCCTCGTCGAGCTCGCCGAGTTCCTTCTGAATGGCCTTCATCTGCTCATTCAGGTAGTACTCCCGCTGGCTCTTCTCCATCTGCGTCTTGACGCGGCCGCGGATGCGCTTCTCGATCTGCAGCACGTCGATCTCGGCATCCACCGCCGCCATCAACATCTCCAGGCGCGCGCCAATTCCGGCCGTTTCCAGCAGATTCTGCTTGTCCGACAGCTTGATCGACAGGTGCGCAGCGATGGTGTCGGCGAAGCGGCTGGGATCGTCAATCGCACCCAGCGTCGACAGCAACTCCGGCGGAATCTTGCGGTTGAGCTTGACCAACTGCTCGAACTGCGACAACAGCGTGCGCGACAACACCTCAAGCTCGCGCGGCTCGCGATCCGGCGTCGATTCGATCTCGACCGGCACGGCACGATAGACGCTGTCGCTTTCGCTGACGCGGGTCACGGCAACGCGCTTCATACCCTCGACCAGCAGCTTGATGGTCCCGTCCGGCAGCTTCAGCAATTGCAGTACGGTCGCCTGAGTGCCGACATCGTAGAGCTCCTCCGGCTTGGGGTCATCGATTTCGGGCGCACGCTGGCTGATCAGCAAAATCTGTTTGTCGCCTTCCATCGCCGACTCCAGCGCCTTCATCGAGCGCTCACGACCGACGAACAGCGGGATCACCATGTGTGGATAGACGACGACATCACGCAGCGGCAGGATCGGCAGGGATCGCTCGCTGTGGCCGAACTCCAGGCGCGGGGTTGCAGACATCTTTCACTCCAGTTCGGGACGGACAGTGCCCGTTATGGCACGAGAATTGGGGTGGGCGCCGGGGAATGCAAGCGCCTCGGGCGAGCCGGTGGGGAATGGATCACGTTCGCGCTTCGGCCCGGACGGTATGCCGATTGTTGGTTCCTGGTTGTTGGTTGCTGGCAGCA
>JAIMJQ010000106.1:0-2275 GCA_020693165.1 Xanthomonas sp. | reverse complement strand
GCACAATCAGGAACCAACAACTTGCCAGTGACCCGGCGCGCGTACTGCGGCTTCGAAGCAAGCAACCGCTACTGATGGGCCACTTTCGGCTGCGCGTTGCCTTCATAGATCAGGTAGGGCTCGGCGCTACCGTTGATGACCGCCTCGTCGACCACGATCTTGCTGACATTGGTCATCGACGGCAGGTCGTACATCGTATCCAGCAGCACCTGCTCGATGATGGTACGCAGACCACGCGCGCCGGTGCGCCGATCCAGCGCCTTGCGGGCAATCGCCGCCAGCGCATCGGGACGGAATTCGAGGTCGACCCCTTCCATCTCGAACAGCCGCTTGAACTGCTTGACCAGCGCGTTCTTGGGTTCCGAAAGAATCTGTACCAGCGCCGATTCGTCGAGTTCCTCGAGGGTCGCCACCACCGGCAGGCGGCCAACGAACTCCGGAATCAGGCCGAAGCGGATCAGATCCTCGGGCTCGACCTCGAGCAGCACCTGGCCGACATTGCGCTTGCCCTGGGTGCTGCGGATGTCGGCCGAGAAGCCGATGCCGGTCGACGTCGAGCGCGCCTGGATGATCTTCTCGAGACCGGCGAAGGCGCCGCCGCAGATGAACAGGATGTTGCGCGTGTCGACCTGCAGGAACTCCTGCTGCGGGTGCTTGCGACCGCCCTGCGGCGGAACCGAGGCGACCGTGCCCTCGATCAGCTTGAGCAGCGCCTGCTGCACGCCCTCGCCGGAGACGTCGCGGGTGATCGACGGGTTCTCGCTCTTGCGCGAGATCTTGTCGATCTCGTCGATGTAGACGATGCCGGTCTGCGCCTTGTCGACTTCGTAGTCGCACTTCTGCAGCAGCTTCTGGATGATGTTCTCGACGTCTTCGCCGACATAGCCGGCTTCGGTCAGCGTGGTCGCGTCGGCAATCGTGAACGGCACATTCAGCAGGCGCGCCAGCGTCTCGGCCAGCAGCGTCTTGCCCGAGCCGGTCGGCCCGATCAACAAGATGTTGCTCTTCGCCAGTTCGACATCATCGCCGCGCTGGCGCGACTCCAGTCGCTTGTAATGATTGTGCACCGCGACCGACAGAATCTTCTTGGCGCGCTGCTGGCCAATCACATACTGATCGAGGACTTCGAGGATCTCGCGCGGCTTGGGCAGGCTGCTGCGCCCCGCCTGTGCCTTGTCCTCCAGTTCCTCGCGGATGATGTCATTGCACAACTCCACGCATTCATCGCAGATGAACACGCTGGGGCCGGCAATCAACTTGCGCACTTCATGCTGGCTCTTTCCGCAGAAGGAGCAGTACAACACCTTGCCGCCGTCTCCGGAGCGATGCTGGCGATCATCAGACATTAGCAAACCTCAACCATTGCGCGCCGCACTGACCCGGCTTTGCCCGAGCATATCACAGGGTTTTCGGGCCTCAGCGGAGGCTTAGCCCGACTTGATCGTGGCTTCGGCGCGGCGATCCAGCACCGCATCCACCACGCCGTACGCCCTGGAGTCTTCCGCGCTCATGAAGTAGTCGCGATCGGTGTCGCGCGAGATACGATCGAGCGGCTGGCCGGTGTGACTGGCCAGGATCCGGTTGAGGCGCTCGCGAATCAGCAGAATCTCGCGTGCGTGGATGTCGATATCGGACGCCTGCCCGGAGTAGCCACCCAGCGGCTGGTGGATCATCACCCGCGAATTCGGCAGGCAATAGCGCTTGCCCTGGGCACCGGCAGCCAGCAGGACCGCGCCCATGCTCGCCGCCTGGCCGATGCACATGGTACTGATCGACGGTCGTACGAACTGCATGGTGTCGTAGATCGCCATGCCGGCGGTCACTGCGCCACCCGGGCTGTTGATGTAAAGATTGATGTCCTTGTCCGGGTTCTCCGATTCCAGGAACAACAACTGCGCCACGATCACGTTGGCCATGTAGTCGTCGATCGGACCGACACAGAAGATCACGCGCTCCTTGAGCAGGCGCGAGTAGATGTCGTAGGCACGCTCGCCGCGAGCACTCTGCTCGACCACGATCGGAACCAGGTTCAGGGCGCGGATGTCGCTGGCCATCGGATACTCCTTTCAAGAACGTACGAGATGGGACTGTTCTACCGGTTTTCAACGTGCGCGACGAGGGCACAACGCTGCGTGTCGTGTCCAAGGTTGCAAAATTGCCAGCGGCAAGAGCCAGATTGCCCGGTACTCTGGTGGAGTGCCCGGTACTCTGGTGGAGTGTCCGGTACTTTGGTGGAGTGTCCGGTACTTTGGTGGAGTGTCCGGTACTTTGGTGG
>JAIMJQ010000008.1:38701-52067 GCA_020693165.1 Xanthomonas sp. | reverse complement strand
AAGGCTCTCCATGAACCCACAACGTAAGTCATTGAATAAAATAGACACCGTTCGCCCTGAGCAGAGCGTCCCAGAGCTTCACCGGGACGCGGGCCCGATTGCCCTGAGCCTGTCGAAGGGCGAAGGGTGAGCGGTGTCCTTCGCCGATGGGCAATACCAGCCGAAAATGGGATCTCGCAATGCCTTTGGGGGCCGTCAGATGAGCCAGTGGGAAACAGTGATCGGTCTGGAAGTGCACTGCCAGCTGGCCACGCACAGCAAGATCTTCTCCGGCGCGCCGACCGCCTACGGCGCCGAGCCGAACAGCCAGGCCTGCGCAGTCGACCTCGGCATGCCGGGCTCGCTGCCGGTGATGAATGCCGGCGCGGTCGAACTGGCGATCCGCTTTGGCCTCGCCGTGGGCGGCCGAGTCGCCGAACGCAGCGTGTTCGAGCGCAAGAACTATTTCTATCCCGACCTGCCCAAGGGCTACCAGATCAGCCAGTACGAGCTGCCGGTGGTGGTCGGCGGCGGCCTCGCCGTGCGCCTCGAAGACGGCCGCGGGAAGTTCGTGCAGTTGACGCGCGCGCACCTCGAAGAAGACGCCGGCAAGAGCGTGCATGATGCCTTCCACGCCGAGACCGGCGTCGACCTCAACCGCGCCGGCACGCCACTGCTGGAGATCGTCAGCGAACCGGTGCTGGCCTCGGCGGCCGAGGCGGTTGCTTACCTGAAGACGCTGCATACGCTGGTGCGCTGGCTCGGCGTCTCCGACGGCAACATGCAGGAAGGTTCATTTCGCTGCGATGCCAACGTTTCCGTGCGGCGTGCCGGAGAACCCCTCGGCACCCGCGCGGAAATCAAGAACGTCAACTCCTTCCGTTTCGTCGAAAAGGCGATCGACTACGAGATCGAACGCCAGATCCGCCTGATCGAGTCCGGCGGCACAGTGGTGCAGGAGACCCGCTTGTTCGATGCCCACAAAGGCGAAACACGCAGCATGCGCGGCAAGGAGTCGGCGCACGACTACCGCTATTTTCCCGACCCGGACCTGCCGCCGCTGGTCATCGCCGACGATGACATCGAGCGCGCGCGCCAGGCGATGCCGGAGTTGCCGGAGGCCCGCCGCCTGCGCTACATCGAATGCCTCGGCCTGCCCGAGTACGACGCTTCACTGTTGACCGCCGATCGTGTCGTCAGCGACTATTTCGAGACCCTGTCTGCGGCTGTTCCGGCGCAACCGAAGCTGTGCGCCAACTGGGTGCTCGGCGAGTGGCTGGGCGCGATGAATGCTGCCAGCCTGACGCCGGAACAAAGCCCGATCGCCGCCGAGCGCCTCGCCGGCCTGCTCGCGCGGATCGTCGACGGCAGTCTGTCGAGCAAGATGGGCAAGCAGGTGTTCGAAGCCATGTGGTTGGGCGACGAGCCCGCCGACGCCATCATCGAACGCCTCGGCCTGAAGCAGGTTTCGGACAGCGGTGCATTGGCCGGCGTCATCGACGAAATCATCGCGGCGAATCCGAAACAGGTCGAACAGTACCGCGGCGGCAACGACAAGCTGCTGCAATTCTTCGTCGGCCAGGCGATGAAGGCCACCAAGGGCCAGGCCAATCCGGCGCAGTTGAACGAGTTGCTGCGGGCCAGGCTGACAGGCGCGTAAGCCGGCGTATCGCGCAGCGATTCGCCGACGGGGGGGCTTGCGGCAAGTAACGCGGCGGAAGTGCAATTCCACCTGGCTGCGGCTTGACAAAGCGTGCAGCTTTTCACGCCGGTGTGAGAAATGCGGGCTGGGCGATGGCGCTGCCGTTGGGCGCTTCGGTCATATCAGCATGCCACCGCCGCCATTGACTCTGCGGCAAATGCGCGGCAGCGTCGAGCCCCTGACTCTACAGTGGTAACTTGTCCCCATGATCGGACGCCTGCGCGGCATCCTTGCCGTCAAACAACCCCCCTGGCTGCTGGTCGACGTCGGCGGCGTTGGCTACGAGGTCGAGGCGCCGATGAGTACTTTCTACGAGTTGCCGGAAACCGGTCGGGAAGTCACGTTGCATACCCACCTCGCCATCAAGGAAGACGCGCACTCGCTTTACGGATTCGCCAGGGAATCCGAGCGCAGCCTGTTCCGCACCTTGATCAAGGTGTCCGGCGTCGGTGCCAAGACTGCCCTTTCAATCCTGTCGGGCGTGTCGGCCGACGATTTCGCGCGCCTGATCCAGCGCGCCGACATTGCCGCGCTGCAGCGCATTCCTGGCATCGGCAAGAAGACTGCCGAGCGCCTCGTCGTCGAGATGAAGGACAAGGTCGATGCCGTTGGCGGCACCGCCGCAGCCGTACTCGGCGTGCGCGGCGCAGTGCCCAACGACCCGGTGACCGAAGCCAGCGTCGCACTGCAGGCGCTCGGCTACAAGCCGGCCGAAGTCAGCAAACTGGTGCAGGCGGCCGCCGAACCCGGCGACAGCGCCGAGACCATCATCCGCAAGGCGCTGAAAAGCGCGCTGCGGGCGTGATGACGCACGCACTGCGATGACACTCGACGCCTTCATCGTGCTGGTCGTGCTGGTCAGCGCGACGGTGGGCTTCATCCAGGACCGCTATCCGCCCGAGGGCATCGCTCTCGCGGCACTGATCGCGCTGACGGCGAGCGGCATCCTCAAGGTTCCCGAGGCGCTAGGCGGATTCTCCAGCGAAGCCACCATCACCGTCGCCTGCATGTTCGTGCTCAGCGCCGGCCTGATGCGCAGCGGCGCGCTCGGCTGGATCGGCCGCGTGCTGGTGCGCTTTGGCACCACGTCGATGCGCCTGAAGATCATGGCGTCGCTGACCGCCGGCCCGGTGTCGGCCTTCGTCAACAACACCGCGGCGGTTGCGGTGTTTCTGCCGCTGGTTCTGGAAGCCTGCGAACGCCACAAGATTTCGCCATCGAGAGTGCTGATCCCGCTTTCCTACTCGACCCAGTTCGGCGGCGTATGCACCTTGATCGGCACCTCGACCAACCTGCTGGTGTCGTCGATCGCGGTGTCGTCGGGCATGACGGCGCTGCAGATGTTCACGCCGACACCATTGGGTGTGATTCTGTTCGCCATCGGCCTGCTGTACCTGGTGGTGATCGCACCGTGGCTGTTGCCTGCGCACCGCGGCGCCGAACTGATGGCGCAATATGGTCTGTCCGACTACCTCGCCGAACTGCGCGTCGACCTGGGCAGCCGGATTGCCGGCAAGCATCTGCGCACCGGCGCGATCGAGGCCCAGCATGGCGTGCGTATCGTCGAAGTCCTGCGCGGCGACGAGAAGATGCTGGCGCCGGCAGATCTGGTGCTGCAGCCCGAAGACATCCTGCTGGTGCAGGGCTCGGCGCAGAACCTGTTCGCTTTTCGCGAGCACCTCGGCCTGACCATGACGCCGCACTTCGTACCCAAGCTGGAAATGCTCGAAAGCGGCGACATCGAGGTGGTCGAAGCCCTGATACCGCCCGACTCCCGCTTCGCCGGCGAAACCATCGCCAAGCTGCGCATGGAACTGCACCAGAGCGCATTGGTGCTGGCGCTGCATCGCCGTGGCACCGCCATTCGCGACAAGCTGGGTTCGATCACGGTAACGGTTGGTGATGCACTGCTGCTGCTGGTCAGTCGTTCGGACCTGCCGAATCTGCGCCGCGAGGGCGACCTGATCCTGGTCGAGCGTTCGGCGCGCCCGGCCGCTGCCCGGCAGGGACGCGCCGCGCTGGGAATCGTTGTCGCCGTACTGGTCGCCGCCTCGCTCGACTGGGTGCCGATCGCCGTCGGCGCGATGGCCGGCATCCTGCTGATGGTGATGACTCGCGTGCTGACGCTGGAAGAGGCCTACGCCGCGATCAACTGGCGTGTCGTTGCCGTGCTCGCGGCAATGATCCCGTTGGGCCTGGCGATGCAGAAAAGCGGCCTTGCCGCCTATCTGGTCGGATTCCTGGTCAGCGCCTCCGACAGCAACAGTCCGTGGATCGCATTGGCAATGGTTTATCTCGCCACTGCGCTGCTGACCGAGGTGATGAGCAACAACGGCACGGCCGTCCTGCTGGGGCCGATCGCAATCTCGCTGGCACGGGCCATGGAGGTCGATCCGATGCCGTTCCTGATGGCAGTGATGTTCGCCGCATCGACCAGCTTCTCGACACCGATCGGATACCAGACCAACATGATGGTCTACAGTGCCGGCGGCTATCGCTACAGCGATTTCCTGCGCGTGGGCATCCCGCTGAACCTGCTGTTCTTCGCAGCGTCGGTGTTGTTGATTCCGCTGATCTGGCCTTTCAAGCTGACATGACCGGCCTCGCGCGCACCCTGTCCAAACTCGGCGTGTGCTCGCGCAGCGAAGCCGAACGCTCGGTGCGGGCCGGCCGGGTGAAGGTCAATGGCCGCGTCGTCACCAATCCGGAAATGCCGTTCCCGGCGGCAGGCCGGATCGAGGTCGACGGCAAATCGATCAAGGCACCGCGACGCTGCTACCTGATGCTCAACAAGCCGCGCGGCCTGGTCACCAGCGCCCGCGACGAGCACGGTCGCGACACCGTCTACCGTTGCCTCGAGGGTCTGGATCTGCCGTGGGTGGCGCCGGTCGGTCGCCTCGACAAGGCCAGCGAAGGCCTGCTGCTGCTCAGCAACGATCCCGAATGGGCGGCGCGCCTGACCGATCCGGCCAGCGCCATCAGCAAGACCTATCACGTGCAGATCGACTGCATTCCCGACGCGGCGCTGCTGACGCGCTTGCGCGAGGGCGTGGTCGACCGCGGCGAGGAACTGGGCACCGTCGACGTTCAGGTGCTGCGGCAGGGGCAGCGCAATGCCTGGCTCGAAGTCGTGCTCGACGAGGGTCGCAACCGTCACATCCGCCGCTTGCTGGAATCGCAGGGCGTCAGGACCCTGCGACTGGTCCGCGTCGCCATCGGCACACTGGCGCTGGGCGAGTTGGCCAAGGGCGCGGTGCGCGAACTTCGCGCGGCAGAACTGGCCGACCTGGCGTCGCCGGGCTAGAGAAGGCCGCTTTGGTGGGTCCAGACTTGTCTGGACGCTGTTGATGTTGTTGTTTCTGTTGCCCTTGCCTTGGTGGGTTCGTACCTTGTTCGAACGCTCTCCGCTGCATCGAGCAAAAGCGTCCGGACAAGGTCCGGACCCACTGGAGCGGATCGCAGCGCCTACAACCCGCGCACCCGACACGCCAGCAGCAGCAGTCCCAGACCGACGATCCAGCAACCAGCGGCAACTTCCGGACTGATCTTGACCAGTCCGAAGTACGCCGCCAGCGCGACCACATAGAGCACCAACGAAATCACCCAAACCCACATGGTGGGTGCCTTGCCTGAATTGGTCATCGCGCAATCCTGTCTGATAGTCCATCAATGGTTCGGGAGCCCACCCGAGGTCGGCGCAAGCAGCCCCGATCGGACACGCCGCAGGCAGGAGCATCACCGCTGCGCCCATCGCGATCGGTGCGCAACCGCACCCATCGCCGGGCAACCCAAACTGAACGCAAGGGCGCTGCGGCCCGCGCCTGTGTACGTTCACGCACCGAGCGCCCATCCAGCGAAGCCCAAAGTCCACGGCACACCTGCAATAAGGATCAGCCATGAACAACCGCATCCACAGTTTCGCCCTTGCCGGCCTCCTGGCGCTGACCGGCATCGGCCTGAGTTCCGCCGTCGCGGCACAGAATCACGACAACAACCGCGGATACGGCGACAACGACCGCAACCATATCTGCGACTACTGCGGAACCGTGCGCAGCGTCTCCAAGGTCAGTCGAAACAGCAAAGGCAATACCGGTGCCACCATCCTGGGCGTGGTGATTGGTGGTGCACTCGGCAACCAGGTCGGCGGCGGCAGTGGCCGCAAGGTCGCTACCGTGGCCGGCGCCGTCGCCGGTGGAGTGATCGCCAACAATGCGACCAAGGACAAAAATCGTCGCACCTATTACCGCATCAACGTGCGCATGGACGACGGCCGCATCCGCAACTTCGACCAGGGCAGCTCCAACGGGCTGCGGTCCGGAACTCGCGTTCAAATCCAGAACGGCAATGTCTACCGCGCCAACGGCTAGCAACTAGAATCAGCGCGTTCGGCCCGCAAGCCAGCTGTGGCGTGAGGAAGCGTGGATCTTTTCGCGCCGGTGTGAGAAATGCGGGCTAGCCCGCGGCAGCAACCATCGAAACGGATCCAAGGGCGTCGCGATCGCGACGCCCTTTCACGTTGCTCCCCACTCGCCACGCCGACGCGTTTCCATGGCATCAACGGGCCGCGCGGCGTCCATTCCGGTAACGCAATGTCTATGATCGGGCGGTCACACCGCGAGGCATGCCCGATGACCATCAAACCCAAGAGCCACATCGAAATCACCATCGAATCGATGAAGGTGTTCATGAACGATGGTCAGCTCGATGTCGCCGAACTGAACTTCCTGCTCGGACTGGCGCTGCGCGACAACGGCATCGACGACGACGAACGCAGGGTGCTGAAGAACATCATCGCGCGCGCCGAGAAGTCGCCGATGGATGCCACCACGCGCGCCCACATCGAAAAGGTGAAGCTGGAATACGACCTGGGCTGATCTGGCTCCCTTGCCCCCGGCAACGCCGAGCCCCCGCTCGGCACCAGCCCCGGGCAGCGTCGACACCGCGATGACCCCTGGCAAGTTTCGCCACATGCCGAGGCGCTTGCGCCATAATCCGCGGTCGTCGGAGGGATGGCAGAGCGGTTGAATGCACCGGTCTTGAAAACCGGCGGCCACGCGAGTGGCTCGTGGGTTCGAATCCCACTCCCTCCGCCATTGACAAGTATCTGTTTTTACAATTTTCCACTACCAGACCCCCCGAGCCAGACCCTAATCCAGCCGCCATAACCGAACTGTTGTCACGGCGCGCACCAGCCTCTGACAGGCTGCGCGTTGGCGACTCCATTTGCAGGTCCGTCGTAACGAACGCGTGACTGCGGACGCCGATTGAGGTCCCCTGTTGCGATGCGTCTATGGACCGTCATTGCTCTTCTCTGGCTCCCGGCCCTCGGCTTCGCGCACGGCGGGGGTCTGAATGCCGACGGCTGCCACAACGACCGGAAGAACGGGGGCTATCACTGCCACCAGGCAAAGACACTTCCAGCGCCCAGCGCAAACCTTAGCGACTCAGACGCCGTCCACTACAAGAACTGCGCGGCGGCAAAGGCTGCTGGGGCTGCGCCGGTTCGTCGCGGTGATCCCGGATACGGCAAGCATCTGGACCGCGATGGTGACGGCGTAGGGTGCGAATAGGACTCAATGTCTGGAACACTTTAGCGTCTTCGTCATCGGCCCCGCCGACACCCAAAAAAAAGCCGCTGCAGGACTCCTGGAGCCCTGCAGCGGCGGGTGCTTCAAGTTGAAGCTTACTGCGGCGGAATGCCGGACAGCCGGAACTCATAGTCGAATACACCTTGCCACGGTGCCACCTGGCGCACGGACAGGCAGTAACTCTCGCCCGGCGTTCCCTGCGCGCCTGACATGGCCACGCTGAGAGCGGAGTTGCCCTGGACCGGGAAAGGTCCGAACACCGGGGCGCCGCTCGAGGTTACTGAACTCATCGTAAGCCCGGAGTTGACGGAACAGGGCTCCGGAGATGGCAGCAGGCAGAACACCATGGGTCGGATGACGCGCAGGGTATTCGGAACCGATGCGTTGTAGTCAGCGCACATGGTGAACTGAATGACGTCGACCTGTCCGGCGCTGGTGATTGGCAGTAGCTGGCTGAAGCTGGTCGCTGCACTGACGCAGCCGGGTACCACGACGGTCGGCGCGGCGCAGACCGAGTTGCCGGCGAAGCTGGTTGGCGTGATCACCGCGACCACGTTGCCCAGCGCCGCCTGCGCAAGATCTCCGTAGGACATGCTGAATACGGTGGCGACGGCGCCGTCCGCGGCGACGGCACGCACGCGCGCCGATTGACCGGGCAGGATCGGGAAATACACGCGCGGTGCCGGCGATATGCCGAGATTGCGGTTGACGATGGTAACCATGCCCGGGGGGATCAACTGGCTGTATTCCGTGTTTTCCACGCCATCAAAGATGCGCGCCTCGATCGTGCTGCCGTAGCGGTTGTCGATCTGCGGCGAATACAGTGCAACCGGCGCCAATGACTTGTCGGCAGTCGGGAACACCTCGCGGTACAGGTTGTTGTGGCGGATATGGACGGGCAGAGTCTGTCCATTGGCGGTGAACAGAACCTCGCCGAGATAGTAGTAGGACTGCAAAGTGGCCGAACTCTCGGCGCGCACGATGCTGATGCGCACGTTGCCGCGCGCAGGGCCCGTGTACGGCAGATCCACGGTCTGCAGTGCCGGCACCAGACCCAGCGATACGCCATTCAGGTCGGTCGTCAACAAGGGCGTCGACAGTTCATTGGTCACGCGCAAGGTCGCCTGGACGATGCCCGGCGGCTGCGACGACTGCGAGTCGTAGATCAGCGCCGACGCCGCATTGCTGTTGTCGCGGACCAACTGCACGCGCAAGTCACCGGCACCGAAGCCCGGATTGGTGGTGCGGCCGATGGTGCGCACATTGACCGTGTGCGCATCGGCGAGGCAGAAAGCGGCGAATCCGGAAACTTCCGCTGCCGCCGGGTCGTGGTAGCCGCCAAAGTTGACGCCGCCCTGGAAGCCGCCACCCGGACGGGTCGCGAAGTTCGACTCCAGACCGATCTGCAGGTAGGCATCGGCACCGGGGATCGGATCCAGCGGCGTGGCGACGAGTTCGTAGAACCCCGGTGGCACCACTTCAGTGCGCACCAGCGTAGCGCTCGGCGTGAGCATGACCTCTTCGCTGTAGATGGTCAGCAACGGCGATGGCGCGCGACTGCGCAATGCCACGCGAATCCGCACGCCAGAGCTGGATAGAGGCCGTGAGCCGGTCAGCGAAATGCGGATCTGCTGGCTTTCGTTGCCGGCGTTGGCGATGGTCACGGCAGCGAATCCAGGCGCCAGATTATCGGCAAGACCGCCGAAATTGAGGCCGCCGGCGAGTACCCGGCTGCCCGGTTCGAGCAGCAGCAACTCACTGGACCAGGCACCAGGAACACTGCCAACCTGGTTGCCGTCGGCGATGCGCAGCGCGTAGAAGCCAGCCGGACAGCCTGGCGTGCTGCCAGCGGTCTGCGCCGACAGCACCATCTGGAATCCGGGTTCGTCGATTTTCAGAGCGTGCTGCTCGGCAAGCAGCGGTCCGGATGCAAGCGCCAACCACGGCGCCAGCAGGAGAGTTCGGAACGGTCGCATGGCGGGAGGCCTACACTTGGGTGGGGCCGCCAGAGTGGCGCCGTCGTCGTTGTCGCGCTGTCTGCTATCGCACCAACGCAAACGGGCACCCGAAGGTGCCCGTTTGCGCGCAATCGAACGTCGGGATCAACGCACCGAG
This sequence comes from Xanthomonas sp., assembly GCA_020693165.1. Taxonomy (GTDB): domain Bacteria; phylum Pseudomonadota; class Gammaproteobacteria; order Xanthomonadales; family SZUA-5; genus JADKFD01. The sequence goes on along the minus strand of JAIMJQ010000008.1, from coordinate 42,683 downwards.
AACAACGAGAACCCACCGCGCTTGCCGTAACCGGAATCACGCGAACGGCGACCGCGCATGCGCTCAAGCAATTCGTTCTGGCGCTGCTCCAGCCAGTCGCTGCGATTGACGCCGCCGGCGATGATCGGACCCTGGTCTTCGACTGCCTGGGCGCGGAACACGCAGAAGTCGTCGTAGGCGTCGATCTCGTGCTTCAGTTCCTCGACCACCAGTTCGATCATGATGGCGTCGTCGAGGAATCCGAGCACCGGGATCGAATCCGGGATCGCATCGTGCGGATCGGAGAAATAGGTCAGCGCCGACAGGATGTTCTGGCGCTCGGCATCGGAAATGCCCCAGTTGGTGTCGTGCACCATGGCAATCAGGGTGCCGAGGCGCTTCATGCGCGAAGACACGAACTCGGGAACCCGGGTCGCCTGGGTGTCTTCGAACAGTTGTTGCGCCGCGTCGGTGATTTCCTGGGCGGACAAATCCTTGGCGGCATCCCTGGCGCGCCGCATGGCCTCGCGGAAATGCTCGAGATCCTCTTCGGACAGGTCGATCACGATCTGCATGGCGGCATCCTCGCTTGGGCTCGAATCAGGAAGTAGAGACTATCGGTACAGTTGATTGCACGTCAATTTCGGAAGTGCGGGAGAAAGGCAGAAGCGGGGCAGGGGGCAGGGACCGAGCCTCAGCGCGATTGTGTGCCACGACGCGAGGTTTGACTTGCGCGCATTTCCCCTTTTGGTCGACGGGCGACTGACTCATCCTCGCGTTGTGGCAGGAATGTGGGCTGAGGCGCGTCCCCTGCCCCCCTGCCCCGCCTTTCGCACCTCTTACGCCTCCACCACCGCCGCAGGCGCTCCCGATGCCCCGCCCGCCTTGCGCCACGATGCCTTGACCCGCTCGCCGGCGTCTTCGAGCACCGCGTAGATGGTCGGCAGCACCACCAGCGTGATTGCGGTCGAGAACACCAGGCCACCAGCAATGGCGCGCGCCATCGGGTAATAGGCCGGACCGCCGCCACCGATGCCGACATCGCTGATGCATAGCGGCAGCAAGCCGAGGAAGGTGGTGCCGGTGGTGATCAGGATCGGCCGCAGGCGCTCCTTGCCGCCGAGCACCAGCGCTTCGTCGCGGCTGTGGCCCATGCGCCGCAGCGTATTCACGTGCTCGACCATGACGATGCCGTTGTTCACCACGACGCCGGTCAGGATCATGATGCCGATGAAGGCCATCACCGAGAACGTGGTGTCCCAGATCAGGAAGGTCCACCAGACGCCGACCACGGCGTAGACGATCGAGACCAGGATGGCCAACGGGTAGAGCGCCGATTCGAACAACGCGGCCATCACCATGTAGATCAGCACGATCGACAGCATCAGCAAGAACAGCATCTCGTTGGCGGCAGCGGCATCGTCCTCGAACCGCTGTCCCTTGTCGTAGCCGTATCCCGAGGGAAACGGGTAGTCCTTCATCGCCGCTTCGATCGCTTCGGTGGCCTTGCCCATGTCGCCCTTCGGCTTCAGTTCCAGCGAGATCTGGCTGCTGGTCTTGCGGTTCTGCCGCCCGATCGCCTTGGCGCCCGGCGACATGTCGACCGACACCAGCGCCGACAGCGGCACCGACTCGCCATCCGGCCGGGTCACGCGGATTTCCTTGAGCGTGTCCAGCGACATCCGCTCGGCGTCCTTGAAGCGCAGCCACACCGGCACCTCGGTGTCGCCCATGCGGAACTCGCGCAGCGGCACGCCGCGCATTGCCACCTGGATCAGGCGCCCGACCTGGGCCGGATCGAAGCCGAGGTTGGCGGCGCGCTCGCGGTCCACGCGCATCTGGATCTCCTGCTGCAGGCCGGCATCGTCGACGCGCACGTCGGCGAACTCCTCGCGCTGGGCGAGCAGTCGCGCAACGTCGTTGGCGATCTCGGTCAGCACCTCGGTGGAGTCGCCGGTGATGTCGATGGTCAGCTTCGTTGTGTCGCTGCCGCCACCGGCATTGCCGCCGCCGGGCCCCATGCGCAGGTCGACCACCGGCTTGCCGATCGCCAGCTTCGGCAGGCCCTCGCGCACCGCCTGCTTGATCTCCTCGACCGGGCGCCTGGCGTCGTCGCCCTTCTTGAGTTGCACGCGGGTCTGCATGGCGCCGTCGCGCTCGGACATCCAGGCGTACACCGACTCGATTTCAAACTCTTCCTTGTGCGCGAGCAGATATGACTCGACTTCGCGGACCGCCTTTTCCATCTGCGCGAGGCGATAGTTGCCATTGAGTTCGTAGCCGATCTGGAAATCGCGGTCGGCGTCGCCGCCGAAGAAATCGGTCTTGACGAAGCTGGCCGGGATCGCAACGCTGAACAGGATCGCCAGCACGCCGATCACCGACCAGCGCCGGTGCGTCAGCGACCACGTCAACAGACGCCCGTACCGCTCCTTCCAGCGCTCCACGACCTGCACCTGCGCCAGGCCCTTGGGCGGCTGTATGCGCGACGCCAGCATCGGGATGATGCTGACGGCAACGAACCACGAGGCGAGCAATGCCACCGACATCGGCATCGCGACGTAGTAGAGGAACACGCCGACCTGGGTGGTGCCGCCGAACACGTTCGGCAGGAACACGATGATGCTGGTCAAGGTGCCGGCGCTGACCGCCAACTGCACCATGCGCGTACCCTCGATCGCCGTGCCAACCTTGTCGTCGGGGTTCTTCTCGCGCTGCTGGAAGATGCTCTCGGTGACCACCACCGCGTTGTCGACCAGCATGCCGATGCCGAGCAGCAGGCCCATCATGGTCAGCACGTTGAGCGTGAGTCCGAGGAAATACATGGCACCGAGGCTGATGGCGATGCAGATCGGTACCGACAACGCCACCATCAGCGTGCTCGGCCAATGGCGCAGGAAGAAGTACAGGATGAGTACCGAGAACAGCATGCCCTCGATGCCGGACTTCGACAGTTCGGTGAGCGATGAGGTCACGCCCTCGCCCTGGTTGCCGACCATGTACATCTCGATGCCGGCCAGGGCACCGCTGACTTCAATCCGGCGGATCTCGGTCATCACCCGCTCGCAGACTTCGACCAGGTTGGCACCGCGCTCGCGGCGGACGTCGACGCCGATCGCATAGTTGCCATTGAGGATGCGCCGGAAGTCGATCTCGCGCTGGGCATAGCGGATGTCGGCGACATCGCGCAGGCGCACGCCCGCCTCGCCCACCACCAGGTTGCCGTATTCCTCGATGCTGCGAATCTCGCCGATCGGCTGCACCCGGTAGCGCTGCTCGCCCTCGTGGATGAGGCCGGCCGAGGTCGAAAAGTTGGCTGCCGACAGGCGCGCGGACAGCGCATTCAGATCGATGTTGTGGGCGGCAATGCGCTCGGGCAAAAGATCGATGCGTACTTCGTTGGGTTGCACGCCGGAAAGCTCGACCGACGCCACGCCGGGAATGCGTTCGAGCGGTCGCTTGATCCGGCGTTCCAGCAGGTCGTAGGCGTTGACCAGGTCGGTGGAGGTGCTGGAAAGGCGAATCTGCAGCACCGCCTCGTCGTTGGTCGAGAACTTCAGCACCTGGATGCGCTGGACGTCGCTGGGTAACTCACCGCGCGCTGCATCGACGCGTTCGCGCACCTCCGACAGCTTGACCTTGATGTTGCGGTTCCAGTCGAACACCAGGAAGAAAGTGGCGCCGTTCTCGTCGGCGTTGGCGTACATGTTGTCGATGCCGGAGATCGTCGACAGCGATTCCTCCAGCGGCCGCACGATCTCGCGCTCGACTTCCTTGGGCGTCGCGCCGGGATACGGCACGCTGACGAGGATGAACGGCGCATCCAGCTCCGGAAAGAACTCCAGCTTGAGCAGGCGCGCGCTGAGCAGACCGAACACGACGCAGCTGATGAACAGCATGATCGTGGTAACCGGGCGCTTGAGGGCGATCTCGGCGAGGGTCATGGCGTGGGCGTCCTGCGAAGCGGGAGCATTGCGCGGAAGAGCGGGGCAAGGGGCAGGGG
>JAIMJQ010000008.1:0-38526 GCA_020693165.1 Xanthomonas sp. | reverse complement strand
CCCGCTTTCATGGCTCCCGTCCTCACGCCCCCACCTCCGCGCTTTCCAGCGCACGCGGTTGGCGGAAGGTAGCGCGGCGGTCGACGACGTTGTAGAGCACCGGGATCAACACCAGGGTCAACAGCGTCGAGAAGATCAGGCCGCCGATCACGGTGATCGCCAGCGGCTGGCGCAGTTCGGCGCCATCACCGAGGCCGAGCGCCATCGGCAGGAAGCCGAACAAGGTGGTGATGGTGGTCATGATGATCGGGCGCAGTCGGGTGCGCGCGCCCTCGATCAACGCCGCGCGCTTTTCCATGCCGTGCCCGCGCAACTGGTTGACGCGGTCGATCAGTACGATGGCATTGCTGACGACAATGCCGACCAGCATGATCAGTCCGATGAACACGATGATGCTGAGCGTGGTCCCGGTGACCCACAGGCTGAAGACCGCGCCGACCAGCGCCAACGGGATGGTGAACAGAATCAGGAACGGGTGCAGCAGCGACTCGAACTGCGATGCCATCACCAGATAAACCATGAACACGGCCAGCGCCAGCGCCATCAGCAGCGATCGGAACGAGGAATCGAGATCCTCGCTCTGGCCGGCGACGCGCGCCGTGGTGCCGGGCGGCAGCAGGCCCTGGTCCACGATCGCCTGGGCGATCTTGACCGCCGAACCGAGGTCGCCACGCAGGCTCGCCGAGATCACCGCGACGCGTTCCTGGTCGATGCGGCGGATCTCCGATGGGCCCTCGGTGATTTCCACACGCGCCACCGAATCCAGCGGCACCGGGCTCGGGCTGCCGGGATTTACGATCAAGCGGCGCACCGCCTCGACCGAGTCGCGATCCGTCTCGCTGGCACGCACCAGCACGTCGATCTTGCGGTCGCGGAAGCTGTAGCGGGTCGCCACTTCGCCGCGCACCTTGCGCACCACCTGGTCGGCGACCTGGCGTGTGTTAAGTCCGAGCGCGGAGATCCGGTCCTGGTCGAAGTAGATGCGCACTTCCGGCGCACCCTGCTCCTGCGAGTTCTTGACGTCGGCGAAGATCGATTTCTGGCGCATCGCCGTGGTGATGCGTTCGCTGGCCTGCTTCAGTTGATCGAGGTCATAACCGGTGATCTCGATCTCCAGCGGCGTATCGAAGCTGAACAATTGTGGTCGCGAGTACTTGGCCTCGGTGCCCGGCAAGACGTCGGTGTAGCTGCGCAGCGCATCGACGATCCGCGGCTCGTCGGCACGCTCGGTATGCGGCGCCAGCGTCACCAGCAGCTTGCCGATGTTCTCGCCGGACTCGGTCGGGTTGGCATCGAGGCGCGCGCCAGTGCCGGCGGTTGCGAAGATGTGCTCGATCCCGTCGACGCCGTTGCCATGTTCCTGCAAGCCTGCGACCAGCAGGTCGGTGCGCGCCAGCGGCGTGCCGACCGGCAGCTTCAGATCGACCTGCAACCGACCCTGGGCAAACTCCGGGATCAGTTCGACGCCGAGGCGCGGCACCAATGCGAGCGCGCCGGCCAGCGACAGCGCGGCGATGCCGAGCACCACGCCCGGATGGCTCAATGACCATGGCAGGAGGCGATCGTAGGCGCGCAAGGTGGCGTCGAAGAACGCCATCGTGAAACGCGCCAGCGGGTTGAGGGCGACGCCGAACACGCGCCCGAGCAGGCTGAAGAGGCGTCGCGCGGCGACCGCGAGCAGGTAAAGCATCCAGCGCAACACGAACATCAGTCCGCGCCAGACCGCCAGCAGCACCCAGACCGGCAACAGCAGAAAGCGACCGCGATCGAGGCGCGGGCGATTGCTGTTCAGCCAGTGCGGAGCATGGGCTTCCAGTTGCGGATGCTCGTAGCTCATCGTGGTGCGCTTTTCGCCGAGCGAGGCCAGCATCGGGATCAGCGTCACCGCCACGAACAAAGAGATGATCATCGCGAAAGTCACGGTCAGCGCCTGATCCGCGAACAGCTGTCCGGCAATGCCCTCGACGAACACCAGTGGCAGGAACACGGCGATATGGGTGAAGGTCGAGGCGGTGATCGCCATGCCGACCTCGCTGGTGCCCTGAACCGCGGCTTCGATGATGCCCATGCCCTGGTCGCGCAGCCGGCGCACGTTTTCGAGCACGACGATCGCATTGTCGACCACCATGCCGGTGGCCAGCGCGATACCGCCGAGCGACATCACGTTGAGGCCGATGCCGAACTGTTGCATGAAGAAGAAGGTGGCGATGATCGAGACCGGCAGCGACAGCGCGATCACCAGCGTCGCCCAGGCCTCGCCGAGGAACAGGAAGATCACCAGGATCGACAGCAGGCCGCCGATCACCGCGGCATCGACAACTTCACGGATGGAGCTCTTGATGAAGGTCGACTGGTCGTCGATGGTAGTCAGGCTGGCGCCCTCGGGAACATCGTCCTTGAGCCGGTCGAGCGCCTTCACCACGGCCTCGGCCACGGCCACCGTATTGGCATCGCCCTCCTTGTAGATCGCAATCTCGACTGCTTCCTTGCCGTCGCTGCGAATGATCGCCTGGCGCTCCTTGTGGCCCTGCTTCACCGTGGCCACGTCCTTGAGCTTCACCGCCGTACCCATGCCGCTCGACACCGCCATCTCGCCCATCTCTTCGAGCGTCGCGAACTGGTTGATCGTGCGCACCAGGTAGCGCTGACTGGCTTCGTCGAGGCGACCGCTGGAAATATTGATGTTCTCCGAGCGCAGGCGTTCGATGATGGTGTTGACGTCGAGATTGAGCTGCTTCAGGCGATTCTGGTCGATGTCGACCTGGATCTCGTCCTCCAGACCACCCGAGACCTTGACCGCGGCCACGCCCTCGATCGGCTCAAGGCGCTTCTTCAGGTCCTCTTCGGCGTAGCGCCGCAGCTCGGTGAGCGCCGCCGCGCTGGATCCATCTTCGTCGCCGGTCGCCAGCGCCAGGCGCAGCACCGGCTCAGTCGACGGATCGAAACGCAGCAGCAGCGGCTTCTTCACTTCCAGCGGCAGTTGCAGCAATTCGAGCTTCTCGCGCACGTCCATGCCGGCCGTATCCATGTCCGTGCCCCAGGCGAACTCCAGGATCACGTCCGACTGCCCGGTGCGCGACACCGAGCGGATGCGCTTCAGATTCTTGACCACGCCGAGCGCCTCTTCCAGCGGCTCGCTGATCAGGTTCTCGATCTCCGCCGGCGCGGCGCCGATGTACTCGGTGCGCACGGTCAGCGTCGGATAGGACAGGTCGGGAAGCAGATTGACCTTCAATCGACTGAGGCCGATCGCGCCAAACAGCACCAGCGCGATGGTGATCATCGCAATGGTGACGCGGCGTTCGGTGGCGAGGCGGATGATGTTCATGCGGGATCCGTTACTGGAGTGTGAGGGCAGCCGAGCACTGCGCTATCGGTGGGCACGGGGCACGGGGCACGAGGCACGGGAAAGGCTCACACTCGGGGTGCTCCTGTGGGTCCAGACTTGTCTGGACGCTGTTGATCGGCAATCCGATGAAAGCGTCCGGACAAGTCCGGACCCACCAAGAGCCGGATGCAGGCGCCGTGGCCGCTTTTCCCGTGCCCCGTGCCTCCGCTTCTCAGCTCAGTTGCCGCTGGCGACCGCCACCGGCGCGTCGGTCGTGATCACCTGTACCTTGGCGCCATCGCGCAGCGCGGCCTGGCCGAGGGTCACTACCTTGTCGCCATCGGCGAGGCCATCGGTGATCTCGACCTTGCCGCCGTCGGTGTAACCGAGCTGCACCTTGCGGCGCTTGGCGACATCGTTCTCGACCACGAATACCGCCGCGTCCTTGTCGTCGCCAACCAGCGCCGCGCGTGGCACCACGAGGACATCGGCGCGCTGGTCATAGACCACGCGCACGCGTCCGAACATGCCCGAGCGCAGTCGCCCGCTGTCGTCCTTGAACTGGGCGACGACGCGAAAGGTGCCGGTGCTGGCATCGACCACCGGACTGACGCGCGCCACGTTGCCGGCAAATACGGCGTCCGGCAGCGCGTCGACCAGCATCTGCACCGGCTGGCCGGCCTTGATCAGGCGCATCTCGCGCTCGGGCACGTCGATCATCGCTTCCAGCGGATCGAAATCGTCGATCTTGAACAGCGGCTGGTTCAGCTGGATCAGGTTGCCCACCTTGACGTTACGCTTGCTGACCACACCCCCGATCGGGGCGCGGATCTCGGTGTAGGACAGCTCCAGCTTGGCAATATCATAGGAGGCCCGCTGGGTATCGAGGTCGTAGCGTGAGCGGTCATAGACATCCTGACTGATCAGCTTGCGCTCGATCATCTCCTGCTGGCGCTTGAAATCATTCTCGAGCTTGCGCAGGTTGGCCTCGCTCTGCTTCATGTTAAGGCGCTGGCGATCGGAATCGAGCCGCGCCAGCACCTGGCCGGCGACCACCTTGTCGCCCTCTTCCACCATGATCTCGAGGACTACGCCGCTGGTCTTGGTCACCACATCCGCTTCGGCCTCGGCGACCAGGTTCGAGGTGCCCTGGAATGCAGCCACCACCGCCGAGCGCGTTGCGGCCGCCACCTCGACGGGCACTTTGACCGCCTCGACCGGCTTGCCGTCCTTGTCCAGCTTCGGCTCGACCTTGTCCTTCGCTTCGGCGCTGCTGTCGCCTTCGGTCGTCGTCGCACTGTCCTGCGAGCCGCTGCAAGCGGCCAGCGACAGGCCGAGTGCCAGCGCCAGGGCAACCAGGAGGGGGCGTCGCTTTACTTCAATGTTCATCGGATGGGCTCTACTCAGGTGTGTTGGTACGCTATGACACTACGTCGGTCCGGCATCAGTACCGGAAGTCATGGCGACGATTGATGCAAGTATCCGCAGAACCGTTGCAGCAGACGCCGGCCACAAGTCACAGGCATGGACCAGGCCAACGTCGCTCGGCATAATCCGCAGCCTTTGTCATTGCTTGCGCCGACCGTGGCGCGGGCTCGTTCCCGGGGATGGATGGATGAGGTCAATCACACTCGCAACGCTGCTGGTACTGGCATCCGCGGCTCCCGCCGTGGCCAGCGCACAAGCCACCGGCGACGTCGCAGCTGGAAAGCTGAAGGCATACACCTGTACCGGTTGCCACGGGGTCACGGGCTATCGCAACGCGTACCCGCAGTACCACGTTCCGCGAATTTCTGGTCAGAACCAGCAATATCTGGTAGCGGCCCTGAACGCGTACAAGACGGGGCAACGCAAACACCCGACCATGAACGCTCAGGCGCAGAGTCTGACCGAGCAAGACATCGCCGACATCGCCAGCTACCTGGCGACCAACCCGACGACTCCCTGAAGGCCCGCGCACATGACCAACCGCACCATTCTTGTTGCACTGGGCCTGCTGCTGGCGTCGACGGTGAACGCAGCCGGCAATCCTGGCCGAGGCGTCGAGCTGTCCAAGCCTTGTCAGGCCTGCCACGGCGCCGACGGCAACGGCGTCGGCGATCCACAGTATCCGATCCTGGCGGGCCAGTACCCCGATTACCTGGCGCAGGCGTTGAAGGGCTACCGCTCCGGCGCACGCGTGAACGTGATCATGCAGGGCTTCGCCGGAACGCTGTCCGACCAGGACATCGCCGACCTGGCCGCTTATTTCGCCAGCCAGAAGTCCAAGCTGGGTGATTTGAGCCAGCGTTGAGGCGTTGATGCAGGAGCCAGGTGCAACTCGCTCCTGCAAAGTGCCTCGCATGCGCTGTGCGAACCGCCGCTCAACCCGGCGGCCAGCGCATCTGGCGGCCGCCGAGCAGGTGCAGGTGCAGATGGAATACCGTCTGTCCGCCGTCGTCGTTGGTGTTCATCACCAGTCGGTAGCCGGACTGCGCAATTCCGACCTCGCGCGCATAGCGGGCGGCGGCCAGCACCAGTCGACCAACCAGCTCGGCGTGTCGCTCTTGCAGCGCGTCAGCGCTGGCGACCGGCTCCTTGGGAATGAACAGCACATGCACCGGCGCCTGCGCGTTGATGTCCTTGAACCCCAGCAGATGCTCGTCCTCAAAGACGATCTGGGCCGGGATTTCGCGATTGATGATCTTGGTGAAGATGGTCATGGGGGAGCATTGAAACGTCAAAGGTGAAAGGTCAATTGTGCCAGCGCGAAGCGTGCGGCTTCCATTGAAGTTGCACGCTTTGCCGGAGCAGTGAAACGTCAGACGTGAAACGTCAATTTCGCCAGCGCACACGCCGGCTTCTGATTGACGTTTCACGTTTCACATTGCTTGCCACCTGCTCCGATCACACCTTGAGGCGCCCGGTAAACGCATGGGCCAAGGTGCTGCGGTCGATGTACTCGAGTTCGCCGCCGACCGGGACGCCGTGGGCGATGCGGGTGGGCGAGACGTCGGCGGCGCGGGCGATTTCGGCGAGGTAATGCGCAGTGGCCTCGCCTTCCACGGTGGGATTGGTGGCTACGATCAGTTCGCGCACATTACCTTCCGCGAGGCGATCGGCGAGTTGATCAAGGCCGAGTTCCTTTGGGCCGCGACCGTCGAGCGGCGACAATCTTCCGTGCAGGACGAAGTAGCGGCCACGGTAACCGGTGGCCTGTTCGACGGCATACAGGTCGGCCGGCGACTCGACCACGCACAGCAGCGCATCGTCGCGGCCGGGACCGCGACACAGCGCGCACACTGGCTCCTCGCTGAAGGTACGGCAACGACTGCACAAGCCAATTCGATCGGCCGCAGCGATCAGCTTCTCGGCCAGCCGACGGGCACCGTGCCGATCGCGCTCGAGCAGGTGGAAAGCCATGCGCTGGGCACTCTTGGCGCCCACGCCGGGCAGACAACGCAGCGCCTGCACCAGTTCATCGAGCAATGGGCTCATTGCGCGTTCTCGCTTCCGTCCCGAAAGTGCCCACTGTCGATGAACCCGTTCATCCTGGGCAAAGCGTCCGACGCTTTGTCAGGACGCCATCCGATTGCCCTGAGCCTGTCAAACGGCGAAGGAAACCGATCACGCCCTTCGCCCTTCGACAGGCTCAGGGCAATCGGGCCGGCATGCCGGTGGAGCTTTGGAACGCTCTGCCCAGGGCGAACGGTGCCAGATGGACTCAACGACTGACACCATGGAGCCATGGAGACGTATGCTCCGTTAAAACGGCAGCTTGAAACCCGGCGGCAGATTCATGCCTCCAGTAACTTTCGCCATTCGCGATTGCGAAAGCTCGGCCACCTTGTTGACGGCATCGTTGATCGCTGCCGCGATCAGATCCTCGACCATCTCCGGGTCGTCCTTCAGCAACTGCGGATCGATGCGGATACGGCGCGCCTCGTGGCGACCGCTCATGGTGACACTGACCATGCCGCCACCGGAAGAACCAACGACCTCTGCCGTCTCCAACTCCTTCTGCGCCTGCGCCATCTGCTTCTGCAGTTCCTCCTGCATGCGTTGCGCCTGTTGCAGGATGTTGCCCAATCCACCACGCATTTCCAGTTCTCCGCTAGTCCTTGAGGCTCAATCCACCTGCAACGAACCTGGCACCACACGTGCGCCGAACTCCTGCGTCAGCGCCTGCAGTCCCGCGTCCGCCAGCAATTCTCGTTCGGCGCTCACCATCCGGGTCGCGCGCGCGCGCGCACTGCGCTCGGCCAGCGTCTCGCCGTCCAGCGACCGCATCACGATTTCCAGCTGGCATTCCGTACCCAACAGCGCCTTCAGCGCATCTTCCAGCCCGCGCCGCGCAAACGGTGAGTTCAGGCTGTCGAGCGTCGGTGCCAGCGCCAGCTTCCAGCGCGCACCCGACCCTTCGATCGGCTTCAGCTGTCCGGCCAACTCCCGCGACGGCCCGCGCAGCTCAGCGCGCCCGATCAGGTCGAACCAGTCTGTCGCCAGCGCCGATTCTGGCGGTCCTGCAGCAGCGACTGTTGCAGGTGCGGCGCGTAGTTCGGCAGCTGTGGTCGGCCTCGCTGCAGCAGCGGCGTGTACGTCGCGACCGCTGGTCGGCTGCGCTGCAGCAGCAGCGTGTACGACGGGACCGCCCTTCGGCAATCCCGACGCTCCCTGCGCCACGGGCGACGAGACCGCCTTGGCCACACCGCCGACTGGCGACGCCAGCCTGTTACCTTCGCCCGTCGCCGGCTTGAACGCAATCAGGCGCAGGATCGCCATCTCGAATCCGGTGCGATGATCCGGAGCCAGGTCGAGGTCACGCCGCGCCAGCAGTGTCAGTTGGTAGTACAACTGGACATCCTCGGGCGAAAGGCCCTCGGCGAGGCGCAACAGCACGTCATCGTCGACCAGTTCCGACTCGATGCCGTCGCCCAGCACCTGGCGTGCGGCAATGTCGTGCCACAGCACCAACAGTTCCGACAGCAGCCCGGAATAGTCGACCGAAAGTTCGGCAATGCGCTTCATCTCGACCCTGAGCGCGGCGCGATCGCCGCTCATCAGCGCCTCGGCCAACGTCGCCAGCGCGCGCCGGTCGATGGTGCCGAGCATCGACAGCACGTCCTCGGTGCGCACCGTGCCGCTGCCGAAAGCCAGCGCCTGGTCGAGCAGACTCAGTGCATCGCGCAAGCTGCCGTCGGCGGCGCGCGCCAATGCCGCCAGCGCCGGCAACTCGTAACCGACCTGTTCGGCATCCAGGATATGGCGCATCTGGGTGTCGATCTCGACGCGCTCCAGACGCTTCAGGCTGAACTGCAGGCAGCGCGACAACACCGTGGCCGGAAGCTTCTGCGGATCAGTGGTGGCCAGCAGGAACTTCACATGCGGCGGCGGTTCTTCCAGCGTCTTCAGCAGCGCATTGAAGCTGGCTTTGGACAGCATATGCACTTCGTCGATCAGATAGACCTTGAAACGGCCCCGGCTCGGCGCATAGATGACGTTGTCGAGCAGGTCGCGGGTGTCGTCGACCCCGGTGCGCGAGGCCGCATCGATCTCCAGCAGGTCGACGAAGCGACCGTCGTCGATGTCCTTGCAGGCCGAGCACACGCCGCAGGGCTCGGCGCTCACGCCGGTCTCGCAGTTGAGCGCCTTGGCCAGGATGCGCGCGATGGTGGTCTTGCCGACGCCGCGGGTGCCGGTGAACAGGAAGGCGTGGTGCAAGCGACCGGATTCGATGCCGTTGACCAGTGCGCGGACGACGTGCTGTTGGCCGACCAGTTCCGCGAACCGGCGTGGGCGCCATTTGCGCGCGAGGACGAGATAGCTCATGGGGCCAGCGATACCATAGGTGGAACCGTGGATGATCGCGTGCTTTTCGGCAACTGGTAAGGGTGGCGGCCCTTGCCAGCCACACCCCGGCGCCCGCTCGAACCGCGACCGTTGCTCCCTTCCGGGCCTGGCGGGGTTGACGGCCTTGCGACGCGGGGGGACCGACAAGGACCGCCGCAGAAGCTGACTCGGCCGGAAACAGCCGATGAAACCAAACTCGGAACTGGCGGAGAGAGAGGGATTCGAACCCTCGAAGCGGGGTTTAGCCGCTTACACACTTTCCAGGCGTGCTCCTTCAACCGCTCGGACATCTCTCCACATCCGCAGCTCACGGCGCTTGATCCAGAATCAACCAAGCGTCAGCGAGCCCGCTATCATAGCCGATCCGGAGCGATCCGCTCAATGGCTGGGCTAGGGACCCTCTGAACAAGTTCTGCGGCCGCATAACTTGCTCAGAGGGTCCCTAGGGCAGCGGGTGCAGCCATTCCGGTCCGCCATCGCGATAGTGCTCATGCTTCCAGATCGGTACTCGTGCCTTGATCGCAGCGATCGCCCAAGCGCAGCCCGCGAATGCGGCGTCGCGATGGGTCGAGCAGACACCCACCCAGACCGCAAGTTCGCCAATGGCGACAATGCCGGTGCGGTGAACGACCAGGACCTCGGCCAGGCCATGTGCGACGGCGGTCTCCTCGGCGACCGCCCTGCCCTGGGCCATTGCAACCGGCTCATAAGCCTCGTAGACGAGGCGGTCGACCGGGCGCTCGCGGTTGCTATCGCGCACACGACCCTCGAAGATCACCACCGCGCCGCAGCCGGACTGGTCGATCCGCAGGCGCAACGCGTCGGGGTCGATGGCGTCGGTGGTGAGTTCGAAGATCGCGGGCATGGGGCAGACGCTTGAGAACGTGCGCGAAGAATAGCCCGCGTGACGCCGGGCCGGTTGCCGTTCCTGTGGGTCCAGACTTGTCTGGACGCCTTTGATCTGCAGCCACCAGAAGCTTCCAGACAAGTCTGGACCCACGAAAGGCTCGCAGCTACCCCCCCGAAAACGGCGGCAGGAACACCACCTCGTCGCCATCCGCCAGTTCGCGCGACCAATCCACCAGCGCACCGTTGACAGCAATCCTGACGACGCCGGGATCGAAGCGCCAGCCGTAGCGGTCCTGCAACTGCCGATACAGCGCCAGCGGATCGCCGACTAGCTCGACCGACTCCTGGTCGATGCCGGCGGCCGCACGCATCGCGGCGAAGTAACGCACGGTCAGCGCCATCAGACGTCGTCCCGATCGCGTCGATAGTCGCGCTTGCCGCCACGCTTCTCGGCGAGACGCAGGTTGTGAATCTCGATCCGTGGCGACAGCGCCTTGCACATGTCGTAGACCGCCAGCGCCGCCACTGCAGCGCCAGTCAGCGCCTCCATTTCGGCGCCGGTGCGCGCACTCAGGCGCACCGCGCAGCTGATATGCCAGCGTCCGGCCTCCTGCGGCTCGATCTGCACCTGGCAATCGTCGAGCGCCAACGGATGGCAGAACGGGATCAGCTCGGCGGTCTTCTTGGCGCCCATGACGCCGGCGATGATCGCGGTCGCCAGTACCGGGCCCTTGCCGACGTGGAATCCCTGCTCGCGCAGCACCTGGTCGATCTCGGGCGGAAATACGATATCGGCCTCGGCACGCGCAAAGCGCGCGGTCTCCGGCTTGCCGCCGACATCGACCATGCGCGGTTGGCCGCGCTCGTCGACGTGGGTCAGGCTCAACCCGGAAACCGCAGTTGACCGCTGGTCGTCGCTCATGGGCTCATCCCCCAATCCGGTACATTTCGACGCGTCCGTCGCGGGCGCCGGCCTCAGCCTGGCGTTCTTCGCTGTAGCGGTCGGCGCGTCGCCGCCAGACCGAGGCAATGGCACCGCGCAGGGCGTCGTCGTCGGCACCGCCGCGCAGCAGCGCCTTCAGATCGTGTCCGTGGCGACCGAACAGGCAAGTGTAGAGGCGGCCGTCGGCCGACAGTCGCGCGCGCGTGCAGTCGCCGCAGAAGGGCTGGCTGACCGACGAGATGAAGCCGATCTCGCCGCCGCCATCGGTAAAGCGATAGCGCTCCGCAACCTCGCCGCGATAGGCCGAGCGCACGGCTTCCAGCGGATACACCGCGTCGATGCGCGCCAACAGTTCGCGCGAGGGCACCACTGCGCCTGCCTGCCAGCGGTTACAGGTACCGACATCCATGTACTCGATGAAGCGCAGGATGTGGCAGCTGCCGCGGAAATGCTCGACCAGTGGCAGCACTTCGCTTTCGTTGACGCCGCGCTGCACCACGCAGTTGATCTTGATCGGCGCCAGCCCGGCCATGGCGGCATCGGCGATGCCGTCGAGGACATCCTCGACACGGCCGCGGCCACCGCTCAGCGCGGCAAAGATTTCGGGATCGAGCGCATCGAGGCTCACGGTGATGCGCTTGAGGCCAGCCGCCGCCAACGCAGCCGCATCGCGCTTGAGCAGCACGCCATTGCTGGTCAGCGCCAGGTCCGGCGCCTCCGGCAGTGCCGCCAAAGCACCGATGATTTCCGGCAGGTCGCGCCTGAGCAGCGGCTCACCGCCGGTGATGCGCAACTTGCGCACGCCCAGATCGACGAAGATCGTCCCCAGGCGGACGATCTCGGACGGGCTCAATCGCTCGGCCGCGGCCAGAAACGCGTGATCGCGCGGATAGCGATCTTCCGGCATGCAGTAGGGGCAGCGGAAGTTGCAGCGGTCGATCACCGAAATGCGCAAATCCATCAAGGGTCGCGACCGGCGATCGTGAACCGCAGCGGCGGCGACCTGCGGCAGTTCGATGGCGCTCACATACGACTCCAGGTCGACCAATGCTCGTAACGAGCGTCATCGTTCGGCTCGGGCAACGGGAACACCTCGCCGGGCGTTCCCACCCGGTAACCCTGTTCGCGCATGGCCTCGGCCGCCGGCTGGTTGGGGTAGTGATAGAGCACCAGGCGCGATCGGATCGCCGAACTGTATTCGCGTTCGAGGTCGTCGATGCCGGTGTGCGAGGGATTGGCCACCGGCGCGCAGTCGTGAAAGATGACCTCGCCGTGGCGACCATGCTGCTGCAGCCACTCCGGAATCGGCCGGGTGTCGCCGGTGTAAAGAAAGCTGCCGGGCAAGGCTACGCCATAGGCGCTTTCCGGCGCGTGATGGCGGACCGGGAACACTGCGAAGCGCAGGCCTGCGTGCCAGAAATACTCGCTGACCGGAATCAACTGGAACACGTCCCAGAAATTGCGCCCACCTTCTGCCACCCAGTTGGGGAAGTCGGCGATCCGTCGCTGCAGCAACGGCACCACCGTCGCCGGCACGAACAAGCGCGGCATCGGCATCGGTCGCTCCGGGAATGCGAGCCGATAGAACCAGGATTCGAGGTCGCCGACGTGGTCGAGATGCGTGTGGGTGATGAACGCAGCCGACGGGCCAGCCGCGTAGACATCGCGAAAGCGATCGAGCACGCCGATGCCAACGTCGATCAGCAACAGCGGCTCGCCGCCGCGCTGCAACACCGCGCTGGAACTGCCTAGCGCGCTGGCCTGGGCGCTGCCAACGCCGAGGAAACGCAACGACAACGCCGTATCCACCAGCGGCGACTCATCCATCGACAATCTCCGCCAGCGCCGCCGCATGCGCGTCGAGCAGGCTGCGCCACGAAGTGCGCGCGTCGTCGGCATCGGCGCGAGCGCCATGCAGCTTGCGCAACGAACGCTGCAGGCGCGTCAGCACCCGATCGGTCCAGTCGCCGCGCGAACGCTGGCGGCCGCGGTCCCAGTCGATCACCCAGACGCGTTGGGCGCCATCGAGCAGCAGATTGTGCGCATTCAGGTCCGCATGCTCGAAGCCGCGCGCGTGGATGCGCCCCAGGGTGGCGCCAATTGCGCGCCAGTCGATCACGCCCCAGTCGGTCACCGTCGCCAGCAGGGCCGACAGCGTTTGCGCGGCATCGATGCGCGCCATCAGCAGATCGCCCGAATAGAACGCCCCGTGGCGGCGAACCTCGGCGGCCAGCGGGCGTGGAACCGGAAGTCCCGCCGTGACCGCCGCCGCCAGCAGACGAAACTCGCGCAGCGGGCGGGTCTGCGCGACCCCGGTCCACACGTAGCTGTCCTTGAGCACCCGCGCTACCGCTCCGCCACGCCGGTAGCGCCTGAGCACGGCATCGCCGAAACTCGCCCGCAATGCGAAGGTTGCGCCGCGGCCGCGGTCGAGCACGCTGCGCTGCGGCCAGTGCTCCGGCGTGAACCAGGCTGGCGCCGGTGCCGGCAGGCGCGCAGCATCGTAGATGACGATACGATCGCCATCAGTCAGCATTTGTGCCTGGATCGGTTGTTCGATCACGTTTCCGGGATTGCTCCTTCCTAGTCCTACAGCATAGCCGTGAACCCTGCCGTCGACTTCCAATCCGTCTGCCTGTTGCGCCTTTCCGCGCTCGGTGATGTCAGTCACCTGTTGCCGCTGGTGCACGCCTGGCGCCAGCAGCAGCCGGACACCCGCCTCAGCTGGATTCTCGGCGCCGGGGAAGCACAATTGCTGGCGGGGCTCGAAGGGGTGGAACTATTGCCCTTCCGCAAGCGCGATGGCCTCGCCGGCATGCGCGCGTTGTGGCGGCGGCTCGGTGGGCGCCATTTCGACGCGCTGCTGATGATGCAACTGGCGCTGCGCGCCAACCTGCTCAGCCTCGGCGTGCGCGCGCGGCGCCGCATCGGTTACGACCGCCCGCGCTCGCGCGAGGGCCACGGGCTGTTCATCCGCGAGCGCATCGCCGAGCACGGCTACAGCCACGTACTGGAAACGCTGTGCCGCTTCGGCGAACCGCTCGGCGTGCGCGTCGATGAGCTGGTCTGGCCGTTCGTCATTCCCGAAGAAGCGCATGATTTCGCCCGACGCATGCTGCCGCTCGACGCGCCGTTGCTCGCCATCAGTCCGTGCTCCAGCCATGCGCAACGGTCGTGGTCGGCCGCGGGCTATGCGGAACTGGCTCGCCATGCCCACAAGCGCCACGGCATGCAGGTGGTGCTGCTTGGCGGGCGCAGCGAGTACGAGCAGGAAATGGCCAGTTCGATCCAGCAACTGGCGCCCGACGCCAACTGCCTCGATCTGGTCGGCAAGGACACCCTCAAGCAACTGCTGGCGCTGCTGCAGCGCATGACCGTGCTGGTGTCGCCCGACGCCGGCCCGGCGCACCTCGCCAGCGCGCTCGGTGTGCCGGTGATCGGCCTGCACGCAGCCACCGACCCGCGTCGCAGCGGGCCCTACCGCAGCCTGCACTGGTGCGTGAACCGCTTCCCCGACGTCGTCCGCAAACAGCGCGGCATCGAACTCGATCAGGTGCGCTGGAGCACGCGCATCGAGTTTCCGGGGGTCATGGACATCATCGAGATCGACGAGGTGCTGGCGACGCTGGATCGGCTGCTGGCGACGCCGGTCGAGCAGCGGCTGGCGCCGGCATTGTTGCGGTGCACGCCGCAAGAGCATGATGCGACGCAGTGAGGGTGGCTTCGGTGGGTGCAGACTTGTCTGGAAGCTGCTGATCTTGATGCCAACAGCGTCCAGACAAGTCTGGACCCACAAAAGCCGCGATAGAGGCGTTCATGCCTCGGCTACACCCATGCCCCTGCGCGTCTACAGCTTCGGCGCCTCGATGCCCTCGCGCTGGTAACTCGCGTACGACTTCTCCTCGACCAGATCCGAACCCAGCCGCGCATTCAGCTCGCGCTTGAGCTTGGCACGCACGTCGTTGGTGAAATACACCGCACGCGCCAGCTCGATGAACTCGCCATCGAACAGGCCGGCCGCTTCCTTGTCGCGAATGCGGTCCTCGATATCCCAAAGCTCGCCGTTGACGCGACGCAACTCGGCCCACAGGTCATCGATCGATTGCGCGCGCGACGCCGGATGCGCCTGCCAGGTCGCCATCAGTGCCTGCAACTCCTTGATCACGTTGGCGCGCTTGGCGCCATCGCCGATGCGCTCGGCCTTGATTTCGAGAATGCTGATCTTGTCGATCAGTTCGCCATAGGACACCGGTACCAGCAACTGCGACATGGGCGCGCTCCAGAAAAGTCGCTGCGCATGATAAGGCTATAGACTGCCCGCGTCGGCCCGAGCGGCCGCACCACCGCACTGGAGCCCAGCCCATGATCCATCGAAACGCCCTCCCGCTGCTGGTCGCAGCGGGTTTGCTGTGGTCTGCCGCGGCACTGGCCGCGACCGGCGCGGAAAAGCCCGCCGAGATTGTCGGCGCACGCGTCGACGCCGCGGTGCTGGACGCGCTCAAGGCCTCGGCCAACGGCCGCGCCACGGTTCTGGTCAAACTGGGTGAGCAGGCGGACCTGTCGGCCGCGGCGAAGATCGAGGACTGGGACGAGCGCGGCTGGGCGGTTTACCGGGCACTGTCCGCCAGCGCAAATTCGACGCAACAGCCGCTGCTGAACCAGTTGCGCGGTGCCGAGTCGGCCGGCGAAGCCAGCAAGATCCGCTCGTTCTGGATCGTCAACGTGATCTCGGTGGAAGCCAGTCGCGTCACCATCGACGCGCTGGCGGCGACACCCGGCGTTTCGGCGATCCTGCCGGCACTGAAGCTGGAAGCGCCGATCCTGCAGCCGGCTGAGCGCGTGGTGGTGCCCGACGCGGTCGAATGGGGCATCAGCAAGATCCGCGCGCCCGAGGTGTGGTCCACCTATGGCGCCCAGGGCAGCGGCGTGATCGTCGCCAATGTCGATACCGGCGTGCAATTCAACCATCCGGCGCTGATCGGCCAGTACCGCGGCAACCTCGGCGGCGGCAATTTCGACCACAACTACAACTGGTACGACCCGACCGGCGCCAGTGCTGTACCCGTCGACGGCAACGGACATGGCACGCACACCATGGGTACCGAGGTCGGCGACGATGGCGGCGCCAACGAAATCGGCGTCGCGCCGGGCGCACGCTGGATCGCCGCGTTCGGCTGTTGCCCGTCCAACGAAGCGCTGCTCGAAGCGCAGCAGTTCATGCTGGCACCCACCGACCTGGCCGGCAATAACCCGGATCCGAGCCGACGCCCGCATGTGCTGAACCAGTCGTGGGGCGGCCCCGGCGGCAGCGAGATCTTTGAGGACGTGATCGCCGCGCTGCGCGCCAGCGGCATCTTCCCGGCGTTCTCGGCCGGCAACAATGGCGGCAGCGCGGCCGATGGCTGCGGGCGCCTCGGATCGCCGGGCGACAACCCGTCGGCGTTCAATGTCGGCTCCACCGACGTCAACGACAACATCTCCGGCTCGTCCTCGCGTGGGCCCAATCCGTTCACCGGACGCATCGGCCCGGAAGTCTCGGCGCCCGGTGTCAGCGTGCGTTCCAGCGTACCGACCAACAGCTACGCGACGTTCAACGGCACCTCGATGGCATCGCCCCACGTGGCCGGCGCGGTCGCGCTGCTGATCGATGTCGAGCCCAAGCTGACCGGGCAGATCGAGCAGATCGAGGAGTTGCTGCGCAAGACCGCCGTCGGACGCACCAGTGCGCAGACCTGCGGTGGCGTGCCCGGCAGCGAGATCCCGAACAACGTCTACGGCTGGGGCCGCATCGACGTCAAGGCAGCGGCCGACTTCATGTTCCAGGCCGGCTACCTGCAGGGCTCGGTAACGCTCGGCGGCGTGCCCACTGCGGGGGTCGTCGTCAGCTTCACGCGCCTTGGCGATACCCTGACCACGGTCACCGATGCCAACGGCGACTATCGCGTCGTCGCCGGTGCCGGCAGCTATGCGATGAGCGCCAGCTACCAGGGCCAGACGGTCAATGCGGCGGCGGTCGCGGTGGTGCAGAACGCGACCACGCAGCAGGATTTCGCCATCGGCGCGATTACCCCGTTCACGGTCACCGGCACGGTCACCGAAGCCGGCAGCGGCACGCCGATCCCGGCGATGCTGATGATTGCCGGCCACGACACGCTGCGCCCGGTGTGGGCCAGCGCCGGCGGCGCCTACAGCATCGATGTGCCGACCGGCACCTTCGACCTGGTCGCCATCCACCCGGGCTACCAGACGCTCACCCAGAGCGTCAGCGGGGCTGGCAGCGCCAACCTGCAGATGACGCCGCGATCGAATTATCTGTGCCGCGACAACACCGAGGCCGGTGGCCCCGTCTACAACTGGACCGATGCCACCGGCGGCACTGCGTTCCCGCTCGGCGATGACGCCAGTTCCGCTGCGATCACGCTGCCCGGCACCTTCACCTACTTCGGCACCGACTTCACCATGGTGCGCATCAACTCCAACGGTTTCCTGTTCTTCGGCGCCACCAACTTCACCACGGCGCACATGGCGCTGCCGTTCGAGGGCCGTCCCAACAACGACGTCATGGCCTACGGCGAGGACCTGAATCCGGAAACCGGTACCCAGGGCAACATCTACGCGCAGACCGTGGGCAACCGGCTGGTGGTGCAGTACCACCAGGTGCAGCACTGGGCGAGCGGCTTCCCGGAGACCTTCCAGATCATCCTGGATACCGCCAGCGACCAGATCACCTACCAGTACCACACGCTGAGCTGGCCGGATTTCACCACCGTGGGCGTCGAGAACGGCAGCGGCAGCGTGGGCCAGCTGTATTCCTACCGCAACTCGGCCGGCCTGGTCGGCGGACGCGCCGTGCAATTCACCCCGGCCAGCGGCACCGGCGTGAACTGGGGCTGCGACCACGCGTTTTCACTGACGCTCGCCGACAACACCGATCCGGTCGCCGTTGGCGACAACGTGACCTATCGGCTCGACTGGAACCTGGTCGGTTTCGGCGGATCGCCGCAGGCCAGCCTGAGCGCCACGATTCCCGCCAACGCGACGTTCGTCGACGCCTCCGGTGGCATCGTCCCGGTCGCCGGCGTGCTCACCTGGCCGCTCGGCAACCAGCGCCCGCAGGCCCAGGGCAGCGCGTGGTTCCGGGTCACCGCCGACAGCCAGACCACACTTTCGGCGTCCGCCACGATCAGCGACAGCGGCAATGAGATGCGCAATGCCAGCCAGACGACCAGCGTCGCCGGAGCGCCCGAAATCGTGTTCCGCAACGGATTCGAGGCGCCGTAGTGCTCGCGTCCCTCAGGGTGCGAGCACCGTGCGGTTGCGGCCGCCTGATTTGGCGACATACAAGGCCTGATCGGCGCGCCGCAGCAGATCGTCCAGGTTGCAGTCGCCGTCCAGCAGTGTGGCGACGCCGATCGACACCGTGATCGTCTCTGCCGATCCGGCCGCTACAAAAGGTTGCTCCTCGATCGCGCGACGCAGGCCTTCGGCGACCGCATGGGCGTGAAGTTTGTCGCCGGTGTCGAGCATCGCCACGAACTCCTCGCCACCCAGCCGCCCCGGCCTTTCCGGCGACGCGCACATCGCTTCGATTCGTTGTGCCACATGCTTGAGCGCAGCATCACCGACGTCGTGCCCGTAGCGGTCGTTGATCTGCTTGAAGTGATCGATGTCGATCACCAGGATGCCGACGCTGGCCCCGTGTCGCCTTGCCGCAGCAATCCGCGCCGCGCCTGCAGCCGCGAACGTGCGTCGATTGGCCAGTCCGGTCAGATAGTCGGTAGAAGCCGCCAGTTCCCATTGTCGGGTAATGCGCTGCGAGCACAGCAGCAGAAATCCGGTGGTACCGATCACCGGCAGGACCGCGCCAACCATCGGCGTAACGATATTGATCCAGTCGGTATTGTCCAGCGCACTGGATGCCGTTGCCAGTCCAAGCGCGTGATAGAGCATCCGCAGCACCATGAATCCGGCGATGGCAGCGAACACGCCGGCCAATACCCGCCGACTGAAATCCGCCGTACCGCTGCTGCGGCGCAAAGTGTGGATGCAGCCCGTCAGCATCCACGCCCACGCCAGCGATGCTGCAACCACGCGCATCGTCAGGTCGGGGTGGACGATCTCGAACCAAGCCACGGCGAACGTCCCGACTGCGGCCGGCAACAGCAGCCACCCGGTATCGGCAAGCCCGTCAAATTGGCGCAGCGCGCGCCAGTACCCGGTCAATCCGAGCATCAGCAAGGCATTGGCCAGCGGCAACACCCATGCATTGGATCGGTCCAGTGCCTGTGCCGCCAGCAGCACGAAGCCGCCGGCGTTCAGCAGGGTGCCGACCCGCCAACTACGAGCGCTCGGCTGAACCGCCAGGGGCAGGTCGCGGTGCATCAACCCGAGCACGCCGCCGTTGAGCAGGATCATCAGCGTGACGGTCAACAACGCTGTCAAAGCATCCATCGACGCCCCTTGTCCCGCGGCTCGCACCAAATGGCGGATTCCCAGTGCTCCGCGGGAGGCTAACAGGGCGAACAGCATGAGGATTGTCGAGGGCCTTGGTCTCCGCGTCGAACCCGCGTGGAGCCTCTCGCCCACCCTCTCCGCCAGTAACGCAAAAGGCCGCCTTGCGGGCGGCCTTTTGCGTTACTGGCGGAGAGGGTGTCCGCCTAACCCTGCCGCGCATGGTTTCGCATAGCTTCGCGACTTTGCCGCAATAACCCATCCCGATCATATAGTTAGCCTGTTATGCCTTCGCATGCCTTCGCATGGTGTTGTGCGCTAACGCTCTCGCGAGTATGGTAAGCACTATGGAAATCGCGTGAAGGCAAGGGGGCGAAAATGGCACGGTTTACGAACAAGCTCACCGATCTGGCAGTGCGGAAATCGGGTGACGGCATGTATGCCGACGGCGGCTGCCTTTACCTTCGCGTCAGCAACGGCGGCAACGCCCGTTCCTGGGTGTTCCGCTACACCGACCCGGCTACAAAGAAGCTCCGCGATATGGGCATGGGGAGCGTCACCTCCATGACGCTGAAGGCCGCGCGGGATCGCGCCGCCGTCCTGCGCACGCAGTTGACCGAGAAGAAAGACCCGTTGGTCGAGCGTGAGAAGGCCGCGCAGGCGCAGGCGCTCGAAAACGCCCGCCGCATGACGTTCGAGCAGTGCGCAGCCGCCTACATCGAGGCGCACGGCGCCGGCTGGCGCAATGCCAAGCACCGGCAGCAGTGGGCAAACACGCTGGACACCTACGCCAAGTTGCTGAACCCGCTGCCAGTGTCGGAAATCGGCACCGATGTTGTGCATCGCTGCCTTGACAAGATCTGGCGAACCAAGACCGAGACCGCGAGCCGTGTGCGCCAGCGCATCGAAGCGGTGTTGGATTGGGCGACGGTTCGCTACTACCGCAAGGGCGACAACCCCGCGCGCTGGAAGGGGCATCTGGAGGAGCTGCTAGCGGCTCCCGGCAAGATCGCCAAGGTCCAGCACCATGCAGCGATGCCGTGGTCGGAGCTGGCCGGATTCATGACCGAGCTGCGCAAGAAAGAGAGCCTGAGCGCCAAGGCGCTGGAGTTGGTCATTTTGACGGCATGCCGCGTCGGCGAGCTGGCCGGCGCGCAGTGGTCGGAGTTCGACCTAGAGGGCGCAGTGTGGACGGTGCCAGCCGACCGCATGAAGGCATCCGCAGAGCATCGCGTCGCGCTTTGTCCGCGTGCCGTGGCGATCCTGAAGGCACTGAAGGCACTGCCGACCGCGGGTGAATACGTGCTTCCCGGCATCAAGAAAGGGGCGCACATGAACCCCGAGAGCATGCGCAAGTTCCTACAGGTCGACATGAAGAAGGCCAGCATCACCGTCCACGGTTTCCGGTCCGCGTTCCGCGACTGGGCAGCCGAAACGACGCAGTTTCCGGCCGAAGTGATCGAAATGGCGCTCGCGCATACCGTGAAGAACAAGGTCGAGGCTGCCTATCGTCGCGGCGACCTGTTCGCGAAGCGGCAGAAGCTCATGGAGGCGTGGGAGAAGTATCTCGACCGCAAGGACACCGACGGGCTTGTGCTGCATATCGACTTTGGCTTGAAGGCCGCGCAGGCATGACTCCGCTACAGGCCAAGGTGCGCAGGTTCATCGCTGATCGCCCGAACGGCACGACAACCGACGGCGAGGTCTACACGCACTTTCAGACGACGCGGCGCCTACCGCAAGGCACGGTCCATGCGGCCTTCCTGGCGCTTGCCAATGCCGGCGCCATCGTGATGAGCGAGGCCGGCACGCGCTACAGCATTCCGCGATGAGCAAGAACGGCGCCGCGCTATGGGAAGGCCGATGGAAAGCCGGTCCCATGCGCGGCGCCAGACTCACGAAATCAGATAGTTAGGCAATGGATGCGGCGGAGAAAGTCTCCGCCAACGGATCGGAGGATGGATGGCAACCACACGCACCGACTGGGCAGGCGTTCCGGGCTGGGCACAGTTTCGGGGCTTCCCGCAGGCTTGGGATTGGGCAGTGCGCGAGTACGACCGAGGGCGCCCGGCCAAGCTGGCGGAGCTGGTGGCGTGCGGTTTCGAGATGACACCGGAGGTCCGCGTCATCGTCGCGGATATTCTGGCCGGCCGGCGAAAGATCAACCTGAAGCGATTCACCCGCGAGAAGTGCACGCCCGAGCAAGCACGCGTAGCGGTCCGCGAGGTGGAACACCTTCGCGAGAAGAAAAAGGCATGGCTGGCTGATGCCGAGTACATCGCCGATCACACCCATGAAAACACCGAGAGCATTCGACGCCAAGTAGCTGGACGCGGCTACAAGCCGAATCAGGACCTTGACCCCGCGAGGGTTCGAGACTGGATCAACGACCAGTACGACAAGGCTGTCACGGCACTGGCCGCGCGTTACGGAATCAGCAAGCGCACGCTTGACGATCTAGTCCAGCCGAGCGACGCGCGAACAAAGGCGGTTTGATCGCGCGTCGTCGTTTAGACGACGCATCACCGAGTCAACAATATGTCGCTCACCGTCAACAAGGTGAGCCGCATGAATACGCTAGTGAACGCACGACTTGGGGACCGGCACGACGTTTGCGCCATCCTCAAGTGCAAGACCACGCACCTTTGGGAACTGACCAAGGCCGGCAAGCTGACGCCGATCCGCCTTGGCCGGCGCATGACCCGCTATGACCTCGCCGAAGTGCATAGGCTGGCCGATTCGCTGATCGCGAACGCGAGAGCGGAAGCCGCCGCGAAGCGCGCGCCGCACTCCAGCGAGCCGGCGAGGTTCGCAGCATGACCGCCGACGCAATCGACCTTGAAATCGCATTGGGCGAGATCCGCAGGTTCGCGGAGCTGATCCACGACAAGTCGGAAACCTTGTGGCCGGCGAAGTTCGCCCAGGATCTCCCCGGCTCGCTGCTGATCGAATACCGCAACCGCGATGCCGACATGACGTGCTTTCTGGCCGGCCAAGTGCTGCGCGTCTTGCAGGAACTGGAGGCCGCAGCATGACCGCCGCCGAGCGCCATCACCACATGGTCGCGATGCGCGACCTTTATAGCGGCACCCATCCGCCCGCAGTGGTCGAGATCCGCGAGCCAGTCCGCCTGATCCACATGCGCCAGTCCGGCGACCGCCTGCTGATCGCGATCAACGACGGCGGCGAAGTCTCGACACTGGTTGTCAGCACGCTGGACGCTCCCGGATTGGAGCTTCTGTCCGCACTCGACCGCGCGCACGTTCAATCGGCGCTGAAAGTGGTTCAGAAGGGAGGGCTGGCCGATGCAGCCTAGTCCAGACGAACGAAACCCCGCGGGCTGGCGGGGTTTCGAGGAAGCACAGACCATTGGCGACGGGCTGCACCCCAATGGTAGCGCATCGCGTAATAGCGCGCTATCACTGAGCGTCATAACCGCCAGCAACCCGGCGCGACTGTCGAAGCACTTCGAGTTGGTCGACGGCGCCTTAGTCAAGCATGCGGGCGGCGAGTTGGTCCGCGGCGCCTATCAGCGTGTGGAGGTCGAGGGCGCCGAAGGACTGGCGGCACTGGTCGCAGGGCTCGCGCGCAATCAAGCGTTGACCTTCGGCGTTGCCAAGGTCAAGGCGGCGCCGATCTCGTCGACCGCGAGGGCGCAGGCCGGCGACATCACCAGGACGCGCGACCACTTCGATTGGCCGGCCGGTCCCGGCGTCATGTTCCTTGACTACGACCCGCCGAAGGACGTTGAACCGCTCACCGCCGATGCGCTGTTGTCCGCGCTGGTGAGCGCGTGGCCGGCGCTGGCGCACGCACCGGCAGTTCAGGGCACCAGCGGTTCGACCTACATCTACGACGCGAGCACGGGCGCCGAGCTGAAGGGCGCAGGCGGGCTCCGCGGATGGGTTCCGGTCGCCGATGCGCGCGACATCCCGAGGGCCGGGAAGGCACTGTTCGAGCGTCTTTGGCTGGCAGGGCACGGCTACTATCAGGTGAGCAAGGCCGGCACGCTGCTAGCCCGCTCGCTGATCGACGCGGCAGTGTTCCAGCCTGAGCGACTCGACTTCGCTGCTGGCGCCAGTTGCGGCGACGGGCTCGAACAGCGCAGGCCGGCACTACGTGTGCTGAATGCGGCGGCGAGTCCTATCGACACGGCGACACTCCGCGATCTCGATGCAGACGAGCGCATTCAACTCGCCGACATACAGGCCGCGGCGAAGGCAGCAGCGGCGCCGGAGCAAGCGCAGATGCGCTCCGCGTGGGTCGACGCGCGCGTCGCTGACTGGTCGAAGTCCGCGGCAAGCACGCTGGCCGGCATGCCTGACGATGCGGCGGCGACACTGCGCGAGAGCATCCGCGCACAGTTCGAGCGCGCAGTAGTCGACCG
The DNA here is from genome assembly GCA_020693165.1 of Xanthomonas sp. Classification (GTDB taxonomy): domain Bacteria; phylum Pseudomonadota; class Gammaproteobacteria; order Xanthomonadales; family SZUA-5; genus JADKFD01. Next base: position 14,739 of record JAIMJQ010000008.1, on the reverse strand, counting down.
CCGACTTTTCGGCGACTTCGAGTTGATCCATTCCAGCGGTCGGAAGGTGACGGTCGGGGAAATCCTGGACGATCCCAGGCGCTGGCACAACGAGCGGTTCGCGGATCCGCTGGAACCCGGCTACGGCCGTGACAGTCGCATCGCATGGGCGAACCTACGCAGCGGCGGCCGTCCCTATATCCACTCCCACGCGCACGGCGGCCAGCGCTTCACGCTCGAACGCCCGAGCGCCACGATTCAGGTAGCGCAGGCCGAAGGGCCGCGCATTGTCCAGCAAGCCGACGAACTGCTGCGGCTGCATTGCGAGGTCTACCAGCGAGGCGGGCAGTTGGTCCGCGTGGCAGACGGCGGCATTCATGCCGTCACCGGACCTTACCTCCGCAATCACCTTGAAACGATTGCCACGTTCCAGAAGTTCGACAAACGATCCGGCGCATGGCACTCCATCGACTGTCCCGGCGAGCTGCACACGCGCTTGCTGCACAACCGCGGCGCATGGAGCGTGCCGGAGCTGACCGGCGTCATTCGGGCGCCGATCCTCCGACCTGACGGTTCATTGCTCAGTTCACCGGGTTTCGACGAGCACACGGGCTTGCTGTTGCTGGCAGACCATCCCGATAACTGGCCGGCGATCCCTGAGCGACCGAGCGCTGACGCGGTGCGCGAGGCACTCGCTACCCTTTGGGAACCGTTCGAGCACTTCCCGTTCGCGAGTGCGCTAGATCGCGGGGTTCACCTGGCCGCATGCCTGACCGCGGTTCAGCGCTTGACCCTCAACACGGCGCCGGGTTTCGCATGGGACGCACCGACACCCGCCAGCGGCAAGACAAAGGCAGCGCAGGCAGTCGGCTGGCTGGCAGGCGTCGAGGTGCCAGTGTCGCCGTGGGCTACCGAGCCGGAGGAACAGCGCAAGAGTCTGATGGCGTCGCTGCTGGGCGGAGTGCCGGGGATTCTGCTGGACAACATCAACGGCCAGCTTGCCAGCGATACCTTGTGCGCGATGCTGACGGGCTCGCAAATCAGCGACCGCAAGCTCGGCGTTAGCGAGCAAGTCACCGTGCCGACGCGCGTGCTGGTCCTCGCCACCGGCAACAACATCACCATCGTTGGCGACCTTGCACGCCGCGTGCTGCCGATCCGACTCGACCACGGCGTCGAGGCGCCCGACAAGCTGGAGTTTCCGTTCTGCCCCGTCGCGCGCATGCGGGAGCGCTGGCTCTACTACCGGGCCGCAGCGCTCACCGTCCTACGCGGTTTCGTCGTCGCAGGTATGCCGGCGAACGGCACGGGCTCCACGGGGAGCTTCGAGCAATGGGACCGCCTTATCCGGCAATGCGTCGTCTGGGTCCGCGACCAGGATCTCGCGCGGTTCACCGTCGACGATCCAGCGAAGGCCGTCGCGCGCAACCAGGCCGCGAACCCCGAGATGATGAAACTGCGCGCGCTGATCTCGGCTTGGTTCGAGGTGTACGGCGACACGCCCATGATTGTGCAGAAGGCGGCGAACGTGCCGGGTGGATTGGATGACGCCGCAGGCGCCTTGCACGATGCGTGTGACGAGATCGCGGGCGAGCGTGGCGTCATCAACCCGCGGCGCCTGGGGCGCTGGATAGAAGGCAGACAGGGGCGGCTAGTCGACGGCAAGCGCTTTGTGCGAGGGCCAGACCGCGGCAACCGTGCCACCTGGAAGGTGGAGGCCGTCGCATGAACGGCCAAAACAAGTGGTTTGGGTGGTTTGGGTGGAGTGTGCCTGCGCAAGTTTTGAAAAGTGGCAGGTACATATCTGAAAAGTACGGTGGGATGAATCCACCGAAACCACTCAAACCACTTCCGGCCGGGGGTGGGCGATGAACTGCGCCTGCGCAAAGTGCGGCCGCACCTTCGAGCGCGAGGCCAGCGAGACGTGGAAGCGTCTTTGCTTCCCATGCTGGAAGGCAGGCAAGGACGCGGCAGACAAGCCGACGCCAGCACCCGCGGCGCCGATGCCGATTGATCCGGTCATGTTGCGGCGCCTGATCCAGCTATGCCACCCCGACCGGCACGGCGGCAGCGAGGCGGCGAGCGTCGCCACGACCTGGCTACTCAAGCAACGCGAGGTGTCGCAATGAGCGCGCGAGCGTGTGGGCGGAGCATGCCTCCGCCGTCAGGATGGTCTAAGCGACTGTTCTGCATGGCGCTCGGTGCCGATGCCCTGCCCCGTTTCCATAGCCCTTCCCATAGCCCTTCCCATAACTGCTGCCATAACCCTTCCCATAACCGCTCCCATAACCGCTCCCATAACACCCGCCGCCGTGGCGGATCCACGGCAACCCGATAGGAGACTCACGTGTACCAAGTGAACAAGGCACAAGTAGCCGCCGCACTCGCGCAAGCGAGCGCCGAACTGACGGCGATCCAGACCGACACCACGACCGCAGAAGCCGCCTTGCTGGCGGATGCGCTCGGGCGTGAGCCCAAGACCGCGCAGGCCGTCCAGCAGTTCACCGCTGACCTTTACGCCGCTGCTGTCGCTATCGCGACCCTGGCGGAACGTGAGCGCATCGCGCAGGCCCGTGTGGATGCGATGACCACCATGCAAACCGCATTCGATGCGGCCTTCGCCTAACCCGGAGAAACGACCATGCAGACCCCCAAAGAAGTGTTCGAAGCCGTCAACGACCGCTGCCGCGAGCGTGGCGCGCAAGTGTTTCCCCGAGGCGTGCTCGGGCTCAGTGTGGGCGGATTCAACGCCTACATTTCCCCGCCCGACTTCGACGCGCTGGTGCTGACGTTCCCGGCGCAGCGTGCCGGCGCCGCCGTCATCGCCCTGGCCGACTTCGCGATGGAAGCGAACAAGATCGCGCAGTCTGAGCGGCTGACGGCATCGGCGAAGTCCGCCGACATCTTCACCGCAGCCAAGACGTATCGGGCGAAGATCGAAGGGATCATGGCCGAAGTGGGAACCGCGCTTGATGCCGCGCTCGCAGCCGAGGCGCGCGATACCGTGCCGCTGCCCATCGAACCCGCCGCCGCAGCAGATGCCGTGCTGGATGCCGAGATGCGCCAGTACGCACGCCAGCAGCCGCCCCATGAGCAGATGAAGTTGGTGCGCGACAACCTCGGCGTGTGCCGCGCAGTCCTTCGCCAACCGCTCGGGTTCGAAGCCGCCGTGATCGACCTCGCCAAGAAGGCATGGGCGACGTTCAACCCGAACGCACCCACGGCGACCGCAGCCGCGCAGCAGGCCGCGAGCTGGCGCGAGGCGCGCGGAGTGGTCGGGCAGTGCCTCGCGTGCTTGTCGCAGTTGTCGGCGGGCCGCTCCGGTGGGGCGCCAGTCGAACCGCTGAGCGATGCCAAGCCGTTGGCACTCACGCTGCCGGCTGCGGCCTGATGTTTGCAACATAGGAGCAACCCACCATGCCGCGCAAAGGTAGATGGCAGAAGGGCGAATCCGGCAACCCGACCGGGCGCAAGCCCGGTTCCAAGGATCGGCGCTCGCAGTTGCGGGCGTTGATCCAAGCCGAGGCGCCCGAGCTGATCGCGATGGCGGTCAAGCTGGCGAAGGCCGGCGACCCGGCCGCGCTGTCGCTGTTGCTGGCGCGCTGCGTGGCACCGCTGCGGCCGGCATCGGATCCGATCTCTTTCGACATGGCACCCGGCGCCAGTCTCGCCGATCAAGCGCGGTCGATCCTGGCCGCAATCGCCGATGGCCGGATCGACCCGCACACGGGCCGCGCGTTGGTAGATGCCGTGGCCGCAGTCGGTCGCGTCGTTGAACTGGACGAAATCGAGCGGCGGCTCACCGCACTGGAATCAGGAGAACCCGACGATGAAACGTGAAGCCCATAAGCGGCTGGACGCTGTAGAGCGTCGCTCCGCATTCGACAACCCCGAACCGCTGCTGTTGCTCGCCGAGGATGAGCCCTTCCCCGTGCGCAAGGGCAAAGGCCCGAGCTTGGCTATTCGCCTGGGCGGCATGCGGCGAAATGCTGCCGGCGAACTGGAGAAGATCAATGCGACCTGAGACTTTCCGCAAACGGCTGGAAGTGCTGCGCCAGCGTGCGGCGAACGCGCGCCCCATGGCGCCAGTCGCGATTGTGCTCGCTGCCTTGGGCGAGACTGCCGCGGATGCCTGCAAGCGCACTGGCGTCGATCCTGGGCGGCCCTGCATCGTGGTTCGCACAATCGACGCATCCACACCGAGGCCGGCACCATGACCGACGCATTCAAGCCGACACCGGCGATGCTGGTCGCGCTGCGGCAAGCGCAGTGGCGCTCCGCGATCAAGGGCTCCGTTCCGATGCAGATCATGTTGGGGCGCCTGTACCTTGGCCAGACGGGCGAAACCCCGCCAGCGACACCCGAGGAAATCGCAGCCGCGATGATGGCGCTACGTGAGGCGGCCAGCCGATGAAAGACTATGACGACATGACGGAGCACGAACGCGACGTAGAAGTGTTGCGGACGCTGGTGCAGTTGGCAAAGGACGGCGAACCGCTGGCGCTGCGCGGCCTGGGCAAGATGCTGGGCATCACCAAAGGCCGGCGCGTGCCGACGTTTGATGAGCTACTCGAAAGAATGTCGCTGACCGACTGAGCCGTCGCCGTGACCGCTGACCGGGCCCGCCTTGTGCGGGCCTTTTTGTGCCCCCCACCTGAGCGAGAGCCAGCGGGCAATGGTTGGGGCCAAGTTGGCGAATCTTGGCGAAGGGCGTCCGTCTGAAAACTCTGCAAATTTGCAGAGTTTCGCCCAAGTCAGTCAGGCTGCTGCCGCAGAGCTGGTGAACGTCAGCACGCGCAGTGTCGCCAGTGCGGCCAAGGTGGAAGCCGAAGGCGTTCCGGAGCTGGTTCGGGCTGTCGAGGTTGGTGCAATAAGCGTCAGCCTCGCCGCGCAGGTTGCGGAGCTGCCGAAGGCAGAACAGGCGCCAGTTGTTGCGCTTTCATTGCAGGGCGCCTGGTGTTGTTGGCTGTTCAACCTAGCACACACCCGGATTGACCTAGCCCACGCGCGCTGGCTTCGCCGTTTCTGGTGGGCATCCGCAGCCGAACGCCAAGGGGCGCCGCGATTATGGGAGGCACTATGGTAAGCGCCAGCGCCAGAAACAAAAAAGCCCAAGCATTCAATGGCTTGGGCTTCGTTGTTGGCGGAGAGGGTGGGATTCGAACCCACGGTGCGCTTGCACGCACGCCTGATTTCGAGTCAGGTACAATCGACCACTCTGCCACCTCTCCATTTCGGCAGCGTTGCTGACTGCGGTGCAGTCAGCGCGGCGAAGGTCGCGGAGCATACGGATCGGAGCGCTGCTCGACAAGGGTGTACTGGAAGGACGGGTACGCGATGGCACTTGTAACCGCTCTGATGCGTTTGCCATGAAGTTGGTGTCACAGGTGAGTTGCAAGCCGTGTATGCGCACGGCATCCTATCGAACAGGGAGGCCTTGCTTGCATACTCAGATCAGAGCTTTCGGGTTACCCATGCCGTCAGTTGCCGGGCCATTGGCCTTTGGCAGTGGCGCCGATTGACCGCCGTTCTTGCGCGACCGAGCATCATGATCGAATTCGGACACGGGACGCATACCGGGCTTCGGCGCGAGCATAACGAAGACACCTATTGCGCGGACCCGGATATGGGTCTTTGGCTGGTGGCAGACGGTATGGGCGGCCACGAGCACGGAGAAGTCGCCAGCGCCCTGGCGCGGGATGTCGTCATCCGCGAAGTGCAGAAGGGCCAGGCACTCGCGATTGCGATCCAGTCGGCGGATGAGGAGATCATCCGGCACTCGAACGAAAAGCGCAGCGAACGCCCGATGGGCACGACGGTGGTTGCTGTGCGTGTTCGCGACAACGACTACGAAGTGGCATGGGTTGGCGACAGCCGTGTGTACCTGTGGAACGGCGCCTTGCGGCAGATTTCGCAAGACCACTCCTATGTGCAGGAACTGATCGACCAGGGCGCCATCAGCGCAGCGCAGGCGCGCACGCACCCGCATCGGAACGTGGTGACGCAGGCGCTCGGCGTGACCATGCCCGATCAACTCAAGATCGAGACACTGCGCGGTACGCTGCAACCGGGCCAGGCACTGCTGCTATGCAGCGATGGCCTCACCGAAGAAGTCGAAGACACGCTGATCAACGACATCATCGGTCGCGGGCTCAGCGCGCAGGAGACCGTCGATCACCTGATCCTGGCGGCGCTCGATCACGGCGGCTCGGACAACATCACGGTGCTGCTGGTGAAGTGCGTCTAGGGGCTGACCTGCATCTGCACAGCCCACCGTGGAAGATCGATTGCGGTTGTCTGCCCTGACAACTTCGAGCACCAATAACGCCGATCAGTTCGGCGTCGCCTGTTGCAGTGTTTCCAGCGCGGCCTGATTCGGCAACTTCTGCCGAGCCTGGGCCAATAGCCGATTGGCCCCGGCAATGTCGCCGCTCTTGCGCTTCGCCACAACCTCTGCGGCAACGGCCTCGACCAGGCGTGCTGTCAGTTGCTGCGCGCGTTCGCGCGACGCCGGCACCTGCCCGGCATTGACGAGGCTGTCGAACGCGTTGTCTCCGGCCGGCTCAAACCAGTCCTTCTGCGCGATCAGGCGCTCAGCCTTGGCCAGGTCGCCTTCAGCGATACCCTGCGTCCCGCCAAGCTGTGGCGATGCTGTTGCCGGCGCGGTCGGCACGGGTTCGGGCGTGGCCAGCATGCGCAGCAGGCCCCAGACGATGGCGGCGACCAGCAACAGCAAGGTACCGATGCGCAGCAGTGCGCGGCTGAGATTGTTCGGGTTTGCGGCGGCCACCGGTTTCCGGCGTGCGGGCGCCGCTGCCGGTGCCGGCGTCGCGACTGCCACCGGCGCGGTTGCGTGGGCGGACGGCGGATCGGTAACGGCCGGCTGCATGATTGTCGCTGCGCTGGCCGCCGGCATCGGCATCACCGACGTTGCCGCAACCGCTACCGGCCCGGCGGGGCGCGTCGCCGCGGCACGCACGACTTCGCTCCGGGGCTCACGAACGGTCTTCGGCTCGATGTAGCCGTCGATCGCGACCACCATTTCGCGCGCGGAGGCGTAGCGGTCTTCTGCCTGCTTCGCCAGCGTACGGTCGATCAGAGGTTGGTACAGGCTGAGCGCTTCGGGCAATTTCGGCACCGGTTCAGTGAGGTGCTTGGAGATCACTGCAAAGGGATCATCGGAGTCGAACGCCGGACGCCCGGTCAGCATCTCGAAAAGCACGATGCCGAGACTGTAAAGGTCGGCGCGTCCATCACCGGTATGACCCTCGATCTGTTCGGGGCTCATGTAATGTGGACTGCCGATCTGCATCGAATTGCTGGACGACTGCCCCTTGAGGATACCGAGATCGCCGAGCACGGCGGCGCCATCGCCTCGGAACATGATGTTCGAAGGCTTGATGTCGCGGTGGATCACGCCCTGGGAATGCGCATATTCGAGTGCGCTGGCGAGGTCGCGCGCGATCCGCAGTGCCTCCACCGGCGCCATCGGTTGCTGCATGCGGTCGCGCAGCGTGCCGCCCGGAACGAATTCGGTGGCGATGAACGGGAATCCTCCGGCCGAACCGATGTCGAACACGGCGAGGACGTGCGGATGATTGAGGCGCGCTGCGCTCTTGCCCTCGTCGATGAAGCGCTGGCGCAATGCCGGGTCGTCGAAGAACTCCTCACTGAGGACTTTCAGGGCGACTTGCCGGGCAAGCGACTGCTGCTCGGCCAGGAACGTACGCGAGCGCTTGCTCTGCTTCAGGACCTTGAGCAGCTTGTAACCCGGAATTTGCGGCAATTCACCCATGAGACTCTACGCCAGGTTACCCAGGCTGATTAGACCTGCGCGCGACACCTGCCCGCAAGGATCATGTTGAGTCGGGATCGGTGTGGCGGCCGATCGCGGGGGCGCGCAGAGGTCGCTGATGCGAGTCGCGAGCTTGCGTCGCTCCTGCCAACAAAGTCTCGCGGCCAGAAGCCTGAAACGGGGATTGCGCGGTCGCGCAATCCCCTTTCGCTCAGTTGGCGGCAGCCCGCAACGCCTTCAGCGCGTCGACAAACTTCGCCATGCTGTAGGCGTCCTCCTTTTCCACGGCGGCGTAGACGCGATCGACACCGGCGCGCAGGCCGGCCGCGTCGGCATCGCCCAACTGCTTGGCCGTTTCGAAGGCCACCACCACCGATTGCGCGGCCAACGCCGCTTGCTCTGCGGCAGCGAAATCGCGGAACTCGCCACGCTCGGCGTCGCGCAACAGGCTACCGATCACCTGACCCAGTGTGTCGGGACCGAAGTCATGGGCGGCAACTTTGTCGAGTTGCCCCTCGACCTTGGCCCTCAGCCCATTGGCGGCCGCGAAGGTGCGCTCGCGGCTGACCAGCGTGGCCTGGTGCAATTCGCGCGTGGCCTTGAGCAAGCCCTCGGCAGCGGCCGGATCGACCACCCCGAGCACATGGCGGAACATCACCAGATTGGCGTCGTTGAGGCGCACCACCCCGGGGCCAAGGCCAGTGCCCGGACGCGGGCCCCACTGGCGACCGCTCATCGGCCGATGGCAGGCGTGGCAATCGAACAGCACCAGTTCCGGGAAGATGCCGGTCCAGCCCTTGCTCTCGTCGGTCAGGATGTCGAGCAGGTTGATCGCCGAAACGCCCTGGCCGATGGCCCAGTCGCGGGCACCGTTGAACTCGCCCTTGCGCTCGATGTAATCCTGGTCGATTTCGTAGTGCGGATTGAGCCAGGTGAAGGTATCCAGTTCGAACGACAGGCGCGGATGCCCCGCTCCCATGATCTTGTGCGTGATCATGCGGTCGCGCGTGCCCATGTGGCAGCTCAGGCACAGCTTCGCGCGCGCCACCGGCTGTTCGGTCGGATACAACCCTTCGGCCAACGACGCGGCGCGGTCGCGCTTGCTGTCGGTGTGCGACGACAGCCACTTTTCGGCACCGCCGTGGCAGGCCTCGCAGCCGATGCCATCGGTCAACAGGAATTTCTCGCCGCGTTTCTCGCCCGGCGGCGTGTCGACGTGGCAGGCCAGGCACACCGGCGCCTCCTGCGGATTGCCGAGACCGAGCTTGGCCGCGATGCGCTGGGAATCGGCATTGCCGAGCGTGGCCCACGATTTCGCGTGCGGATCGGTCTGCTGCCAGACGCTGAATTCATTCAGCAGGATGCGCGCGTCGGCCGCGCGCTGGTTGGCGCCGTGGCAGGCCGAGCTGGCGCAGGTCGCCGCGCCCATGTGCTTGTGGGCGAAGATCTCGTCGACCGCGCCGGCGGCCCACACGGGCAGCACCTGCATCGCCAAAACCGCCAGCAGCAGCCAGCGCGTCCGCGCTCGCCGACTCAGGACCTGTCGCAATCCGATGTTTCCCGTGCACAGCATCTGACGAACTCCCCGGCCGACGATGAGGCAAACCGCATTCTGCCATTGGAGTTCACACTGCGTCACCCCTCTTGGGACCTTCCGAACGCATTCTGTCTGTCGCACGACGCGTTCAGAAGCTCAGTGGCGACGCTGCGCATGCGAACTGCGCCGAAGCCACGCCGTGGGCCTGCGACGGTGCTACGGGTGAGCGGCTCGGCAGCTCAGGCTGACCATTGCCTCCACAGCGAGGTCGTGCCGGATTTCTGCTCCAGGGCGGCCACGCGCTGCTCGTGCCGGGCGGCCTCGTCGACGCTGACCGGGCGCCGGGGAATCCGCAGCGCCCCCGTATTTTCGACCTGCGGAGCGTTCAACGCACCACCGGCAACATCCAGGCTGAGGCTGCCCTGGCCCGCGGTCATGCCGAGGTAGACGTCGGCGAGCAAGCGCGCGTCGAGCAACGCACCGTGGTAGCTGCGCGCGGAGTTGTCGACCTGGTAACGCTTGCACAGCGCATCCAGCGAGTTGCGCTGGCCCGGATGGCGTTCGCGCGCCAGGCGCAGCGTGTCGATCACCGGATGGCGATCTTCGATGCGCAGATCGAACCGGGCCCGCCGCAGTTCCGCGTTAAGGAAGCCGAGATCGAAGCTGGCGTTGTGGATCAACAGTTCGGCGCCGTCGATGAAGGCGAGGAACTGGTCGACGACATCGGCAAAGCGCGGCTTGTCCTGCAGAAAATCCGTAGTCAATCCATGCACCGCCAGTGCTCCCGGTTCGCTGTCGCGATCCGGATTGAGATAAGCATGGAAACGACGACCGGTGATCACCCGTTGCGCTACTTCGATGCAGCCGATCTCGACGATGCGATTGCCGGCATCGATATCCATTCCGGTGGTCTCGGTATCGAGCGCGATCTGCCTCATGCGCCGCCCTCCGCTTCGCGCGGTCGCAGCAGCGGACGTTCGCGTTCCAGGCAGTTGCGGGCGATCTGGTCGACGCGCTCGTTGAGCGCCACGCCGCTATGGCCCTTGACCCAATGCCAGTGGACCCGATGGCGGCGCGCCTGCAGCGCGAGGCGCTCCCACAAATCCTGATTCAGCACCGGCTTGCCGGCGGCAGTTTTCCAGCCACGACGGATCCACCCCGGCAGCCATTCCTGGATACCCTTGCAGACGTATTGGGAGTCGCTGTGCAAATGCACCACGCAATCCCGCTTCAACGCTTCCAGCGCCGCAATCGCGCCCATCAGCTCCATCCGGTTGTTGGTGGTGGCCGCTTCGAAACCACACAGCTCGCGCTCGTTGCCGCGAAAGATCAGCAGCGCGCCCCAAGCGCCCGGACCCGGGTTTCCGGAACAGGCGCCGTCGGTCCACGCAACCACCTGCTCGGGTTCAGCCTGCACGGCGCATGCCCTCCGGCGCCGCGACCAGCCCATGCCGCCGATCGCGTGCTACCGGGATTGCGATCACGTTGCTGCTGCGCTTGCGCCCGCAGACGCTGTAGACACTGCCGGGCAGCGGCCACCAGCGCCGGCCGAAGCGATCCAGCGTATCGCCATGGCGCTCGATCAGCGCCGTCGGCAAGGGCGGCCAACATAGCGCGCGGTCGACCTCGATGTCCTCGAGCCCGGTCCGCCGCAGCAGTCCGCGCAGGCGCCGTTGCGACATCGCGACACGCTCGCCGGCGATCCGGCTGCGCAGCCCGAGCCAGCCCCAGGGGTCGGCATCCAGGACCAGCAGGCGGCCATCATCGGCGAGCACGCGCACAGCCTCGTCGAGGATCGGCAGCAGCGCAGCATCATCCTTGATCGCCAGGCAATCGAGGATCACCAGGGAGAAAGAAGCATCGGCCAGCGGCAAGCACGGCCAGCGACCGCGCAGCGGCCCGCCGATGCTGTGGTCGGATTCGACCCAGACGAGGTCGAAGCGTGTGCGCCCTGGCCTTTCGACCACGCCCGGCGTGCTGCGCGCGAGCCGCAGCGCCAATCCCGGCGAACGCCGCCAGCGCTCCTCGATCAACGCCGCGCAGGCGCGCTCGCAGCGCGCCGGCAACCGCGGGTCGTGTTCCAGGCTCGACATCGGCTTCAGGGCATCCAGTCACTGATTGCCATCAGCATAGCCCGCTCCTCGCCGACCTGCATTTTTCAGCGCTCGTCCGCATTTCTCACTCCGGTGTGAGAAATGCGGGCTGCCGGAGACACCGGTGGGTGCAGATGGCGGGCGCGACGGACAGCCTGATCGACGGCGACGCGGGCAAAATCGGGGCTGGCAGCGGCGCCTGCCTTGCCGATCTGACGCGATGTTTGCCGATCCTGACTACCGGCTGCCCGGAATTTGACCGAATTCCGCCTCTCTGCGACCATTCCGCGCCCGGTCGCCGCCGCAATCGCAGCGTCGCGCGGATTGTCGGCCCAGGGCCGCACTTCGTTGTTCACACGCTTCCGTTCCCGCCGCCGTTCAAATCGATGCAAGTCATCCTGCTCCCCGCGTTCTCCGACAACTACATCTTCGCGCTGCGCTGCGCCAGCGGCGTCGCCGTGGTCGACCCGGGCGATGCTGCGGTGGTCGAGCGCTACCTCGCTGCCTGCGATCAGCCGCTGCGCGCGATCCTGGTGACGCACCATCACCCCGACCACATCGGCGGCATCGTCCGGCTGGCGCAGCAATGGCCGGAAGCCCGGCGCATCGGACCCGCCGATCAGCGAATTCCCGGACTGACCGAGATCGTCGCCGGTGGCGACCACGTCGTCCTCGACGACGACTGCGCCTTCGAGGTCGTCGCCACGCCCGGGCACACGCGCTCGCACATCTGCTACCGCGACCGCGACAAGCTTTTCTGCGGCGACGTACTGTTCAGTCTCGGCTGCGGTCGCGTGTTCGAGGGCGATCCGGCGCAGATGCTGGAGTCGCTGGACCGACTGGCGGCATTGCCCGATGCGACGCGCGTCTACTGTGCGCATGAATACACGCAGGCGAATGCGCGCTTCGCGCGGACCGTGGATCCGGCCAATGACGATCTGGCGCAGCGCGTCGCCGAGATTCGTGACCTGCGCGAGCGCGAACTGCCGAGCATCCCGACCACGATCGGCAGTGAGCGCCGCTGCAACCCCTTCCTGCGCTGCGACGACGCCGCAGTACGCGCCGCCGCCGCGGCGCACGCCGGCACTCGACTCGCTGACCGGGTCGATGTTTTTGCCACGCTGCGGGCCTGGAAGAACGCCAGTTGAACGCGCGTATCGAGGTTTCCCGCACGACCCGCATCCGACTGCTGCTGGTGGCGCTGGCCACCTGGGCGCTGAGCGCCTGCAGCAGCTTGCCGATCCGGTCGCAAGCGGCGGGCGACAGCAGCAGCTTGCCGCCGCCCGCGCAAGTTCAGCCACCGCAACCGGCGCTGCCGGTGATGCCGGAGCCGGCGACCTTGAGCGTTGCACCAGACCTCTGGGAGCGTTTCGATCGCGGCCGCCACTGGAAATCCTGCGATCTAGGTCCCGGCGCCCAGCGCTGGGTCAGTCGATACGCTGGCAAGCCCGAGCGCTTCGCCGCAACCCTGGCGCCGGTGGCGCCATTGATGGACTACGTGCTGACCCAGGCCGAGGCGCGTGGTCTGCCAAGCGAAGTCATGCTGGTGCCGATCATCGAAAGCTATTACCGCTCCGACGCGCGCGGCCCTGCCGGCGCCTTGGGAATGTGGCAATTGATGCCGGATACCGGGCGGCGCTTCGGCCTCGGAGTCCGCGGCGGCAGCGACGATCGGCTCGACGTCCTCGCCTCCACCGAGGCTGCGCTGCGGTTGCTCAAGCTCAACGCGGATGCGTTCTCGAACAACCCGAAACTGATGTTCGCCGCCTACAACGCCGGCGCCTACCGGTTGCGCAAGGCGTTGGCGGGGCATGAACACGCCAGCCTGAAGTCGCTCGAGGGACTCGGTTTGCCGCGTACCACCCACGACTACATCGACAAGCTGAAGGCGCTCGGCTGCCTGATCGGCGAACCCGAGCGCTTTGGGATGCAACTGCCGATGCTGGCAAACGAGGCCCGCCTGGTCGTGTTCAGCCCCCCCTACCCGATCGACCCGCATGCGCTTGCAGCGCGGGCCGGTTTGCCAGCAGCAAGTCTCAAGACCTGGAACCAGCGTGCATTTGCGCGTCGGGCAACCGACGCCAGCGCGCCGATGCTGCTGCCGGCGGGCGCGCTCGACATCGTCGACGCCGCGGTCGCGGCCGGGGATATGCCGAAGGTCGCGCCGCGCGCAGCCCCAGCAAGCCGGGTAGCCGCGACCGGTGGGCGTGTCCACCGGGTCAGTTCCGGTGATTCGTTGTGGACGATCAGCAAGCGCTATCGCGTCCAGATCGCCGATCTGATGCGCTGGAATGGCCTCAACCAGCGCAGCGTGCTGCGCATCGGGCAGACGTTGGTGGTCGAGGACAATTCCTGACGCGTGAGCGCCGCTGCCAGGCTATGGCGTTCCCGCTCTCATCGAATCGACAACAACGGACTGTCCGCCGCGATCCGATCGCGGCATTCTCCACGCCCACGACTGAAGCCAGACTCGGGAGCATCAACAGCATGGGTTTTCTCAACGGCAAGCGCGCACTGATCACCGGCATCGCCTCGCACCGATCGATCGCCTGGGGCATCGCCCAGGCGATGCATCGCGAAGGCGCTGAGCTGGCGTTCACCTATCAGAACGAACGCCTGAAGGAGCGCGTCGACGCCGCTGCTGCGGAGTTCGGCGGCGGCCCGGTGCTGGCCTGCGATGTCGCCGTGGATGGCGACGTCGATCGCATGTACGCCGAACTGGCGCAGACCTGGGACGGGCTCGACATTCTGGTGCACTCGATCGCCTACGCGCCGCGCGACCAGATCCAGGGTCGATTCATCGACGCAGTGACCCGCGAAGGCTTCAATACGGCCCACGAGATCAGCAGCTACAGTCTGGCGGCGCTGGCCAAAGGCGGACGCGCGCTGATGCACGGCCGTCGCGGTTCGCTGCTGACGCTGAGCTATCTCGGCGCAGTGCGGGCACTGCCCAACTACAACGTCATGGGCCTGGCGAAAGCATCGCTGGAAGCTTGCGTGCGCTATCTGGCGCAAGACCTCGGTCCGGAAGGGACCCGTGTCAACGCCATCTCGGCAGGTCCGATCAAGACCCTCGCCGCAGCCGGCATCGGCAACTTCCGCAAGATGCTCGACCATTTCGAGCGCACCGCGCCGCTCAGGCGCGCCGTCAGCATCGAGGATGTCGGCAATGCCGCAGCATTCCTGTGCTCCGACCTCGCGGCGGGAATCACCGGCGAGGTGGTCTACGTCGACGGCGGCTTCAGCCATGTCAGCATGGGCGAGTTGATCGGCAGAGGCGGGGAACGGGGAACGGGGAACGGGGAAGCGGGGAACGGGGAACGGGGAACGGGGAA
>JAIMJQ010000105.1:1365-8541 GCA_020693165.1 Xanthomonas sp. | reverse complement strand
CGACATGGGTTCATGGAAAGAAGCAAGTGCGGGGCTGGGGGCTGGGGGCTGGGGCGCGAGCTCGTTCCACCTTCGCCAGATCAGAGCCGCGATGCCTCGTGCAACTGGCGCAGTGCAGTTTGCTCGCCGCGATGCAGACCAGCGCGCCCCAGCCCCCAGCCCCCAGTCCCGTCTTTTCTCGATCAGCCCGTGAGCGCATTGCTGCTGGGACTCGCAGCCGCACTCGCCAGCTGGGTCCTCACCTGGCTGGTCATCCAGTACGCGCGCGCGGCGCGGATGCATGATGACCCCGGGGCGCGGCGCATGCACTTGCAACCAACCGTACGCGGGGCCGGGCTCGGGTTCGTTGCCGTGATCTTCGCTGGCTGGGTTGGATGGGGATTTGCCTTCGGCTGGGGACATCCGCTCGGTCGTTGGGCGCTATCTGCGGCGCTGGCGCTGTTGCTGGTGGCGACCGTGAGCTGGATCGACGACCGCCGCGGCTTGCCAGTGCTGCCGCGGCTTGCCGCGCACACGATCGCGGCGCTGCTGTTGCTCGCCGGGACCTGGCCGACCCTGCGTGCGGAACTTCCGTGGCCGCTTGCACTCCTGTTGCCGTTGCTGGTGTTGCCGGCGATCAACTTCTGGAATTTCATGGATGGCATCAACGGGTTGGCTGCGACCCAGGCGGCGGTTTTCGCGCTGGCCTTGTCGGCATTGGCGCTGATGGCGGGCGACGTGCCATCGGCCTGGTTCGCAGCAGTCGCAGCGGGCGCCGTGCTCGGATTCCTCCCCAGCAATTTTCCGCGGGCACGGGCGTTCATGGGCGATGTCGGCAGCGCCAGCCTCGGCGTCATCGTTGCGGCATTGGCGCTGCAGCCGACAGCCGACGCACCCGCACTGCGAGCGGCGGCGCTGCTGCTGGTTGCACCCGTTTTTCTGGACGCCGGACTGACGCTTGCGTGGCGCATGCTCCGACGACCGCGGCGGCGGTGGTACACTGCGCACCGCGAGCATCTGTATCAGTGGCTTGCCCGCTCCGGCTGGGGGCACACGCGGACCACGCTGACTTTCCTGGCCTGCACTGCCGGCATCGCCTTCGTTGTCTTGCTCATCGGCCCGCTGCAAACCGCACCCATGATGATTGCTGCCATTGTTGTCTACGCTTGCGGCGCAATCGTCTGGCGCCTCGGACGTGACCGTGTTCTGGCGCGCGCGCGGAGTTGCGCATGAGCCGTGCCTTGCGCGCCTTTGTCGGCCTGATACATCCGCGCAGCGCCGTGGTCGCACACGATCTGGCGATGATCCTGATCGCCTGGTACCTCGCCAAGTCGATCCGTCTCAGCTTCGAAGCCGACTCGACCTTCAGCGTGCTGACGCCCACCGAAGTGATGCTGGTGCTGGCGATCCAGGGCAGCATTTTTTGGTGGACCGGTCTCTACAAGGGCCTTTGGCGTTTCGCCAGCCTTCCGGATCTGTGGAACATCGTGCGTGGCTCCCTCCTCGGCGCGCTGACCGTTGGCCTGGCGCTGTTCCTTTACGACCGACTAGGCAATGTGCCGCGCAGCGTGCTGGTGCTGTATCCGATACTGATGACCGTGCTGCTGGGGCTGCCCCGGCTGGCGTATCGCTTCTGGAAGGACAGCCGCCTCGACTTCTACGAGCGTAGTTCGCGCAAGCGCGTGCTGGTGCTCGGCGCTGAACGCGCAGGTGAAATGCTGGTGCGCGACCTTCGTGCCGAAGGCCAGTATTTGCCGGTCGGCTTCCTCGACGACAATCGAATGCTGCGCGGCGCCCGCGTCCACGGCGTTCCAGTGCTCGGGCGCATAGAGGAATTGCGCGAACTGGCGCGTGAAGTCGCCGCCGACATGTTGTTGATCGCAATGCCGAGCGCCAGCACCGCCGAAATGCGGCGCGTGGTCGAGTTGTGCGAAGAGTCCGGATTGCCGTTCCGCACCGTACCGCGCCTGCAGGATGTAGTGGCGGGGCGCTCGGCATTCAATGAATTGAAAGAAGTCGCGATCGAAGACCTGCTTGGCCGCGAACCGGTACAACTGGATTGGACTGCGATCCGCCAGGCGCTGTCGGGCAAGCGCGTGCTGGTAACCGGCGGTGGCGGTTCGATCGGTGCGGAGCTGTGCCGTCAGGTCGCGCGCCTTGGCGCATCGGCGCTCGGCATTCTGGAACAGTCCGAATACAACCTTTACCAGATCGAACGCCAGCTGCGCCGCGAGTTTCCCGACCTGGAACTGGATGCGGCGCTCGGCGATGTGTGCGATCCCGCGACCTGCCGCCATGTGATGGAGACGCTGCGGCCGCAGGTCGTGTTTCACGCAGCAGCCTACAAGCACGTGCCGCTGCTGCAGCAGCAATTGCGCGAGGCCTTCCGCAACAACGTGCTGGGTACGCGCGCCATCGCACTGGCGGCGGACGAGGCCGGCGTCGAGACCTTCGTGCTGATTTCCTCTGACAAGGCCGTCAATCCCGCCAATGTGATGGGTGCTACCAAGCGCGTCGCCGAGATCTTCTGCCAGAACCTGGCGCAGCGCTCGCGCACCTGTTTCCTCACCGTGCGCTTCGGCAATGTGCTGGATTCGGCCGGCAGCGTGGTGCCGCTGTTCCGCGAGCAGATCCGTCAGGGTGGCCCGGTCACCGTGACCCATCCGGAAATCAGCCGCTACTTCATGACCATTCCGGAGGCCTGCCAGTTGATCCTGCAAGCGGCCACCTTGGGGCAGGGCGGGGAGATCTTCGCGCTCGACATGGGCGAGCCGATCCAGATCCGCTATCTCGCCGAACAGATGATCCGCCTCGCCGGCAAGCTTCCGGGACAGGACATCCAGATCGTCTACACCGGCCTGCGCGAAGGCGAAAAGTTGTTCGAGGAGTTGTTCCACGAACATGAGAGCTATCAGCAGACGCGTCACCAGAAGATCTTCCTGGCGCAGCATCGCACGGTGAACCTCGACGAACTCAGCCAGGCCCTGCACCAAGGCGACGCCGCCGTGCGCCGCTACGCCGTCGATGAACTGCGCGAAATCCTCAGCCGCTTCGTCCCCGAGTTCTCCGGTCGCTCGCAGCAGGGCGAGGACGCCAACGTGGTGCCGCTGAAGCGGGCGTGATTTGCTGTTTCGGCGATTCGCGTGAAAGCGACTCAAAGGAAGAAGCAACCGTCGTCCTGGCGGCGATGGGATCGACCGTGTCCGAGGCCTCAGGAGTGCGGACCTGTGGGACGGCTCGCCGCAAATTTTACTTTTAGATAACATTCTCCGGGAGGTACGCCCTGCACACCACCAATCTGCGCAAAGTGGGACATCCAGATCGTCTACACCGGCCTGCGCGAAGGCGAAAAGTTGTTCGAGGAGTTGTTCCACGAACATGAGAGCTATCAGCAGACGCGTCACCAGAAGATCTTCCTGGCGCAGCATCGCACGGTCGAACCTCGACGAACTCAGCCAGGCCCTGCACCAGGGCGACGCCGCCGTGCGCCGCTACGCCGTAAGCGGTAACTGACCGGAGTGCCCCGCTTGCGTTCAGGTGTCGATCTTGTACAAGTCCGATCTCAGCGGAGCGTCGCCGAAGTTCTGCTTCCACAGCCGCGGCGTCAGCTCAGAGACTCGGCTGGCGGGGTGTTGGCCGACGCGCTGGAGGACGTCGACGAGGTAGGTATACGGATCGACTTGGTGCAGTGGCAGGTTGCGATCAGGCTCTGCACGATGCCGACCTGTTTGGCGCCAAGCTCGGTCCAGCAGAACAGTCAGTTCTTGCGTTTATGCGGATCTCCGCATAAAAGAAATTATGCACAGCGGAGAACTATGCAAAGTGGTGCCTTTGCGGCTGGTTGCGGTGTCCGTCGTCTGGGCACCGCAACCTTTTCGGTGGGATATCGACTTTGCATAATCAAAGTGCGTCGAGGAACGCCAAGAGCCGGTCGGGCACCTTGTACTGCTTGGCGCCGGGCGCGATGGGCTCGATGCTTTGCAGGGCGCGACGCTTCAACTCGATGTCGGCTTCTACATGGAGATGAGTGGTCGAAGGCGACTCGTGGCCGAGCCACAGGGCGATTACGCTGAGATCAACTCCGGACTGGAACAAGTGCATCGCGGTGGTGCGCCGTAATGTGTGCGGCGAGACATGAGCGCTGATGATGACGGCGTTGATCTCCGGTCTCGAGAGATAGCCAAGCATCGGTTGCTCGTGGCGCTTCGATGGAACGGCCAACACGCCTTGCAGGAGGGCCAGGGCAGACGGAGCGCGGCGTGATGCGAAGCGAGCGAAGGTGTGGATGGCAGCGAGACGAGCATTGCGCGAGCGCACGCAGTTGCCGCGAGTGGTCTCCAGGTCGCTGAGAAAGGCCAGGACGGCAGCTGCATCGAGATCATCCAGCGTCAATTCAATCGGCGATCGCCGGAGTCGCTCTGCGATGAAGCACGACAGGAGCTTGAAGGTGTCGCGATAGCTCGTCACGGTCGCCGGGCTGAGCGCCCTTTGCTGCGTCAAGTACTCGGTGAAGAAGTGCTGGATGAGCCCAGCGAGGGCCGCTGGTGTCAGTGGGTCAGTCATGGTGGTCTCCCTGCGCCAGCCTCTGGAAGCGGATGCTGGCGGCCTGCATCAGTTCCGGGATGGCCGTGAGATACCAGTACGTGTCGGTGACCTTGGCGTGTCCAACGTAGGTCGACAACGCCATCAAACTGCGCGAGTGCGATGCGCTCCTGCGTCATCCAGAGCGCCATATGTGCAACGGCGCCGACGTACCCGCGAATGGTCGAGCTCTGATAGTTCTGGCTGGTCAAGCTGAACACGAATGGGTCGACGCCGATCGCCAAGACGCTTTGCCGAAGCCACGCGTGCAGAACCTCGGGAATCTCGAACTCGATCGCCATGGTTGCTCTCCTCATGGGCGACATGCCCACGACAGAAAAGCACCGGAATTATCAAAAGCCCAACGCGGCACCAACGACCACAAGACCGCAGCATGCTTGGCCGCGCGGCCAAGTCGCTGCACGCGCTCCGCATAATCCTTCGCTGTGCATAATTGCGTTTATGCGGAGATCCGCATAAAAGAAAAAACTGGCTGTTCTGCTGGACCGAACTCGGCACCAAACAGGTCGGCATCGTGCAAAGCCTGATCGCCACCTGCCGACTGCACCAAGTCGACCCGTATACCTACCTGGTCGACGTCCTCCAGCGCGTCGGTCAGCACCCTGCCAGCCGGGTCTCTGAGCTGACGCCGCGACTGTGGAAGCAGAACTTCGGCGACGCTCCGCTGAGATCGGACTTGTACAAGATCGACACCTGAACGCAAGCGGGGCACTCCGGTCAGTTACCGCTTACGGCCCGACTTGGTGATCTTTACGAACATGCCGCCACGGTATAACGGCAATCGTCAGCATTCCATGGTGCTAAAGCTGAATGGCGTGCCACTACATAAAGGAGCGGAATCCCGGACTCTGGAAGCACTCAAGTCATTGATTGTACGAGAGCCAGCCACCGCCGGAACACCCGATCTGGGCGAAAAGGTGTCGAACTCCGGCGGCCGCGAGCCGCACCACCTGAACCGCGAGGCGCAGGAGTGGGTGGAGGGGACCATGCGGCGCATCAGCCGCTGCTACGGCACCGGTTAAGGCGCGCCGGGCTGCCCGCAACAGCCGCCCGCCGGATTCGCTTTGTCATCGACCTCTGCCTAGAATCCCGCCGAACCAAGACCAGACCGGAGGATGGACATGGATCGTCGGAGCGTGCTGCGCTCGCTGGCCCTGCTGGCCGGGTTATTCACGGGTCCTTTCGCAACGGCCCAGGCGCCGAACGCGGTGGTGTTCGAGAACGTCCGTGTGTTCGACGGCACCAGCCCGCGGCTGTCGGCCCCATCGAACGTGTTGGTGGTCGGCAACGTCATCCAGGCGGTGTCCTCCGGCCCGGTCACGCCACCGGCAGGCACGGAGGTCACGCGCATTGCCGGCGGCGGCCGTACTTTGATGCCGGGGCTGATCGACGCCCACACGCACGTCACCTTCGCGACCGTGTCGCAGCTCGACGTCCTGACGGCCGACATCGGCTTCGTGCACGCGGCCGCGACCCGCGAAGCCAACCACATGCTGATGCGCGGCTTCACCAGCATCCGCGACCTCGGTGGCCCCGCGTTTGGGCTGAAGCGCGCCATCGACCAGGGCATCGTGCCCGGCCCGCGGATCTACCCTTCCGGCGCATTCATCTCGCAGACCGGCGGCCACGGCGATTTCCGGCTGCCGAACTCAGTGATCGCGGCGCCCGGCAGCTTCGACTACAGCGAACGGGTCGGCGCCGCGGCCATCGCCGACAGTCCTGACCTGGTGCGGCAGCGCGCCCGCGAACAGCTCGCGCTCGGCGCGTCCCAGGTCAAGCTGATGGCGGGTGGCGGAGTGTCGTCGGTCTACGACCCGCTCGACGTCACCCAGTACACGGTCGCGGAGCTCAGGGCGGCGGTCGAAGCGGCCGACAACTGGGGCACCTACGTCACCGTGCATGCCTACACCCCGCGGGCCATCCGCCAGGCCATCGAGGCGGGGGTGAAGTGCATCGACCATGGCCAGCTGCTCGACGAGGCAACCGCCAGGCTGATGGCCGAGAAAGGCATCTGGTGGAGCCTGCAGCCCTTCCTCGACGACGGCAACTCGCCCTTTCCGGAGGGCTCGCCCAACCGGATCAAGCAGCTGGAGATGTACTCGGGCACCGACCGCGCCTATGCGCTGGTCAAGAAACACGGCATCCGTACCGCCTGGGGCAGCGACATCCTGTTCAGCGCTGCCGCCGCTGCGAGGCAGAACAAGGTCCTGACCCGGCTGGCTCGCTGGTACAGCCCGGCGGAACTGCTGAAGATCGCCACCGCCGACAACGCCGCGCTGCTGGCGCTGTCGGGTCCGCGCAATCCCTATCCCGGTGCGCTGGGCGTGGTGCAGGAGGGCGCGCTGGCCGACCTGTTGCTGGTGGACGGCAACCCGCTCGAGGACCTGTCGCTGATTGAGGACCCGGCCCGGCGCTTCCTGGTGATCATGAAGGACGGGCGGATCTACAAGAACGCCCTGCCCTGAGGCGGGGCAGGGCGCAAGCCTAAGCCAGGGCTGATCCCGAACCCAGCCGGGCCAGCGGTGCCCAGCCAGAACCGTGGACACACATCAGAATCGTGGACACACATCCAAGAATCGGGCAAGAAGAATCGGG
>JAIMJQ010000105.1:0-1243 GCA_020693165.1 Xanthomonas sp. | reverse complement strand
ACCCATCACAAGAATCGGGGAAAGAATCGGGGACACCCATCAAGAATCGGGCAGGAAGAATCGGGGACACCCATAAGAATCGGGGACACCCATCACCCACAAATCAGAATTTTCCTACAAGACTTCAGGCACTGTTCCGACTGACGATGAGCGACCGAGCGGCGATGCTGGGCTCCATGACTTACGCCCGCTCGATTCTGATTCCGAAAGGTTCCACTGGAACCTTCCATTGCGTCTCGCGCTGTGTCCGCCGGGCTTACCTGTGTGGCGAGGATCGGCTGACGGGGCGCTCGTTTGAACACCGTCGGCAGTGGGTGGAGGCTCGCATCCACGAGTTGGCTGGCATCTTCGGTGTAGCCATTTGGGGCTATGCCGTAATGAGCAACCATCTGCATGTGGTCGTGCAGATCTTGCCGGAGGCGGTATCGCGCTGGTCGAACGCTGAAGTCGTTGAGCGCTGGATGCGACTGTATCCGCGGCAAGATCAGAGCCCGGAGATGCGCGCCGAGGTGCTGGCGGGAAACGCCGAGCGGATCGAGGAGCTGCGCGAGCGTTTGTCGAATCTGTCGTGGTTCATGCGCTGCCTGGTGGAACCGATCGCGCGGGCGGCGAACAAGGAAGACATCTGCAAAGGGCGTTTTTGGGAAGGTCGCTTCAAAGCGCAAAGCCTGCTCGACGAGAACGCCGTGCTGGCGGCGATGGCCTATGTCGATCTGAATCCGGTGCGGGCGAAGATCTGCGATACCTTGGAGGCGTCAGTGCATACCAGCGCGCGCCGACGGCTGACCGCTATCGAGCAGGAATCTGCCGCCGCCAATTGGGAGCTTGCTTCGATCGCCGGCATCCGCGGCGTGTGCATGCTGCCATTGACGCAGGCTGAGTACCTGAGTTTGCTCGACTACACCGGCCGCAAGATCCGCCCCGACAAGCGCGGCACCATCGAAGGCCCGGCGCCCGCGACGCTGGCACGCCTGGGCTATCGCCCGGAGACCTGGGAGCGTCAGGTACTGGCGGTGAAATCCGACTTCAGCCGGGCGATGGGCGCGGTCGAGTGCATGATCGAGAAGGCGGCGGCGATGGGTCAGTGCTGGCTGCGCGGAATCGCGACCGCGCGGTGGCTGGCCGCCAGATAGCAGCAACAGTCAACGCAACCTGATGCGGAACGAAATTCGTGTCCGCCGCAAACACACAAACTGCCCCGGTAGCGTGTGTCGCCAAGGAGCACAACGGCACCTTGAAGGTC
>JAIMJQ010000104.1 GCA_020693165.1 Xanthomonas sp. | reverse complement strand
TCAGCGTTTCCGACCCCGTTCGTCCTGAGCGTTTCCCCCAGGCTTTTCCGGGGGAAACAGTCGAAGGACGTGGACTTGCCGGGCAGGGCGGCACACGTCCTTCGACTGTTCCCCGCTCGCGCAGGCTCGCGGGGAACGCTCAGGACGAACGGAGTCTGTCGCCTCGGGGATCGCGCTGACCCGCTCTCGCCCAACCGTTCGTCCTGAGCGTTTCCCCCATGCTTCTCGGGGGAAACAGTCGAAGGACGCCCCCAGATCAGATCGCCCGCACGTGGTCTCCAACCGCAAACCCGCCGAACCGCGAAAATGCCGTCATTCAACCCCCGCAAACTCGCCCTCGATTGCCTGCTCGAAGCCGACGTCCAGCGCAAGCTCGCGCTGACCGCAACGGCGAGCGCCGCCATTGCGGCGTCCGCCGGGTGGGTGGACATGGTGGGTGACCCTGCGATCGTGGCGATACCGGTACCGGGCCGCCCGCCAACTCCAGTCCTGGTCCCGCCAAGCCAGCTGGCCCAGCGCAAGCTGAACAGCGTTGAAGGCCGCGCTGCGCTGATCCACGCGGTGGCGCATATCGAGTTCAACGCAATCAACTTGGCCTGGGATGCCGTCTATCGCTTCCGTGGCATGCCCGCCGACTACTGCCGTGACTGGGCCAGCGTCGCCGCCGACGAGGCGCGGCATTTCCAGTTGCTGGCAGCGCGTCTGGCCGAGCTCGGCCATGCCTACGGCGATTTTCCGGCGCACGACGGGCTCTGGCAGATGGCGTGCGACACGGCGCACGACCCCATGGTGCGCATGGCCCTGGTGCCGCGCGTACTCGAAGCGCGCGGTCTCGACGTCACGCCCGGCATGATCGAGCGTCTGCGGCGTGTGGGCGACCTGACGACGATCGCGATCCTCGAGGTGATCCTGTCCGAGGAAGTACGCCATGTGGCAGTCGGTTCGCGGTGGTTTGCGACGATTTGCGCGCAACGGAATCTGGCGCCGCGAACCACCTTTGTCGCCTTGCTGCGGACGCATGCGGTCTCCTTGCGACTTCCCTTCAACGTGACCGCCCGGCTCCGGGCCGGATTCGACCCGGGCGAACTCGAAGACTTGACGCGGTTGGGGGCCCGGTAGACAGCCGATCCATCAGCCTGGCCAGGCTTCCTCGCGCGCGTGGGTGGTAGTAAAGTCCCGCACGTGGACCAGCGCACAACAGGGGCCGCACCGCGACCGGAGTATCCGAAGAACTGCGCAAACCTCCGCGAGCGAGCGCATCAGGTTCTACCCGTCGCGCGTTGTCACCGATCGTCACCAAAAAAGTTCCTTGAGAGGAATTCGTCCGTCCCGCCGTCTTTATCTTCCGTACAGGGCTGTGATAGCCTTGTGCGGTGGGGTGCTGCGGCCGCGACCGGCCAGCATCGACATCGGGCGCGCAACTTCAACTTATCTCGAAGGGACACCTCCATGAACAAGAAATATCTTCTCGGAACTGCAGTCGCCGCCGTGCTGATGTTCGGTGCGCAGGCTGCTTCGGCGTGCGCGATCAGCGCGTGGTCGTCGGCTACTGGCTTGACGGTTGCCAACACCGGCGAGCCGACTGCTGGTTTCAGCCGTTATTCGGGTCGCTGCGGCCTGCGGGTGGCGGATTCCAACGGTGCCACCGGTCGCTTTGTGACCGACGCCACGCCGAACAACGAGACCAGCTACCGGGTGCGCTTCTACTACTACACCGGAAACATCACCGCAGGTACCGCGGACATCTTTCAGGCGCGCAACATCGGCGGAACCAACATCATCCGCGTCACTCACAACGGCAGTCAGCTCGGTTTCAGCACCAACACCGGCGGTGCTGCGCAGAACGTGCTGGTGGCAGACAACAAGTACTACGCCATTGAAATCGCCTGGGCTGCCGGTGCCGGCACGGGTTCGATGACGGCGACGGTGACCGGCGCGGGCGTCGCGACGCCAGCGGGTTCGGCCACCTTCTCGACCTTGGCCAACTCGGGTGACAACATCACCGAAGCGCGGCTTGGACTGATCGCCGGTTCGCCGACGGTCGATCCGAACGCTCCGGTCTACTTCGATGAGTTTGACTCGCGTCGAACGCAAGATCCCGGCCGGCTGTTGCGTGGCGATGCAAACGGCGACGGTAGCGTGTTCGTGGGCGACGCCATCCAGGCACGCAATGAGGCGCTCGGTGGGGCAATCGCCGCTGGTCAGCCCGATTGCAACGAGGATGGAGCGGTGTTCGTTGGTGATGCGATCTGCATCCGTAACATCGCACTGAGCAACTAATCAACGTCTGATAAGGATTGAACGTCATGCGCAAATTCCTCGTTCTGCTGTTTTCTTTCGCGCCGATGCTGTCGTGGGCCGGCGAAATGGTCATCCTGACCCCTGCCGCCGACAAGTCTGGCGCTCGAATCGCTCTGGATCTGGTCGCCGAGAAGCCCTATGCGGGCTTTGAGTTCGTCGTCAATGTGCCGGCAGGTGCGAAAGTCGACACCACCAAGTGCGCTTCGGACTTGCCGAAAGGTTTGGACGGTGCTTGCCTGTATCGCCCGCAGAGCAATTCGGTTAAATTTGTCGTGTTCATGCCGGCTGCTGGCGAGATGCCCGCCGGTCGTGTCACCGTCGGTTCGCTCGGAATCGCGGCCAAGGGCATGAACAGCGCGGATTTGACCGTCACCCAGGTACGCTTTGCGGATGGCTTGGGTGAAATGCGAGACGCATCATCGGTAGTTGCAAAGTAGCCTTTGTCGTTCCTGGAGAAAAATAAAATGACCCTGCGAAAGTGCCTCCTTATCCTGACGGCGTCGGCGCTCACGGCGCCGGCGTTCGCCGCTCCGCCGTCCCTTGCCGTAAACAGCCCGACTTCGCCGGCCAACACCGCGCAAGGTGTGGCCAGTCCGATTGTCGTGACCTTTACCAACAGCACGGCGCCGACGATTGCCGCTGCTGGCTTCCAGTTCCGCTTGGCTTACACCAACACGACGATCGCCTTCCCTTCACTGGCCGCAGCCAATGTGGTCTCGGTCCCGGCCGGTATCGTCTGCAACCAGCTCAATCCGACCACCCTGTCGTGCGGTGGCTTTTCCGCCATGGGTGATTTCCCCGCCTCGGTGACTGTCACGATCCAGACGCAGACGCTCGCCGCAGGATCCTCACCACTGACGTTGTCAAGCTTCTTCGCCTTTGACGGAGCTACTGGCGATCCGATTGCGGGTGGAACGGTGGGTGCTCCGGGCACTTACACCGTCACCGGCGCTGTGACCCCGGTCGGCCCCAGCATCGCCTACAACCCGGCAGCGGGTGCTGCTGCCGGTACGGGCGGCCCGGTGAACTTCACCGGTGTGACCACGCCGGGTACGACTGGCGCCGGTCAGATCGTTGCCACCCCGTCGGGTGGTTCGGTCGCTGGTACCACAACCACGGTCGGCAACTTCATGCTGTCAGGTGCTGATGCCGCGAACTTCGCGGTGACCAGTGCTGCCACGTTGACGTTCATGCAGGGCACCAATACCCCGCAGAACATCAATCTGACCTGCACCTCCGGCGCGGCCGCTCGCACTGCAAACCTGCAGGCGACCGAGACCATCACCGGTGGCGCCACGTCGCAGCGCTTCTGGGTGTTGAACTGCCCGGCTGGCTCGGCCGTGATGGCCACTCCGCCGACGATCACCTATGTGCCGGCGATCAACTCGTCGACCAGCATCCCGGCTGGTAACTCGACGACCATCAATGTGGGCTGTCCGACTGACGGCGCGGCGTGCAATGGTGCCGGTACCGGCCTGCCGGCAACGTCGCGCCTGGAAAACGTGCGCGCTACCTACGCAGGTCCGATGTTCAGTCCGATTCCGGTCATGGCTTGTCAGTTTGTGAGCGAGGCGGGTACTCCGACCGGTGCGGGCACGTTGGACTTCGTCGCATTGACGGCTGACTCCGGCGACATCCGCTGCACCTGCCCGGCGAACACGTCCGGTCTGCCGACCGAGCCGTTCACCGTCCAGGTCGACGAGCGCATTCCGGCCAACTCGGGTGCGATCACTGCGACCCGCAACTTCACCATCGTCTGCGGCGGTCCGCCGGTGGAATGCGGCACAGCAACCTACGTCAACCAGGCACCGGGTGCGACCATCAACCTGAACAATGGTGGCGCTGCAGTCCAGGTGTCCTCGGTATCGCTGGTCGGTGGCAGCCTCAACGTCAACCAGACCGTGACCTGCCTGACCAGCAACGTCTCGGCCGGGTCGACCTTCACCGTCACGACCGCCCCGTCACCGCTGGTGATCAGCACCAACCCGGCGCTCGGTGGTACCATCTCGGCCACCTGCACCAATACCGAGACCACCACGGGCACGGCGACGCTGACTTGCACGGGTACTTCGGCGCTGCCGAATTGCGCATCGACGACGACGTTTACCCTGTCCTGCCCGGGTCAGGGTGTGCCGCCGCCGCCGCCGGGTGAGTTCGTCGCAGTCCCGTCGCTGAACGAGCAGGGCCGTATCCTGCTGGCAGCGCTGGTCCTCCTGCTGGGTCTGGGTGTCGTCGGCTTCCGCATGCGCGGCTAAGCTGAACTGACATCGTAGTAACGGAAGGGGCCCGCGAGGGCCCCTTCTGCTTTCTTGCCATCGCAAGGTCCAAAGGGCCGAAAGGAAAGCCCGCTCTCCAGAGGCCCCAGCGCGCCGGCCCCTGTGTGGCCGAGCCTGCTCGGCCCACACGTGCAAGAAAGCAGTGGAGCAAGCTCCGCTACAAAAGGCAAAAGCGGCGGAACACGCTTCGCTCTACGCGGGCGAGACCCGATTGAGCAAGCAGTTGCCCTTCGATCGACCGTGTCGTGCCCGGCGCCAGCCGTAGCGCAGCCGGTAGACTTGGCCTTCCAGATGCGGGTCGGTGAAGCGACTGCGCTGGTTTGTCCATGGAATTCCGGAGTACTGACTGATGTGTGGAATTGTCGGCGTCGCTGCGCGCAAGAATGTGGTCCCGCTGTTGATAGAGGGATTGCGCGCACTGGAATACCGCGGTTATGACTCGGCCGGTCTGGCGCTGATCACCGACAACGGCCTGCGCCGCCTGCGCACGCCCGGCAAGGTGCGCGAACTGGATGCGCTCTACCAGAGCGCGCCGATCGCGGCCGAAACCGGCATCGCGCATACGCGCTGGGCGACCCACGGCGTGCCGAGCGAGCGCAATGCGCATCCGCACACCTCGCGCGAGCGCGTGTCGGTCGTCCACAACGGCATCATCGAGAACCATGAGTCGCTGCGAACCGAGTTGCAGGCGCTCGGCTACATCTTCGACTCGGACACCGACACCGAGGTCGTAGCCCATCTGATCGAGCACCAACTGGCTGGCGGCAGCACCATGCTGGCGGCGGTGCAGGCCGCCATTGAGCGCTTCGAGGGCGCCTACGCCATCGCCGTCCTGTCCTCCGACTCGCCGCACGAAGTCATCGGCGCTCGTCGCGGATCGCCCATGGTCGTCGGTGTGGGCGACGGCGCGCAGTACCTGGCTTCCGACATTTATGCATTGCTTGGCGAAACACGCCGTTTCATTTATTTGAACGACGGCGATCTGGTACAGCTGACGCCGGACCGGATTGCCATATTCGATGAGACGGGCGCCGAGGTGTCGCGTCCGGTCAAGGAGGCGCAGTTCCGGCCTGATGCCGTCGAGCGCGGCCAGTACAGCCACTACATGCTCAAGGAAATCCATGAGCAGCCGCAGGCGATCGCCGATACGCTGGAGGGCCGTCTCGCGCGCGGGCATATCCTGACCGAGATTTTCGGTCCTGGCGCGCGCGCCCTGTTGCAGCAGTTGCGCGCGGTGCAGATCGTCGCCTGCGGTTCAAGCAATCACGCGGCGCAGGTGGCGCGCTACTGGATCGAGGCGTTTGCCGGGATTCCGTGTTTCGCCGAGATTGCCAGCGAGTATCGCTATCGCAGCGCGGCGGTGCCCGCCGACACGCTGCTGGTGACGGTCTCGCAGTCCGGTGAAACGACCGACACGCTGGCAGCGTTGCAGCATGCTTCGACGCGCGGTTACCTTGCTCGCCTGGCGATCTGCAATGTTCCGGAAAGCTCATTGGTGCGCGCCAGCGAACTGGTGCTGATGACCCGCGCCGGGCCCGAAATCGGCGTCGCTTCGACCAAGGCGTTCATGACCCAGTTGGTGGCGCTGGCGCTGTTGGCGCTGGAAATCGGTCGCGCCAAGGGCATGGATGGGGATCGCTACCGCGAGGCGGTGCGCGAGCTGGAATTGCTGCCGGCAGCGATCCAGCGTGCTCTTGAACTCGACGGCCAGATCCGGCAGATGGCGCTGAGCTTCGCCGACAAGCATCACGCGCTGTTCCTCGGCCGTGGCGTGCAGTTCCCGATTGCGATGGAAGGCGCGCTCAAGCTCAAGGAAATCAGTTACATCCATGCCGAGGCGTACCCCGCCGGTGAACTCAAACACGGCCCGCTGGCGCTGGTCGACAACAATATGCCGGTGGTCGCCGTGGCCCCCAACGACGAATTGCTGGAAAAGCTCAAGAGCAACATCCAGGAAGTGCGCGCGCGCGGCGGCCAGATGTTCGTGTTCGCCGACGAGCAGGTGGCGGCGAGCATGAACAGCGACCGCTCGCACGTCATCGCCGTACCCAGCGTCGGCGCCTTCGTTGCGCCGATGCTGTACACCGTGCCGATGCAACTGCTCGCGTACCACGTCGCCGTGCTCAAGGGCACCGACGTCGACCAGCCGCGCAATCTTGCCAAGAGCGTGACGGTCGAGTGACGCCGGAGCGCGGTTCGTCGCCACCGGCAGAAATTGCGGGCGTGCCGCGCCAAAGCGTTCGCTGAACTCGCCTCGATACCGTTCGACCTGAGCGTTTCCCCCGGTGCTGTTGCGGGGGAAACAGTCGAAGGACGCGTCAATGCGAATCGCAAGCCCGGTGCTCGTCCTTCGACCATTCCCCACTCGCAGGCTCGCGGGGAACGCTCAGGACGAACGGGGTTCCGTGAACAGTCGCGACCGGAGCGTCGACCATTTCCCGCCCGCACGGGCTCGCGGGGAACGCTCAGGACGAACGGGGTTCCGTGAACAGTCGCGACCGGAGCGTCGACCATTTCCCGCCCGCACGGGCTCGCGGGGAACGCTCAGGACGAACGGGGTTCCGTGAACAGTCGCCACCGGAGCGCACGGGGTGCCTACAACTTCAGCGTCAACCGCACCAGTTGGTCCTGCAACTGTTCGCGAAAGCCGAACTTGCGCGCCAGTGCCCGCATCGGCTGATTCTCCGGCAGGGTGTCGCCGTGCATGCGGCGCATCCCGGCAGCGCGCGCCAGTTCGATGATGCGCGCCAGCAGGCGGGTTCCGAGGCCCTGACCGCCTAGCTGCTTCGGGATCACGATGGCGAACTCGGCACTACCCAGGCCAGGATCGAAACTGGCGCGAACGACCCCGTAGAGGCGCGACTGGCCCGGCGGCTCCAGATCGGCGAGCACCAGCGCGATCTCGCGGTCGTAGTCCAGTTGCGTCAGTCGCGCTGCCAGATCGTGGGTCAGTGCCTTCAGCGGGAACAGGAAGCGCATGCGCACCTCCTCCGGGCTCAACTGGGTGAAGCCGATCTGCAACTGCTGTTCGTCCTCGGCACGAATGGCGCGCAACAGCAGTGGCTGGCCGTCGGCCAGGGTCACCGGCATGGCCAGTGACCACGGATAAGGCGCAAATGCGGTCGGCGTTCGCTGTGGTCGCGGATTCCACTCGAACTCCAGATGCGCTTCGATCCCGCCGCCACCGGCCGCCGTCACGCCGGTGAGTTCCAGGCGGGAAATCTCCGGTCGTAGCAGCATCAGTTCTGCGAGATGCAGCAGGTGGCCGTGCAGGGTCGCTCGCAGGTCCGGCGTGGACTGATCCTCGATCCAACCGCGCTCGATCAACCGCTCGACGCGCAAACGGTCCAGCGGCAGGCACTCGACATGCCGGCGACCAGGGCTTTCGGCAATCGCATAAGGAC
The DNA here is from genome assembly GCA_020693165.1 of Xanthomonas sp. Lineage (GTDB taxonomy): Bacteria > Pseudomonadota > Gammaproteobacteria > Xanthomonadales > SZUA-5 > JADKFD01. The sequence goes on along the minus strand of JAIMJQ010000104.1, from coordinate 1,043 downwards.
CCAGGGTATCGTGGCTGCGCAGGCCGATACTCGGTTGCTGGCCGGCGCCACGGCGGTCGAATTCGATGTCGATCCGCAGACAGTCCAGCAGCGCCTGTCCGAGTCGCTTTGGGTCGCTTCCGAATTGCATCACCGCTCGTGCGATCGCCTCGCTGTCCAGCGACGGCCAGCGCAGTAGCGGCGGCGGCGTCTGCATCAGCTCGGATTTCTGGCGGAAATAGCGACGATTGAGACCGTAGGCGCGCACTGCCGCCTCGGGTGTCGGAAATGCCGCGATGCCGCGCTCGCCGAGGATGCGTCGGGCTTGCTGCTGCTCCGCGCCGGCAAAGGCTGCCAATACCAGGGCCTCGCCCTGCGGCACCGGGTCGAGCGCCTGTGCAATATCGCGGCCATTGCCGAAACTGGTCGGGTGATGCAGCAGCAACACGACATCGGTGCTGGTATCGGCGGCCAGCGCGGCCACCGCCCCGGCGTACCGCAATGGGCCCGCGTCGCGCATCAGGTCGAGCGGGTTGGCGATCGTCGAGCGCGCCGGCAACAGGCTGCGCAGCCGCTTGGCGGTATCCGGCGTCGGCTGCGCCAGCGCACCGCCGGCACTCAGCACCGCATCTGCCGCCAACGCCCCGAGGGCGCGGCCATTGCCGGCGATCGCAAATCGCTGGCCGGCGTGCGGCCACGCCGGCAGGTCGACATTCGCGGCGGCGCAGAACTCCTCCAGATCCTGGGCCTGAAGCATCCCGGCGCGCGCAAACGCGGCGCGATGGACGTCGTCCGACAGTTCTGCCGCGGGGTCGTGCGGCATGCGCCCGGCCTCGTGCGGCTTCAGGATCACCAGCGGCTTGCGGAATGCCAGTGCCCGTGCCGCCGACAGCAGGCGCCTTGCGCTGGCCAAATTCTCCACGTGCATCAGCACCGCACGCGTGCCGGAATCGCCGGCAAACCAGTCCAGGCAATCGGCGAAGTCGACATCGATCTCGTCGCCGAGACTGATCAGCGCCGACATGCCGATCCCGCGGGTCGCGGCCCAGTCGGCGATGACTCCG
>JAIMJQ010000103.1:4246-9577 GCA_020693165.1 Xanthomonas sp. | reverse complement strand
GGGCATGGGGCATGGGAAATGCTCGCGCGATACGAGCTCTTTGTGGGTCCAGACTTGTCTGGACGCTCTTCGCATCGATGCCGGAAAAGCGTCCGGACAAGTCCGGACCCACGGAATCAAGAGCTGGAGCACACGACGCTCTCCCCGTGCCCCGTGTCCCGCTTGTTGTTGCCGCTCTCACCCCGCCGCCGCCTCCAGACCCAGCGCCGCAATCACCGGCACCATGCGCCCGGTGGCATCAGCCTGGGCGCTCGACGCGTTGCCCTGGGTGGCCCGCTTGGCCACCCCCTGCGCGATGGCGGCGAGGCGGAAGAAGTTGAAGGCAAGAATGAACGGCCAGTCGGCGAAGCGTTCGCGGCCGCTGAGCTCGGCGTAGCGGGCGACAATCGCCGCTTCACCGGGAATGCCGGCAGCGACGCGGTCAATGCCCTGTAGCCCCGGAATCACCGGATTGCGCGGCAGCCGCAGCGCCATGCAGAAGTAACCGAGGTCGGACAGCGGATGGCCGAGCGTGGACAACTCCCAGTCGACCACGGCGCGGATCGCCGGCTGCGCCGGATCGAAGATCAGGTTGTCGATGCGCCAGTCGCCATGCACCAGCGCTACCGCGCCGTCGTCCGCGGGCACGTGCGCTTCGAGCCAGGCTATCAACTGCTCCATCGGGTCGATGCGACCGAGTTCGCTGGCGCGGTACTGCTCGCCCCAGCGCTTCAGCTGGCGCGCGAAGTAATTGCCGGGCTTGCCGTAGTCGGCGAGGCCGACGGCATCGACATCGACCGCATGCAAAGCCGCCAGCACGCGCAGGATTTCGTCGTAGTAGCTGGCGCGCTGCGCCGGTTCCAGCTCGGGCAGCGAAGGGTCCCAGTAAATGCGTCCTGGCACATGGCTCATCAGATAGAACATCGAGCCGATCACCGCGTCGTCGCGGCACAGGTGCAATGGCCTGGCGACCGGCACCGGACTCGCGGCGAGCGCGCTCAGCACACGAAACTCGCGGTCGACGGCGTGCGCCGAGGCCAGCAGCTGACCCGGCGGCTTGCGCCTCAGCACGTACTGGCCGGACGCCGCCGCGATCAGATAGGTCGGGTTGGACTGGCCACCCTTGAACTTGGTCGCCGTCAGCGGGCCGACAAATCCATCGATGTGCGCGCCGAGGTAATCGGCCAGGGCGGCTTCGGGTAAGGCGAATGGGTCGGTCATCGGACGGGCCAGTCAGCGGGGCGATTCGAGCATAACGCGACGACTGCGGAGTGCCGAAACCGTGAGAGCGGGCGCTGCCGGCGATCTTCGGCGCGCCGTGCGAAAAGCTCGTGGGCAGAGCCCGCAGCCACAGGTGAAGTTGCGCCAGACTGGAGCACGCCCCGATTCCGTGCACTCGTATTGTGCAGTGCAGCATCAAAGCTGCCAAGGACAATCCTGTTGAATCAACGCGTTGCCAGACTTGGACTCGCTGGCACGCCACTTGCGACAAGTCCCTGGCAGTCCGGGCCTGGGGACCGAAACTGTTGGGGGAAGACCCCGCGCGCTGTGCCGGGGCCAGCGCGCGGGGGCTTCATTCAAGCGCGCTGGCGCTGCCTGCAAACCCGAGCTGTCGCCAGGCCTCGAACACCACGACCGCGACCGCGTTCGACAGATTCAAGCTGCGCGACTCGGGGCGCATCGGCAGGCGCAACCGTCGGTCGGGCGCAAACGGCGCACGCACTTCCTCGGGCAGTCCGCGTGTCTCGCAACCGAACAGCAGTGCATCGCCATCCTGGAACTGTGTCTGGTAAGGCGTCCTCGTGCCCCGTGTGGTCAACGCGAAGCAGCGCGGATGGCCGAGTGCCGCGCGGCAGCTATCCAGATCCGCCCAGGTGCGCACCCGCGCGTACTCGTGATAGTCGAGCCCCGCCCGCCGCAGGCGCGCATCGTCGAGTTTGAAGCCGAGCGGCTCGATCAGATGCAGCGAGGCGCCGGTATTCGCCGCCAGGCGGATCACGTTGCCGGTGTTCGGGGGAATCTCGGGCTGGTACAGGATGATGTGCAGCATGCTGCGGATGCTCGCACGGCACGGGGCACGGGGCACGGGGCACGGGGCACGCTCGCGTTGCAGCGGCGCTGGTGGGTTCAGAGCTTGTCTGGACGCTTTTGCTGGGATGCGGCCAAAAGCGTCCGGGCAAGGTCCGGACCCACAACAGCCAGGGCAGCCGCGCGGGCTGGGTCATCAGCTTATGCTCGAAGGCCACTTCGAACCTGCCCCGCGCCCATCCATGAAGCCCTCCGACGCCCGCATCGCCCTCGCCTGCCTGGACCTGAGTTCGCTCAACGAGGACGACACGCCCGCCATGGCAGCCGCGCTGGCGCGGCGCGCGCACACGCCCTACGGCACGCCGTCGACGATCTGCGTCTATCCGGAGTTGCTACTGGCCACGCGGATGAGCCTGATGCGCGAGGGGATTGCGCAGGTGCGCGTCGCCACCGTGGTCAATTTTCCCGATGGCAGCGACGATGCGGATCGCACCGAGCGCGAGGCCCGGCGCGCGATCGCGGTCGGCGCCAACGAGATCAACCTGCTGTACCCGGCGCACGGAGCCGGCGCGCAGTCGCTGGTGGCCCGCGTCAAGGCGCGTTGCGGCAAGACGGGACTCGCGGTGATGCTCGACAGCTCGGAGCTTGCCGATCCCGAAGCGCTGCGCGCCGCCGCCGTCGCGGCAATCGCCGGCGGCGCCGACTTCCTGAAGGTTGCGACGCGATCCGGAACCGACGCATTCCGCAACATCTGCGCCGCGATCGCCGATGCGGGTCGACCGGTCGGCGTGGCAGTCTTCGGCGAGGTCGACCGTCTCGCGCTGGCCAGTGCCTACATCGACATGGCTGCCGGCGTTCTTGGGCGCGAGCGCATGGTGCCGGCGCGATTTCGAATCGGCTCCAATGCGCTGCTTGATGCGTTGCTGCCGGTGCTGGCGGCGGAGCCCGCGGACGAAGATTGATGCGCCAAGTGGGAGCGACCTTGTGTCGCGAGCTTTGGCGGTCAGAGCTCGCGACACAAGGTCGCTCCCACAGAAGCGCCAGGTCTCTGCCATCGGTAACGAATGCGCGGGTGACGATCGTCACTGATGCCCGGGCAACATTTGGGCGAGTCTTGCGGCATGTTCGTTGCCTGACCCAGACGCCGGCTGTGCGAGCATTTGCACCATCGACCTTTTTGCACCGCGACCCATGAGCCAACCTGATCTGCTGGGACAACTGCGCATCGACCGCGATGCCCATAGCGAGCCGTCGCGCGGCAACGGCGTGCCGTGGTGGTTGCTGGCGCTGATCCTGGTCATCGCCGGCGCCGCGGCCTGGTGGCTGTTCGGCCGCGCGCCGGCAGCGATCCTGGTACAGACCGCCAGCGCACAGCCGGCGGCTACTGCGCCGACCTCGACCTCGGTGCTGGACGCGTCCGGCTACGTCGTCGCGCGCCGCCAGGCCACGGTGTCGGCAAAAATCACCGGCAAGGTGCGCGAAGTGCTGATCGAGGAGGGCATGCGCGTCGAAGAGGGTCAGGTGCTGGCTACGCTCGACGACACCCAGGCGAGCGCGCAGCTGGCGCTGTCGCAGGCGCAGCTGGCCAGCGCGCGCTCGCAACTGGCCGAGATCGAAGCCAACCTGCGCCAGGCGCGGGCCGACCTGACGCGCCAGCAGGAGATCTTCGACCGCAAGCTCGGCACCGCCGCCCAGCTCGACGCTGCGCGCGCTGCCGCCGAATCGCTCAGCGCGCGCCTGGCCAGCCAGCGGCGCCAGATCACGGTGTCCGAGGAGGCGCTGGCGCTGGCCCAGGTATCGGTCGACGACACCGTGATTCGCGCGCCATTCTCCGGCGTGATCATCGCCAAGGCGGCGCAGCCGGGCGAGATGATCTCGCCGATTTCCGCGGGCGGCGGTTTCACCCGCACCGGTATCGGCACCATCGTCGATATGGATTCGCTGGAAGTCGAGGTCGACGTCAATGAGTCCTTCATCGGTCGCGTACAGGCGCGGATGCCGACCGAAGCGACGCTCAACGCGTATCCGGACTGGAAGATTCCGGGCGAGGTGATCGCGGTGATTCCGGCCGCCGATCGCACCAAGGCAACGGTGCGCGTGCGCGTTTCGCTGGCGCTGAAGGACCCGCGCATCGTGCCGGAGATGGGCGTGCGCGTGCGCTTCCTGGAAGCGCGCAGCGCCGAACCCGTGGTCGAGAAGCCCAGGCTCAGCGGCGTGCTGGTGCCGAAGGAAGCAGTCATCGAGCGCGACGGCAAGGCGATCGTGTTCGTCGTCGACGGCGAGCGCGCCAGTCTGCGCGAAGTGACCGCCGCCGCGACCATTGCCGACTTCCGCAACATCACCGCCGGCCTGACCGCCGGCGCCAGCGTCATCGTGTCGCCTCCAGTCGAGTTGACCGACGGTGCCCTTGTGGAACAGAAGTTGTAGATGAAGAGCAGATTTTTCCGCAAAGGACGCAAAGTGCGCGAAGGAAAGCCTGAACGTCGAATTTGCTTTCTTTGCGTCCTTAGCGTCCTTTGCGGACAAATGCTCTTGGCATCAAATCCAATCCAGAACCGATTTCCGATTCCCGAGTAAAGGCCATGACCGAAGCACTCGTCCAGATCAACAATGTCGTCAAGCACTACACGCGCGGCAAGCAGAAAGTGGAAGTGCTGCACGGCATCACGCTGACGATCCCGAAGGGCGATTTTGTCGCGCTGATGGGGCCGTCGGGTTCCGGAAAGACCACGCTTCTGAACCTCATCGGTGGCCTCGACCAGCCCACCGGCGGCGAGATCCTGATCGACGGCCAGCGTATCGATCGCATGTCGAGCGGCGAGCTGTCACGTTGGCGCGCGCGCCATGTCGGCTTCGTCTTCCAGTTTTACAACCTGCTGCCGGTGTTGACCGCGGTGCGCAATGTCGAATTGCCACTGCTGCTCAGCAAGATGGGTAGCGCCGAGCGCTTGAAGCGCGCCAATGTCGCGCTGGAGATCGTCGGCCTGAAGGACCGCGCCGGGCACAAGCCCAAGGAGTTGTCGGGCGGCCAGGAACAGCGCGTCGCGATCGCCCGCGCGCTGGTGTCGGACCCAACACTGCTGGTCTGCGACGAGCCGACCGGCGACCTGGATCGCAAGACCGCCGACGAGATCCTGACGCTGCTGCAGCGGCTCAACCGCGAGTACGGCAAGACCATCGTCATGGTCACCCATGATCCCAAGGCCGCCGAGTACGCCAGCCGCGTCGTGCACCTGGACAAGGGCACGCTGCTCGCCGACGCGGTGGCTTGAGGAGATGGGCATGGCAACGTTTGGGAGTTTGGGTGGCGGCGGGCCCTTCGCC
>JAIMJQ010000103.1:4098-4199 GCA_020693165.1 Xanthomonas sp. | reverse complement strand
GCCCACGTCACTGTCGGACTCTGCGCCGAGATTGGCGCCTCGCAGATTCGAAACTCGCATCACCGCCCGACCATGCACCGAGGCAGGTCCCCTGCCCCCGG
>JAIMJQ010000103.1:0-4014 GCA_020693165.1 Xanthomonas sp. | reverse complement strand
TTTCGTCTGGGCCAGCCTCTGGCGCAAGAAGACCCGCGCGCTGCTGACGCTGCTGTCGCTGATCTGCGCCTTCCTGCTGTTCGGATTGCTGCAGGCGCTCAGCGTGTTTTTTACCGCTGGCGCCGATTTCGTCGGCGCTTCGCGGCTGATCGTGCAGAACCGGGTGTCGTTCACCACCTCACTGCCGATGCGCCTGCTGCCGGAAATCGAGGCCATCCCCGGGGTCAAGGACGTCAGCCACGACCAGTGGTTCGGCGGCGTCTACGGCGAGAACCGGCAGATGTTCACCTTCGCTTCCGACCCCGCGCGCCTGCGTCGGGTGTATCCGGAGTGGGTGATGACCGATGCCGAATGGACCGCGTTCGAGCAGACACGCACCGGCGCCATCGTCGGTCGCATGATTGCCGATGAGTTGAAGATCAAGGTTGGCGACAAGCTGCCGCTGGCGTCGAACATCTTTCCGCAGAAGTCCGACGGCTCGATGAAGTGGACCTTCGATGTGGTCGGCATCTTCGACGGCAAGGACGAGTCGTGGCAGGCGCAGACGCAGTCGATCTACATCAACCACGCCTATTTCGACGAGGCCAACCAGTTCGGATCGATGGCCGGCACGTACGCGGTGGTGCTGGAGGACGTCAACAAGGCCAACGAGGTGGCGCAGGCGATCGACGCGCGTTTCCTGAACTCGCCGAACGAGACCAAGACGCAGAGCGAAAAGGACTTCAACAAGGGCTTCTTCGCGCAGATCGGCGACATCGGCCTGATCGTCAAGCTGATCCTGATCGCGGTGTTCTTCACCATCCTGATCCTGACCGGCAACACCATGGCGCAAGCGGTGCGCGAGCGCATCCCGGAACTGGCGGTGTTGAAGACGCTGGGCTTCGGTGATGGCCAGGTGACCGCGCTGGTGCTGGCCGAATCGATGCTGCTGTGCATCACCGGCGGGCTGATTGGAATGGCGCTGGCGAGCATGATGATCGGCGGCATGGCGCAGGCGGTGCCGTTCTTCGCCGCGGTACGCGCCAATTCGACGGTGTGGGTGCAGGCCTTGCTGGCGATGCTGGCACTGGCGCTGGCCGTGGGCCTGCCGCCAGCGCTGACCGCGGGGCGCGTGAAGATCGTCGATGCATTGGCGGGACGGTGAGCTACGGGGCTCGCGAAACGGGGCAAGGGGCACGGGAAGCGCTGCCTTTTGCCCTGGCCTTGGTGGGTCCAGACTTGTCTGGACGCTTCTACCCGCTGTTTGACCAAGAGCGTCCAGACAAGTCTGGACCCACCAAAGCCGCGCACTGCCTGATCCTCTCGCAGCATCCCCGTGCCCGGTTTCCAACCCCGCGTCATTGATCGCGAGCGCATGACCATGTTCAAACAAATCTTCGAAATCGTGCTGCTGAACCTGAAGACCATCCCCGAGCGCCTCGGTGCCTCGCTGGTGATCGTGGTCGGCATTGCCGGCGTGGTCGGCGTGTTCACCGCATTATTCGCGATGGCCGGTGGCATCGATTCGACGCTGCAGTCGACCGGTGACGCGCGCAACGCGCTGGTGTTGCGCGGTGGCTCGCAAGCCGAGCTCAACAGCACGATGAACCGCGAGACTTTCGACCTCGCCTCGCAGGCTCCCGGCGTACGCAAGGACGACAACGGTGATCCGCTGGCCTCGGCCGAGCTGATCGTCATCGCCGAATTGCCGAAGAAGGGCAGCACGCTTGGCGCCAACATCACGCTGCGCGGAATCACCAAGGCCGGTTTCCCGTTGCGGCCGACGTTGAAGATCATCGAGGGCCGCACGTTCACGCCGGGATTGCAGGAATTGCTGGTCGGCAAGGGCGCGGCCGCGCAGTTCGAGGGTCTCGACGTGGGCAACGTCGTGCGCCTGCGCGGCGCCGACTGGACCGTGGTCGGCATCTTCGAGACCGGCGACGCCTTCGACAGCGAGATCTTCTGCGACACCGACACGGCGCAGACGGCGTGGAACCGCGCCAACACCTATTCAGTCACGCTGGTGGGTCTGGAAACACCTGAATCGATCACCGCCTTCGAGGCCGCGTTGAAAGCCGATCCACGCCTCAACACCGAAGTGAAGAGCCAGAGCGCCTACTACTCGGAACAGACCAAGAGCACCAGCGGCGGCGTGCGCATCCTGGGCACCGCGGTCGCCGTGATCATGTGCCTGGGCGCAATCTTTGCGGCGCTGAACACCATGTACGCCTCGGTATCGGCGCGCACCCGCGAGATCGCCACGTTGCGCGCAATCGGCTTCGGTCCATTGCCGGTGGTGACTTCCGTTCTGGTCGAAGCGATGTTGCTGGCGCTGATCGGCGGTCTGATCGGCGCACTGATCGCCTTTGTGTTCTTCAACGGCATGACCGTATCCACGCTCGGCGGCAGCTTCACCCAGCTGGTGTTCAATTTCAAGGTAACGCCGCGGCTGGTCGCAATCGGCATGGCGCTGGCGCTGGTGATCGGCTTCATCGGCGGCCTGCTGCCCGCGTTGCGCGCCGCACGGATGCCGGTGACGGTGGCGCTGCGGGAAGCGTGAGAGCGGGGCACAGTTGAGGCTTGCACGGCGTGGCTCTGGTGGGTCCAGACTTGTCTGGACGCTTCTGTTGGTAGTCGCCAGAAGAGCGTCCAGACAAGTCTGGACCCACAACATCAAGAGCGGCAGCGTCGCTCGTCCCGTGCCCCTCGCACTTCCCGTGCCCCGTCACGCCGCCGGCACGAACTTCAGTGATACCCCGTTCATGCAGTAGCGCAAGCCGGTCGGCTGCGGGCCGTCCGGGAACACGTGGCCGAGATGCCCACCGCAGCGACGGCAATGCACTTCGGTGCGGGTCATGAACCAGCCCTTGTCCTCGCGCTCGCCGACGGCGTTCGGCAGCGGCTGGTAGAAACTCGGCCAACCGGTGCCAGAGTCGTACTTGGTCGAAGCATCGAACAGCGGCAGGTCGCAGCCGGCGCAGTGGAACACGCCGGCGCGCTTCTCGCGGTCGAGCGGACTGCTGCCGGCGCGCTCGGTGGCTTCCTCGCGCAGCACGGCATAGGCCTGCGGCGACAACCGTTGGCGCCATTCTTCCTCGCTCAACTGAAACTCGAACACTTCAGCGCCGCTGGCTTGCGCGCCCTTGCTCCACAACGCCATGTTCATTCCTCCTGCAGTCAGGCCAAGGGCCGACGCCAATAGGGTTCTGCGTTTCATGAATTCAGGTTCCCATCGGGGATCGTGGGGCGCATTGAAGCGCATTTGCCGTTACGGGGATGTAGACCGGGGTAAGGGGGCGGGCATTGCAGCGCTTTGAGCCCTTCTCCCCGCACGCGGGGAGAAGGTGGGTCCGCAGGACCCGGATGAGGGGGCTTGCTGACGAAGCGTCGGCTCCGTCAGGCCGGCCCCCTCACCCGTCGCCTGCGGCGACACCCTCTCCCCGTTCACGGGGAGAGGGGACAGCCCTCAGCGTCCGCCCATCGCCCCGAGCAACGCATCCTCCAGTTCCGACGCCGAGATCACCAGGCCCTCGTCGTCGTCATCGTTGGTCGGGAACACCAGCACCAGGGTGCCATCTTCCTCCATCCCCGGCGTCCAGCGCGTCAGCCACGCTTCCAGCGCGATCGCCTGCGGCGTGCAGTCGGCGAGGTCGCCCACCGCCCAGGCGGCGGCGAAATCCGGGTGCGGCCAGACCGGGAAGCAGTCGTCGCCCTCGGAGTCGACCACCGCCCAGCCGCTGGCGCTGCGCAAGCCCCAGACCTGCTGGTGCAGGGTCACCTTGGCAATGAACTCTTCCAGGCGGGTCGCGGCCGGCAGGCTGCTGATGCGATCGAACTGGGCGCGATCGAGGGCATAGGTCATGGTGGCGTCGACTCGGCGGGGAATGCCTCGATGATGCGGCCTGCAGAGGCAGAGGGCCATGCGCTTGCCGCAGCGGTCCGGCTTTGGCTTTGCATTTACTTGTCTGGACGCTGCCGCTGCCTTGGATAGGGGTCGGGAAGGCCTGAGGCCTCCCCGCCCTCCGAACCGTACGT
>JAIMJQ010000102.1 GCA_020693165.1 Xanthomonas sp. | reverse complement strand
GTGATGGTCATGACGGCCTCCATCGAATCGATATGTAGTTACGTTACTACAGGCTGGAAGAGCGCTCAACGGACGAGTTGCCGATCTTCGCCCCGCGGGCGGGGTGCTCTGCGGAAGCCGCAGCGTGCCACCATCAGTATTGCGCGACCCTCAGTTCCGCGACCGTGATCATCAAGGTCATCGGGTCGATCGGCGTTTGCTGGCAGACGATGCACTTCATCCAGCAGACCCCAGCGTCGCCGAGGGTTCAGGGTATCCTCTCCGACATGCAGGCACGCAACCCTCAACTGTACTTGGAACGCCAGGCGGCGATCGCAGCGCAGCGTGCGCGCTTGGCCGACCTGCGCGCGTTGCACGCTGCCATTGGCCGTGAATTGCAGCGCGAGGGGGTGAGTTCGCCGAATGCCCGCCGAATTCTGGACGAAGCCAACGCGCAGATTGCCAAGTGGGAAAACGACGGGCTTTGCAGCCCGATCTACATCCGGCTATGGCGGCGCATCCTGAGAAATCCAGTCGCGGGGCTTATGCGCGTGGTTGACGGGGATGCCAGCAGCACCGATGCCTTGCTTCAGAACAGCCCGTTCGGCGGGGTCTTGCGCGAGTTCAAACCGTCCTTGACCGTCGTTCAGTAGCAGGAGCGGGCCAGGCCGATGGATCGAGAGAAAATTGGTGTCGTACTCGCCGAAGCGAAACGGCTCACCCATCACACGGATTACGTGATCATGGGCAGCCTTTCGATTCTCGGTAGCATTGCGGTTCCTCCGCCCAGGATGGCGACATCCATTGACGTCGATTGCTACCCACTCCTCGACCCAGGCAGGGCGGACGAGATTTCCCGCGCCATCGGACAAGGCAGCGACTTCGAGAAAGAACACGGGTTCTACGCTGACGCCCTGCGGCCGAGCATTGCCGCATTGCCAGAAGGATGGGAATCGCGTCTGGTGCAACTGGAATTCCCGGATGGCATCAGGGCGCACTTCCTCGAACCCAACGACGCTGCGGTGGCCAAGCTTGCGCGTTGCGACGAGCGCGACAAGCGTTGGGTGCGTGAAGGGCTGCTTGCCGGAATCCTTGATGAAAACGTCATCGTAAGCAGAATGCGAACCGCGCCGTTTCTGGATCAGGCGGAACAGGATCGAGCCGCCTCAGTGTTCACCAACCTGCGTGCGTGGGCTTTGAAGCGGCGTTAGTGATGCGGTTCGTCAGGCGTTCGACTGCTGTCCGTCGCCCTGACTGTGCAGCGAATCGCGATTTAGCGAATCATCGAATCTCACCGCGCGAGAAATGCCCGCGTCTTCGGTTGGCGTCGTGCGATACCGTTGAGGGGCGCTCGGGCATGCAGTAGGCTGAGCCTCCGGAATGCGCTGGTGTCAGGACTGCGTCAACGAATGGCCGAACTCTTTCTGTCCGTTCTGCCCACCCCTCAGCGCTGCTTGTGGGACGAGCTTTCCAGCGTCCCGAGTGATTTCGTGTTGTACGGTGGCACTGCCATCGCGCTGCAACTCGGGCACCGGCAAAGCGTGGACTTCGACTTCTTTGCCCGAACTGCATTCGACCCCCTGCGACTCATCGAACAGGTCGATTTTCTTGCGGCGTGCGAGCCGTTGCAGATGGAGAGCAATACGTTGACCGCGAGAGTGCAACGGCAGGGTCCGGTGATGGTTTCGTTTTTCGGAGTGCCGCGGCTGCCGCAACTTCGCCCGCCGCGAGTGCTCGACCATCCAAGGCTGCGTCTCGGCGATCTGCTGGAACTGGGAGGCATGAAGGCGATGGTGGTGCAGAAGCGCGCCGAAGCCAAGGACTACCTCGATATCCATGCGCTGCTGACGCAGGCTGGTTTTTCCTTGCCCGAGCTGCTTGCGGCCGGCATGGCGTTGTACCCGCCGAGCTTCGCGCCGGAGATCACACTGAAGAGTTTGTGCTTCTTCGATGACGGCAACCTGCAAAGCGTGCCGCCGTCGATCAGGCGCGATCTGGCGAGAGCGGTGAGGGCTTGCGATCCGCTGCGGTTGCCGCTGCCGTGATCGGCCCCTTGCCCTTGAACGATCGAACCCGTGAACTGGCCGGGCGGCTGGTCTGGTTCGAATCGCCGGAACAGGCATTGGCAGAGCCGGTGCGCTTCCTCGCCTACGCATTCCGTTACGCGCGCGCAGCGGACATGCAGGTGCTGCGGTCCTGTGTCAGCGACGATCAGTTGCGCTTTGCCCTGCGGCATGCCCCACCGGGCATCATCGATCCGCGTTCCTGGGCGTATTGGCACCTGATGCTCGACATGGATGCGGCGCCAGTGCCGGAACGGCGCATTCCGTGAGCAGGGGTCGCCCGGCCCTTCACATCTTCACGATATTCCCCAGCGTATCTTCACATTCGTGATGACGCCCGATACCCGGGCCGGGAGAATGTGATGAACAAGCGTGATGAGCAGTCAGGCCTGGTGTTGCTGGTCGAGGACAATCGTGGCATTTCGGAGACCGTGGGCGAGTTTCTCGAACGCCGCGGCTATTCGGTCGACTATGCGGCCGATGGCATTACCGGGCTGCATCTGGCGGTCAGCAACAGCTACGATGTGATCGTGCTCGACCTGATGCTGCCGGGCATGGACGGGCTGGATGTGTGCCGCAAGTTGCGCCAGGAGGCGAAGAAGTCGACGCCGGTGTTGATGCTGACGGCGCGCGACACGCTCGAAGACAAGGTGACCGGGCTCGATGCGGGTGCCGACGACTATCTGGTCAAGCCGTTCGAGGTGAAGGAACTGGAGGCCCGCGTGCGCGCGCTGATCCGCCGCGATCGTCGCCAGGTCAGCCAGGAAGTGCTGCGCGTGGGCGATCTGGTGCTGGATACCGCGACGCTGCGGCTGACCCGCGCCGGCAAGGATCTGGCGGTGTCGCCGATCGGCCTGAAGCTGCTGACGATCCTGATGCGCGAGTCGCCGCGGGTAGTGTCGCGCCGCGACATCGAGCGCGAGGTCTGGGGCGACATGCTGCCGGACAGCGATACCCTGCGCTCGCATCTTTACAACCTGCGCAAGGTGATCGACAAGCCGTTCCAGAACCAGTTGCTGCACACCATCCACAGCGCGGGTTACCGTCTTGCGGATCTGGATTCGGAAGCGGCGGCGGCGTAAGAGCAGAGGAGCAAGCTCCGATCTACAGGAGAGCGGGGCCCGCGTGCTTTTGTAGTGCCGGGCTTGCTCGGCAGGGCTTGGCGGAAAGGCAGCGGAGCAAGCTCCGCTCTGCAGGAGAGCGGGGTTTGCCGGCTCTTGTAGTGCCGAGCTTGCTCGGCATGGGCTAGCGGAAGAGCGGCGGAGCAAGCTCCGCTACAAGAGCGTGGGGCTCGCGAGCTGTTGTAGTGCCGAGCTTGCTCGGCAGGGCTTGGCGGAAAAGCAGCGGAGCAAGCTCCGCCCTACAGGAGCGCGGGGCTTGAGGGCTTTTGTCGTGCCGAGTTTGCTCGGCAGGGGCTCGCGGAAAGGCAGCGGAGCAAGCTCCGCTGCCAGGCGCGAACCAGCCTCGCCTCAGCGCGCTCCCTGACTTGCGCGTTTCATCCATGGCGTCAGCACCAGCATGACGATGCCGCTGACCACGCCGATCCACATCAGTTTGGCGAACACATCGGCGTAGACCACCAGCGCGGCGGCGGTGTCGAAGCTGCCGTCCGCCCTGGGTTCGATCGAGGCCCAGGTGCCGAAGCGGCCGGCGATCATTTCGCCGAAGGCCGAGGCCAGGAACCAGGCGCCCATCATCAGGCCGACGACGCGAGGAACCGACAATGTCGTCACTGCCGACAGGCCGATCGGCGACAGCACCATTTCGCCGAGCACCAGGATGGCGTAGGCGGCGATCATCCACCACATGCTGACCAGGCCGTCGCCGCCCGGGTTCTGCGCGGCGATGCCGAGCAGTCCGGTGCCGAGGCCACAGAAAATCAGGCCCCAGCCGAACTTGGCGGACAAGCTCGGGTTGAGGCCAAGCTTGTCCAGACGCGGCCACAGCCAGGCGAAGATCGGGCTGAACAGGATCACGAAGATCGCGCCGAATGAGGTGGTCTGGCCGGCAGTCCATTCGACGCCGAAGGTGGAACGATCCATGCCGCGCTCGGCAAAGGCTACCCAGGTGCCGTAGCTCTGTTCATAGATGCCCCAGAACAACGCGCTGATCGCGATCAGTACCATCAGCACGATCATGCGGCCGCGTTCGATGCTGCTGATGCCGCTGAACAGGAAACGTACGAACCAGATCGCAAGGCCGAGACCCATGACCACGGCGACGACTTCGGTCAGCGTCACTTCGTGGCCGCCGGCCAGTGCCGTCAGCGGGCCGAAGTTGATCTTGGTCTGCAGGATCTGCCAGACCACCACGACGGTGATCAGGCCGGACAGATAGATCAGCCACTCGCGCGGCATGCCGAACACCGGCTCGCTGAGCGCCGTCGGATGCGGCGGCTCGGCCTGGCCCATCAGATGCTTCTGGCCCCACAGGAACTGCACCAGACCTCCAGCCATCATCACGCCGGCCAGCGCGAAGCCGTAGCCCCAGCCGTAGTTCTCGCCGATATAGGCGACGATCAGCGACGACAGCGCGGCGCCGACGTTGATGCCCATGTAGAAGATGGTGAAACCGGAATCGCGGCGCGGATCGTTGTCGGCGTACAGGCGACCGACGATGGTCGAGATGTTCGGTTTCAGGAAACCGACGCCGACCGCGATCAGCGCCAGCGACAGGTACATGACCTGGATCGCCAGCACATCGCGCGTCGCTGCCCCGACCGAGCCGCTGGCCGGATCGCCGGTCCAGGCCATGCCGAGTTGGCCCAGTACCAGCAGCGCGCCGCCGAACAGCACCGCCTTGCGCATGCCGAGCCAGCGGTCGGCGATCATGCCGCCCAGCAGCGGCAGTGCGTAGGCCAGGCCGGCGTAAGTGCCGAGCAGCACATAGCCATCGCTGTCGTTGAACAGATGGTATTTGGTCAGATACAGGAACAGCAGCGCCTTCATGCCGTAGAAGGAGAAGCGTTCCCACATCTCGGTCATGAAACAGACGAACAGACCGACCGGATGGCCGAGGAATTCGCGGCTGACGGGAACGCTGCGGGGAGTGGTCATGGCGGGCTCGGGCTTCAGGACAGCCGAGTATGCCAGCGGGGAAGGCCGAGGGCGCCGTCTGACTGGGCGCGCGAATGCTTCTTCGGCAAACTCATCCCCATGGCGTTTGTCCTTCGGCTATTCCCCGCTCGAAGGCTCGCGGGAAACGCTCATGACGAACGCTGTGGGGCGGTGGAACGGTTCTGGGGTTCGCGCATCGGCGTTGGCAGGGCAGGGCCCGCTTTGGCGATGCGCCACCGATTCACCCCACGGTACCGAGAAGTGCAACCGCCGCTGCCGCCTCAGAAATCCTGCTCGTAGCGGACGTAGGGCGTGCGGCTGAAGGCGTCGGCTTCGCTCGGGCCGGCCACCGGCGAGTTTCCGAGCTGCGGCGGATCGCCGGTGCTGAACAGATTGCGTGCGCCGACCGAAATGATGCCCGACCATGGGGTGCGCCAGCTGACGCCGAGATCCATGCCGGCCCACCACGGACTGACGGTCTCGATGCCCTGACGAATCATCTGGGTGGCCATGTCGGCACTGAAATCGCCATAGGCGACGCTGAACTGGACGCGGCCGATGTCCGGGCTGTTCTCCAGCCGCGGCAAACGCGACATCGCCAGCGCGACCCCGAGTCGCGATTGCGTGGAGAGCGACAATTCGCCACCGAGCGAGAGCGTCTGCGCCGGCTCGGCGCCAAAGCCGGCCACCGGCGACATCGGCAAAGACACCGCCGCCGGATTGCCGGTCGCCGCTGCACCAATCGCGCCGGGCAGCACCCAAATCGCCGGACTCTCGCTGTAACCGAGGGAAAAGCTGGCGCTGCCAAGGCTGAGCGAGCTCGATACGCCGACGCTGCCAGCATTCCGTGCCGCAAAGCTTTCGCAGGCATCGGACTGCACTGGAGCCAGCGGTGCCTGCATCAGGCTGCGACAGGGCACGAATTCGGTGACGGTCATTGCCGCACCGAAACGCAAATCCTCGCTGAGCTGCCAGCGCAGCGATGGCGACACCGCCACGGTATCCTGGCCCGAGTAGGTCTGGCCGCGCACCTGCGCCACGCCAAGCAACACGCTTCCGGGCGCGTCGGTGGCAAACGGATTCGCCAGCAGGCTGTCGTCGCCGTCGCCGATGATGAATACCGGTACCCAGGTGCTGCCATCACGGGCCTGCGGCCACGGCACCGGCCGGGAACTGTCACGCACCAGCGATGGCAGCGGCTGCGCTGCGGAGTCTTGGGCTTCGGCCAAAGCCGAACCGAACCAGAGCCCGCAGGCAATGGCGGCAATGATGACTTTCATGGTTGTTCGGCGTGCGGGCATCGGGGCTGCCTCGACTTCTTCTCGTTGGACCGGCACATCTCGGGTTGGTTCCCAGTGTGCGCTGATCCCGTCATTCAGTTTGGGGCAACGATAGCAGAATCAACCACCCAGCGTTCAATTTTGAGACGCCGGGTCAAGAAATCAAGCGGCGCCGGGGCAGCAAGACCATCGACTTGCGCGTCTCGGTCAGCGTTTGGATCCGGGTTAGGGTTCATTGTGGTCGCGGCGGTGGCGCGCCGGCGGGAAGCTGCAGGAACAGCTGCTCGATCTCGACCGGATCAAAGCGGTAGACCTTTCCGCAGAACTCGCAAATGACTTCGGCCTGGCCGAGGTCGTGGCTGGCGGCGAACGCTTCATCGCGCCCGATGCGGCGCAGCACGTCGGCGACCTTGGCGCGCGAGCAGCGACAGCGGACGTGCAGCGGAACCGGGTCGCGGCTGATGCGATCGGTCTCGTGGAACAGCCGATGCAGCAACAGCTCGCTCTCCGAGTTCAGCAACTCGTCCGGATTCACCGTGCCAAGCAGGTGCAGGATCCGGTTCCAGCCATCCGGGTCGATCGTGTGCGCGATGCCACCCTCGAACGGCAATCGCTGCAGCAGCAGGCCGGCGGCATCGACGCCATTGCCGGCCAGCAGCAATCGCGTCGGCAATTGCTCGCTTTGCGCGAAATAGCCTTCAAGCGCATCGCCGAGCGATTCGCCATCGAGTGGCACCACGCCCTGGTAGCGGTCGCCGCGCTGATACGGCTCAAGGGTGATCGCAAGCACGCCGCCCTCGGTGGCTGCGGCGAAACCGGCGCTCCAGTCGACTGGCGTTTCAGCGGTGCGCGCGATGCCGCGCAGGTCACCCTCGCTGGTGCACTCCGCGTACAGCAGCTGGAGGCCGCTGCCGCCCTGCAGCTGCAGCGACAGGCGGCCGGTGAACTTGATCCCGGTCTGCAACAGTGCCGCCGCCGCCAGCGCCTCACCGAGCCAGCGCCCGACCGCAGCCGGGTAGGGTTGGTGGCTCAGCACCTCGCGATAGCCGGCGCCCAGGCGTACTGCGGCGCCGCGGACGCCGAGTTCAGGCAGGACGAAGGCGTGGAGGAGGTCGGTCATGGGTACGAAATGGAGCGGGGCATGGGGCACTGGGCAAGCGAAAGGCTGGCACGTCGCGCGTTTCTGGTGGGTCCAGACTTGTCTGGACGCTTCTGCTCTTCGGGGCCGAAGAGCGTCCAGACAAGTCTGGACCCACAACAGCCCTGGTCGAATGACGCCGCGCCTGTCTTGCCCCGTTTCCCGTGCCCCTATTGCTCAACCCGCCTTGCGCTGCGCCTGCTTGCGATCGTTCTCGGTCAGCTGCTTCTTGCGCAGGCGCACGGCGTGCGGCGTGACTTCGACCAGTTCGTCGTCCTCGATGAACTCCAGCGCCTGCTCCAGCGAAAACTTCACCGGCGGCGTCAGCATCAGATTGTCGTCCTTGCCGGAGGCGCGGAAGTTGGTCAGCTGCTTGGCGCGCAGGGCGTTGACGACGAGGTCGTTGTCCTTGGCGTGGATGCCGACGATCTGGCCTTCGTAGATCTCGGCGCCTTCCGGGATCAGCAAACGGCCGCGTTCCTGCATCGCGTACTGCGCGTAGGCGGGCGAGGAGCCGGTGCCGTTGCTGATCATCACGCCGTTCGGGCGCTTGGCGATCGCGCCCTTCACCTGCGGGCCGTAGTGCTCGAAGGTGTGGAACATCAGGCCGGTGCCGGCGGTCAGCGTGCGGAACTCGGTCTGGAAGCCGATCAGGCCGCGCGATGGAATCAGGAACTCCAGGCGCGTGCGGCCCTTGCCGTCCGGTTCCATGTTGCGGATCTCGGCACGACGGATACCGAGGCGCTCCATGACGCCGCCCTGATACTGCTCTTCGAGGTCGATCACCAGCAGTTCGTACGGCTCCTGCATCTGACCGTCGATCTCCTTGACGATGACTTCCGGGCGCGACACGGCGATCTCGTAGCCTTCGCGACGCATGGTCTCGATCAGGATCGAAAGATGCAGCTCGCCGCGACCGGAGACGCGGAACTTGTCGGCGTCCTCGGTATCTTCGACGCGCATGGCGACGTTGTGCATCAGTTCGCGATTGAGGCGATCGCGGATCTGGCGGCTGGTCAGGAACTTGCCGTCCTTGCCAGCGAACGGCGAGGAATTGACGCAGAAGAACATGCTGATGGTCGGGTCGGCGACGGTCAGCGTCGGCAATGCCCCCGGGAAATCCGGCGCGCACAGCGTGTCCGAGATCGAAATGCCTTCGACGCCGGTGATGGCGATGATGTCGCCGGCATTGGCTTCCGGCACTTCGATGCGTTCGAGGCCGAGGAAGCCGAGCACCTGCAGGATGCGGCCCTGGCGCCTCTTGCCCTCGCGATCGATGGCGACCACCGGCATGTTGGTGCGCGCGCGGCCGCGCTGGATGCGGCCGATGCCGATGATGCCGACATAGCTGGAATAGGCGAGCTGGCTGATCTGCATCTGGAACGGACCTTCCGGATCGACCGCCGGCGCTGGCACGCGCTCGGTGATGATCTGGAACAGCGGATCCATGTTGCCTTCGCGCGCCTCCGGATCGAGGCTGGCATAACCGTTCAGCGCCGAGGTGTAGATCACCGGGAAGTCGAGCTGCTCCTCGGTGGCGCCGAGGCGATCGAACAGGTCAAAGGTCTGGTCGACCACCCAGTTCGGGCGTGCGCCCGGACGGTCGATCTTGTTGACCACGACGATCGGATGCAGGCCGCGCTGGAATGCCTTCTGGGTGACGAAGCGCGTTTGCGGCATCGGGCCGTCCAGCGCATCGACCACCAGCAACACCGAGTCGACCATGCTCAGCACGCGCTCGACTTCGCCGCCGAAGTCGGCGTGTCCGGGCGTGTCGACGATATTGATGCGCCAGTCGTTCCAGCGGATCGCAGTGTTTTTCGCCAGGATGGTGATGCCACGCTCTTTTTCGAGATCGTTGCTGTCCATCACGCGATCCGGGACCACGGCGCGCTCACCCCAGGTTCCGGATTGCTTGAGGAGCTGGTCGACGAGCGTGGTCTTGCCGTGGTCGACGTGGGCGATGATGGCGATGTTGCGCAGCTTTTCGATCATGGGTACTCAGGGCACAGCCGTTGCTGGCAACGCGCGACGCGCATCGCCATTCGGGCAGGCGGGCAAGGAAGACGGGCGCGGAGTATAGCCGCACGCGAACCGAGTCCGGCATCAGGGTGTCAGGGAATGTTCACTGAAGGGCGGGGCATGGGGCACGGGGAAGCGCGCTGTGCGTGCTTTGGTGGGTCCAGACTTGTCTG
>JAIMJQ010000007.1:51312-56665 GCA_020693165.1 Xanthomonas sp. | reverse complement strand
TGGTTGATGGTCGATGGTCAGTGCGGCTTCTGGCGGGTCCAGACTTGTCGGGGCGCTTCGGCTGCTCAGGCCCATGAGCGTACCGACAAGTCTGGACCCACCCAAACAAGTCTGGACCCACCAAAACCCAGTTCGGACTCACCCATGGCGAGTCTGGGCCCACCAGGAACCGAGCCCTGGCACAGTTCACAACTTCACCGTCGGTCGCTTGTGCGCCAGCGGGCAGCGGCATATGGTGAGCCATCGGCATGGAGGGCATCATGGTCCAGGGCTACGAAAAGCGCCGCCATCCGCGCACCGAGATCAGCGCCATCGCGGTACTGGTGGCGACCGCACGCGGCGGCTATCTGACAAACGCGCTGGACATCTCCGGCGGCGGTACGCGCCTGGCGCGTCCGCTGAGCTGGAAGGAGCAGAGCGCCCCGCCGTTCCGGCTGTACTTCATTTTCGACCAGGACACGGTGGTCGACCTGCGCGCCACCCTGGTGCGCGCCGGCGACGACCATCTCGCATTCCAGTTCGATTCCGGCCAGCCGGACGAGATCGATCAGTTGCTGTACGAAACACGCTTCATTGTGCAGGAAGCTTGAGAAGCGGCAAGCCTACTTCCCCGGCAAGAACATGAAATACGCGCCTGCGGCTATCAGCGCGAACGCCACCAGGTGGTTCCAGCGCAGGCTCTCGCCGAGATAGGTGACGGAAAATACGCAGAACACCGAAAGCGTGATGATCTCCTGGATCGTCTTCAGCTGCGCGGCGCTGTAGTAACCGTGACCGAGACGATTGGCCGGAACCTGCAGGATGTACTCGGGCAAGGCGATCAGCCAGCTGACCATGACCGCGGTCAGCAGCGTCGCGGTCTTGAACTTCAGGTGCCCGTACCAGGCAAAGGTCATGAACACATTGGACCCGACCAGCAACAGGATCGGCGCCCACGCAGCGGTAGGCCAGCTCGTGCTCAAGTGTGGGTCTCCACCTGCCGCGAACAGCGCACCAATTCATCTGCCGGCACCGCCTCGCTCATCCAGAAACCCTGCGCGAGGTCGCATCCACGCGCCCGCAGAAGGGTGAACTGCGCCTCGCATTCGACGCCCTCGGCAATCACCTGCATACCCAGCGAATGCGCCATCGCGATGATGGCGCTGGACAGCGCCAGATCTTCCGGATCGGTCAGGATATCGGTGATGAAGCTGCGGTCGATCTTGACGCCGTCCACGCGCGCGCGCCGCAAATGGCTCAGTCCCGAGAATCCGGTGCCGAAATCATCCAGCCAGACGCGCACGCCGGTAGCGCGCAACTGGCCGAGCGCAGCGAAGGCCGTCTGTTCGTCGTGCAGCAGGCTCGACTCGGTCAACTCAAGATGCAGCAGATCCGGCGCCAGATCGTGGCGCTTGAGCGTAGCGCGCACGCGATCGCCGAGGTCGGCACGCTGCAACTGTCGACCCGACAGGTTGACCGCCACCGACAGCCCGGGAAGCGCCCGCTGCCAGTTCCTGGTGTCGCGGCAGGCTCGATCGAGCACCCAGTCGCCGAGCGCATCGATCAGTCCGCAGCTCTCCGAAATCGGCACGAAAATCGATGGCGGCACATTGCCGCGACGGGGATGATGCCAGCGCAGCAGTGCTTCGGCGCCGACCAATCGGCCACTGCCAAGTTCGTGGATCGGCTGATAGGCAACTTTGAGTTGCCCGCTCTCCAGCGCCTCGCGCAGATCGTGCTCCAATCCCAATCGCTCTTCGGCAGCTTCCGTCAGATGCCCGGCGAAGTAGCGATAGCAGCTCTTGCCATGCTGCTTGGCCTGGTACATGGCCAGATCGCCGTGCTTGAGCAGGAGCTTCGAGCTATGCGCATCGTCCGGAAATACGGTGATGCCGATGCTGGCACCCACCAGCAACGATTTGTCGCCGATGACGAATGGCTGGCGCAACTCCAGCAGCAGCGCATTGGCAGCGACTTCGCTGAGCATCCGCGGATCGCCGGAAACCACCAGCGCCACGAACTCGTCGCCGCCGAGGCGCGCAATGATCGGCCGCGAATGCGCATTGACGTCGGCGAGCGCTCGGCTGAGGCGAGTGGCGAACTCGATCAGTACCTCGTCGCCCGCATCGTGGCCCAAGGTGTCGTTGATGCGCTTGAAATCGTCGAGGTCGATGAACAACAGCGCCAGACCTGAACTGCCGCCAGGATGCTCGGCAATCGCCTCGTCGAGCAACTCGCGAAACATCAAACGGTTCGGCAATCCGGTCAGGCTGTCGTGATAGGCGAGCTTGCGGATGTCGTGGTGATGCCGCCTGACTGACTCGCTCATGCGACCGAAAGCACGGATCAGCTCGCCGAGCTCGTCGCGCCGACGGCTGTCGACGTGTACCTCGAAGCGCCCGCGCTCGATCTCGCGGGCGCGCGCCGCCAGATCGCGGATCGGTCGGACCAGGCCGCGCGCAACCAACCAGCTGGCAAGTGCCACCCAGACCAGCAGGATCAACGCGCCGATCGCCATCGCGTGCGCGGGAGCGGCAAAAGCATGCTCGAAGCGCTCGCGGGCGCTGGCGGTCTCGACCGCGAGCGCACTCTCGGTGCGCGCCAACGAAAGCCCGACGCGAACACCACCAAGGCGCAGGTCGCCGACAGCAATCGGCGCGCTGGCGTCGATTCGTTCCGCGCTCCACTGCACGACCGGGGCGTGCGCACCGATCGCGCCGATCGCCAACGGATCGTCCATGACCTGGCCGAAATCTGGAATGTCCAGCGAACCGTCGTGGATCACGCGACCCTGACCGTCGTACACCAGGACATAGTCGACGTCCGGCTGATCCAGCGCCGATTGCGCCACTTCGCGCACCGTCAGAAGGTCGGTGTAATAAACCGGGTTGGTCAACGCATCGGCGAGGAACGTCGCCAGCTGCACTCCGCGATCGGCGAGCGCGGCGCGCCCCTGCTCGCGCATGGAGGTCTCGCCCTGCGACAACATGGCGTCGATGGCACGCGACCCGCTGCTCCAGCCGAACGCAAGCACACCCACCCAGACCAGCGTGGTCGCCAGCAGGCTGAGCAGGAACTTGCCGCGCAGACCGATGCGCATCACTCGATCTCCGCCCGCACGCGACGGACGCCGATGCGAAGCTCGGCAAGCGTTTCCCAGGTCGCTGCATCCACTTCGTCGAAACGCTCGGTACGCCAGTAGGCAAGCAACGCCTCGCGCGCTGCCGGATCTTCATGCGCTGCCAGCAGAACCTCGCGCAATCGCTGCTTGATCGCCGGATCGAGTCCCGGTCGCACCATTTCGAGCGCGCGCGGGAATTCGCGGCTTTCATGAAAAACGCGCAGGTCGGCCGCCAGCGTCGGCTCGTTGACGTTGAGCTCGTCCCAATCCTGGCTGCTGAACGCCGCAGCGTCGACCAGTCCTTTCTGCACCCAGGTCACCAGATTGCCCTCGGAGCGAGCGAACACATAGCCGACGAAATCCGCCGGCGGCCGCTCCAGCGGCGACGACTGGATCGCCAGCGGCAACCCGCTCTCCAGCAGGATCGCCGCGGGCACCAGATAAGCGCTGGTCGACATCGAATGCTGCAATCCAATCGCCAGCCCGCTGAGGTCTGCGAGGGTCTCGATGTTGCTGTCGCGACGCGCAAAAAAAACCGTGCGGTAGTCGAACAACCCGCCGCGGCGGGAGCGCAGGAAGATTTCCCCACGCGCGCGCTCGGCAAAGCCCAGCGCGCCCCCGGAGGTTTCGGTGATCCAGTCGACCTTGCCCTGGCGCAGATAACTGACCATCTGCTGGGCGTCGCGCGCCATCAACACGCGGCCTTCGCGGATGCCGACATCACCCATCTTCGAGACCACATAGTCGAGCAGCGGCTTCAAGCGCTCGTAGTGAGCCTTGGGATCGTCGCTGACGCGGCCGAGAACCAGCTTCGTCTGACCCTCGGCAAACGCCGGCGCGCTGGCGATCGCGAGCAACGTCAGTGCCGCGATGCCCGTGAGGGCCCGAACCAGCGGACTTCGAATACGCATCAAATGACTACGGAGACGCGGGGACCGTCAGTATATGCGCGTCCGCGCGTCGCCTTTGATCCGCGGATGAAAGCGGGCCAGGGCCCGTCGAAAACCGCCAAGTGCGATTCGGCGATTGAGAAAGCTCCTGCAATGGGGGAATCCGCCCGGCGGATTCCCCCTGTCGATCAATGCATCCGCAGGCTCGACAGCGGATGCCGGAAGTACTTCTTCGGTGCCGAATAGCCGCCGACCTGGCCATCGGAGCTGCGCGCGTCGGCCACCGGCGGCAGCGGTCCTTTGGGCGGCCAGCTGAGTTCAGGCAACTGGCGCTGCTTGAGGCCGTCATTGAGCCCGGGCAGCGTCGATTCGCCGAGCTTGTCGAACTTCGCGGTGATCGTGTCGAGTTCGTCCTCGAGCACGCCGATGCGCGTGACCAGCGTCGCCGCCGGCCTGCCCTCGTAACCGAGGATTGCGCTGTAGAGCGTGTCGGTATGCTCGCGCAGGCGCTCCTCGCCGGTGATTGCACCGCCCTCCTTGGTCGCCACGATCTCCTTGCGGATCGCCTCGGCGTCGGCGACAAACGCGCCCAGTTGGCCGCGCAGATCGTCCTTGTCCGGCAGCTTGCCAGCGATGCCGCCCGCCATGCCCTGCAGGAACTGGATGCGGTCGGTGAGTCCGGTCATGCGCTCGAACAGCGCGTGCACGCGCATGCCGGCATCGAACTGCTCCTTGCGGTCAGCCGTGCTGTATTCGGCGCGACGATCCAGACCCACGTCGATCTTCGTCTCGTAAACCTGCTTGTTCTTGGTCAGGCGCACCGTGTACGTACCCGGCAGGACGCGCGGTCCCTGGGTACCGGCGAACGCGATCTGCGCTGCTTTCGGCACGCGCGGCGGTTTGACCCGCATCGACCAGGTCACGCGGTTGATGCCGCGCCGCTTGCTGGCCGGGATGTTGTCGATGACCTTGCCTTCGCTGTCGAGGATCTCGAGCTTGAGGTCGCCGAACAGATGCCGCGTACGCTGGTAGTAGGTGATCACCGCGCCGCCCGGCGCGTTCGGGCCGGTGAACTTGGCATCCCCCTCGGACCAGCCACCAATGCCACCGATGCGCTGCTGCACCGGACGCGACGGCAAGAACTTCGCCTCTTCGCTGATCGACGTTGGCCTCGGCTTTCTCGATGGTGATCTTCTGGCCGCGACGGCCACCTTTGGGTCCGCTCTCCATCGCGAACGGCAGGTAGACGCCTGCCACCTTCTCGTAGTTGCCGAGTTCGGTCTCCATCTCGGTCTCGACGCCGCGGCGCTTGCTCTGGTCGACGACCAGGATCTCGAGGAAGTGGTCGGGGTCGAGATAGCGG
>JAIMJQ010000007.1:0-51275 GCA_020693165.1 Xanthomonas sp. | reverse complement strand
CTTGAGCTTGTGCGCTTCGGTGCCGTCCATGTCCTCGGTGCCGAGGTATTCGACCTGATGCCCCTTTTGCTTCCAGTCGACCAGCGGACCGTCGATATCGGACTGCACTTCGAGCCCCTTGGAATCTTCCGCACTCATGCGCTCGGGATCGCGCCGCCCCTGGAACGGATTGATCGTCCACGCCTCCTTGCCGTCGTAGTCGGCCCTGCAAAATTCACTCGGCGACCGCATGGGCGATGGCCAATCGCCACCGGCTGCCTCGGGACAGTTCGATTCCAAGACGTCGGTGCAATAGCCTTGCAGCCGCGGTAGTCAGCTGCTGACGCCACCATGCACACAGGCGCAAAAACAGCGGCTTGATGCCGCGCTCGACGATCGCCCGCAGCAGCCAGCGCAGGTTGTAGCCGACCGCGCACAGCACCGCATGAATGGCATCACCAGTCGCGCCCGCCAACCAACACCGATTCATGCGGTGATCGGCCTTCAGGTGGCCAATGGCCGGCTCCACCGCCTGGCGACGCTTCAGCCAGCGCCCTTTCTGGGCGCTCAGTGGCTTGTACTTGCCGCGGTGGATGATCTGGACGCCAGGGTTGTCGCGATCCACGCCGCGGTAGCCCAGGTCAACGATGACCTGCTTGGGAACTACGCCGACGCCTTCCCGGGCAATCGCCGCGCCATCATTCGAAGCCGTCGGCGAATAACGGGTCGACAGTGGCTATGTAGGCATGCCCTTCCAGCGGATTGTCGACGCCACGGAGCGGCGCTCCGATGACCGCATCGCGTCCATCGAACGCCACGGCGCGACCAAAGGCATCGCCGCCGGCGCCGTCGATGGCGAACCACTGCGCTGTCTCGGTCCAGCCGCCCGCCGTACGCTTGAACGCGCGCACTGTGCCGCGGTTGAACTGCTGTCCGAGGTCGTAGCCCGAGGCCCCCAGCAGTGCCGTGCCATTTCCCAGCGCGACGGCGATACCCAGCGCCTCCCCCGGCTGCGCCGCTGCCGCTCGCAGTTCGCCGTCGAGTCCCAGATCCAGGGACCGGTAAACATAGGCAGCGCCCTGCCCGGCGAAACCCTCCTGGAACGCACCCACCAGCAAGTGATCGGCATCCGCCGCCAGCGAAAATCCGAAACCTGAACCGGCCTGCGGCTGCGGCGCCTGCAGCGCCGCCGCCAGCGCCCACACGCCACCACGCGACCTGAACGCGTAAGCCGCGCCGGCACTCTCGGGACCCGCAGCCAGGGTAACGCCCGGCGCACCGACCAGAGCCAGCTCGCCTGACCATGCGACGCTGGCGCCGAAGTAGGCGAAAGCGTTCGCGAACGGCAAATCCAGACGCGCCTGTTGCTGCCAACCGCCGACGCCGCGTTCGAACACATAGGCGACACCCTGCTCGAGAAACGGCACCGAGGCGCCGCGCGCACCCACCAGCAGGCGATCACCCTCAAGCGCCACGGCGAAGCCGAAATAGTCGCGCGGTCGACCGTCGCTGGCGGTCAACTTGACTTCGAACACCCAGTCGGGGCCCTCGCGACGGAAGATATAGACCGAACCCTGATCGACATTGCTACCCACCACGTCCCAGAAGGCGCCCACCGCCATGCGCTCGCCATCGACGTCGACGGCAATCCCGAAGCGATCCTCGATGGCGCCATCGGGCGCGGTGATCTGGCCGCCGTATTGCCAGTCTCCAGCGATGCGCTCGAACCAGTGCGCGGCGCCGGCGTCAGCGCCGCTGTCGGTGTCTTCGAGGTAAGCGCCGACCAGCGCGATGCCGTCATCCACGGCGACCGCCGTGCCATAGCGGTCGAACATGGCACCGTTGCCGCTGTCGAGTTGCGCGGTCTCGACATATCCGCCCGGCCCGGGTTGGAACCAGCGCGCCGAGCCCTGGCCCCGATTGGGGCCGACGCGATCGAGATCGGCGCCGATCAGGACGCCATCGGCAGCCAGCGCCAGCGACGCGCCGAAGCGCTTGGCCGGGCCGTCGTCGGCAATGTCGACCTGCCCGACGGCGCTCAGGTTCGCGCCAGCGCGGTCGAAGAGGTACACCCTGCCCTGACTGCCGAGCGCATCGACGGCAGCCACCGCGGCGCTTCCGGCAGCAAGCGCCAGTGCGCTGCCAAAGTGGTCGCCGACGCTGCCACCCGGGGCAGTAATGACACCGGTCTGACTCCAGCTTCCGGCCGCCAGCTCGAGCACCCGCACATTCCCGACCGCGACGCCAGGCGCCCCCACCAGCGCCAGTGCGCCGTCCAGCGCCAGCGCGGATCCGAGCTCCTCGCCGGCCGCGGCGACCAGCGCCAGTGGCTGCGCCGCAGCCCAGCCGGTGGACCCGAGCGTGCTGCGATAGACCGCGCCGCCGCTGTCCGCCTGCGGCGCTCCGATCAGCAACTCGGCGTCGGCCATCGCCAGCGCAGCGCCAAAACGCCCGGCGCCGTCGGGCAGCGGAAACAGGCTGCGATCGAATTCGTAGGGGCCGACGCCAACGCGCCGGTAGAGGTCGACGCGACCGGCGCCTGCCGCCGGCACGCCGACCGCGAGGTAATCCTGCCAGAGCGCGACGGTACTACCGAACCGCTGCTCCGGCGCGGGGTCCCCGGGTGCGAGGATCTGCTGCAGCAAATAGCCGTCCGCCGCACGTCCGTAGATGAACACGCTGCCCGCCTGGAAACGCTGGTCGGGGTCGCGCCGCGGCGCGCCGATCGCAATGGTGGCGCCATGGATCGCGACGCTGACGCCGTAATTGTCGCCATCAGTCCCCACCGGCTGCGGCGAAAGCTTCTGCAGTGGCTGCCACTCGCCAGCGACCCGCTCAAAGATGTAGGCCGAACCGGCGGCGATGCCAAAGGTGAACCCGGTGGCAACCAGGGTGTCACCGTAGGCGCCAATCACCGCCACGTCGCCGGCGATCGCGCTGGCGATTCCGAAGTTGTCGCCGGAAAATCCGTCGCCAGCAACCGGTGTCGGCAGCGCGGTAGTGACCAGCTGCACCGGCTGCGCGACGGCGACGCCGTGGATCAGCGCGCCGACAACCAGGGATCGCAACAGCAGCATGGCGCTGGCCGTACCCGCCTGCAGCAAGGCAATCTTCATCGAAGTTTCGCGTGCTCCATTCGCATCTCCGTAGGATCGCACGGCGAATGTCGTCGCGCGTTGAATCAACCACCGTGGACGCAAGCATGTCCGCGCATCGCCGACTCCGCGTAGCATCGCGGATCTTCCGCGATTCCACGGGCATACCGGTGATCTCAGATCCGACAACGCTCGACGCCAACGATCCGCTGCGCGCATTTCGCAGCGAGTTCGCGCTGCCGCCGCACGCCGACGGCGACGTTGCCTATTTTTGTGGCAATTCGCTCGGGCTGATGCCGCGGGCCACGCCAGCGGCACTCGATCGCGTGCTCGCGCAGTGGCGCCAGCATGCGGTCGAGGCACACTTCACCGACGCCGACGCCTGGATGTCCTACCACGAACTGGTGCGCGACGGCCTGGCGCGAATCGTCGGCGCCAAGCCGCTGGAAGTGGTCGCGATGAACACGCTGACGACCAATCTGCATCTGATGCTGGTCAGCTTCTACCGACCGACACCGGCCCGCCGCAAGATCCTGATGGAGGCGCGCGCATTTCCGTCGGATCGCCATGCGCTGGCTTCGCAGATCGAGTTCCACGGCGGCGATGCGACCACCGACCTGATCGAACTGGCGCCGCTGCCGGGGCGCAGCACCATCGACCTCGAACAGATTGCCGACGTGCTGGATCGCGAGGGTGAGCGCATCGCGCTGATCCTGTGGCCGGGCGTGCAGTACGCCACCGGACAGCGCTTCGACCTCGCCGCGATCAGCGCGCTCGGCGCGCGCCATGGCTGCTGCGTCGGCTTCGACCTTGCCCATGCGATCGGCAACGTGCCGCTCGACCTCAACACGAGCGGCGCCGACTTCGCCGTGTGGTGCAGCTACAAGTACCTCAACGCCGGGCCCGGCGCGATCGCCGGCTGCTTCGTTCACGAACGCCACGCGCACGCCGGCTTGCCACGCTTCGCCGGGTGGTGGGGTCACGACGCCGCGACCCGCTTCCGCATGGGACCGGAATTCGTGCCGACCGCCGGTGCCGAAGGCTGGCAACTGTCGAATCCGTCGATCCTGTCGCTGGCGCCGCTGCGCGTGTCGCTGGAGATTTTCGACCGCGCCGGACTGCCGGCGCTGCGCCGCAAGTCGATGGCGATGACCGCCTGGCTGGCCGACGCGCTCAACGCCGACTTCGCCGAACATATCGAGATCGTCACCCCGGCAGACCCGGAGCAGCGCGGCTGCCAGTTGTCGCTGCGCGTGCGCGCCGGCCGCGACGCCGGTCGCCAGGCTTTCGAGCACCTCGCGCGTGCCGGCATCGTCTGCGATTGGCGCGAGCCGGACGTGATCCGCGCGTCGCCGACGCCGCTTTACAATCAATTCGCCGACTGCCAACGACTGCTCGCGAGCCTGGGCGACTACTTCCGGAGAACGCGATGAATGCCCAGCCCGCCCCGATCGTCATCGCCGGCGCCGGTCTCGCCGGTGCCCTGCTGGCTGCGCAGCTCACGCACCACGGCCATCGGGTCGCGATCTTCGAGCGCCGCGGCGATCTGCGCCGCGAACAGGTCGCCGCCGGGCGGTCGATCAATCTGGCACTGGCGCGACGCGGCTGGGAAGGCCTGCGGCGCGCCGATGCGATCGCCGAGGTGCTCGACTACGCGCTGCCGATGCGCGGCCGCATGTTGCACGACCGCTGCGGCCAGACCCAGTTCCAGACCTATGGGCTGGAGGCCGATGAGGTGATCTGGTCGGTGCATCGCGGCCGGCTCAACCAGACGCTGATCGATGTCGCCGCCAATGCCGGCGCCAGCCTCAACTTCCATGCGCGCCTGGACCGTGTCGATTTCGACGCGCGGCGGGCGCACTTCGTCGACGATCGCGACCAGCGCCAACTGGATGTCGATTTCTCGGTGCTGATTGGTGCCGATGGCGCCGGCTCGGCGGTGCGCGCGGCGATGGAATCCGAGCAGCCGCTCGGACAGCACACCGATTTCCTCGACCACGGCTACAAGGAACTGACCATCCCGCCGCGGCCCGACGGCACGCCGGCGCTGGACCCGGCCGCGCTGCACATCTGGCCACGCGGCGGCTACATGTTGATCGCACTGCCCAACCCCGACCACAGCTTCACCTGCACCCTGTTCCTGCCGCACGCCGGCGCCGACAGTTTCGCCGTCCACCAGGATGCCGCGGCCGCCCGCGCCTTGTTCGAACGCGACTTCGCCGATGCGCTGGCGCTGATTCCGGACTTCGACCAGCAATACCAGGCGCACCCGGTCGGCCCGCTGGGAACCCTGCGTTGTCCGCGCTGGCATCGCGGCGACCGCGCGCTGCTGATCGGCGACGCCGCGCACGCGATCGTGCCGTTCCACGGCCAGGGCATGAATTGCGCATTCGAGGATTGCGTCGCCCTGCTCGATCTGATCGAACAGGCGCGCCAGGCCAGTCAGATCGACTGGTCGACGGTATTCGCGCAGTTCGAGGCCGCACGCCGGCCGAACGCGCACGCGATCGCCGAGATGGCCCTGGAGAATTACATCGAAATGCGCGATGCCGTGGCCGATCCGGGGTTCCAGCTGCAACGGCAACTGGAGTTGGAACTGGCGCAGCGCCTGCCGGGGCACTTCATTCCTCGCTACACGATGGTCATGTTCACCACGATTGCGTATGCCGTGGCGCGCGAGCGCGGCGAACTGCAGCGCGCCCTGCTGCGCGAGCTGACCGCGGGCCGACAGTCGCTGGCGGAGATCGACCTCGATGCCGCCGCGCGGCTGGCGGCCGAACGCATCCCCGTGCTGGCACCATGACTGCGCTGGCAGAGCCCGCAACCCGCGCGGAATCGCTGCTGCAGCCGATCGCCACGGTGCTGATGCAGACCTCGCATCCCGGCAATATCGGGTCGACGGCGCGCGCCCTGAAAACCATGGGCCTGACGCAGCTGCGGCTGGTGTCGCCGTTGCGCTTTCCCGATCCCGAGGCCAACGCGCTGGCATCCGGCGCCGAGGATCTGCTCGAACAAGCCGCGGTCCACGCTTCGCTGCAGCAGGCGCTGGCCGACGCCCGCGTGGTCTTCGGCAGCAGCGACCGTCGCCGCGGCATTCGCATGCTCGAAGTCGAACCGCGCGAGTTCGCCCGCCTGGCCCTCGACGCCGCCGCCACCGGTCCGGTCGCCGTGCTCTACGGGACCGAGCGCACCGGTCTGACCAACGAGGAGCTGGAACTCTGCCAGTACCTGGTGACCATCCCCGCCAATCCGCACTACAGCTCGCTGAATCTCGCCAGCGCGGTGCAGGTGCTGTCCTACGAGCTGCGCTGCGAGGCACTCAGTCGCGTTGCCACGACGACGCCGATCGACAGCCACGTGCCGGCGCCGAACGAGCAACTGGAGCGCTATTTCGTGCATCTCGAACAGGTGCTCGAACTGATCGGCTTCTTCGGCGATCGCAGCTCGACCAAGATCATGCGGCGCGTGCGTCGGTTGTACCAGCGCGGCATGCCCGACGAGCGCGAATTGCAGATCCTGCGCGGCATCCTCAGCGAGACCGAGTTCGCCGTACGCGGCCGCAAACCGCGCGGCGTGTAGGCGCGCCGTGCGCGTGGCTCGCGACTCTTCGGTGACCCCGTCGCGACACCGTTCGTCCTGAGCGTTTCCCCCGTGCCGTTCCGGGGGAAACAGTCGAAGGACGCGAACTGGCCGGGCTCGATGCCAGCGGCAAGTAGCGCAGCCTGCGCGTTTGCGGCCTGGGAGATCACTACTCATCGTAAGCGCGAGCCACGCGCTTGCGCGGCGGGCGTACTTCGACCATCTCCCGCTCGCAGGCCCGCGGGAAACGCTCAGACCGAACGGAGGTTTGCGCTGGATCCGGGCTGGGCCCTGCCCGTTTGCGGACTCGTACGACATCATCGCGACCGCGCTTCGCTATGCTCACCGCAACCTCGCTGCAGCCGACCCCATGCCCCACGCCATCGTTACCGAACTGATCGACCTGCTGCAGCTCGAACGCATCGAGGAGAACCTGTTTCGCGGCCAGAGCCGCGATATCGGCACGCGCTTCGTCTTCGGTGGTCAGGTGCTGGGACAGGCGCTGGCGGCGGCGCAGCGTACCGTCGAGAGTCGCGACGTGCATTCGCTGCACGCCTATTTCCTGCGCGCTGGCGATGTCGAGGCGCCGATCGTCTATGAGGTCGACCGCAGTCGCGACGGCAAGAGCTTCAGTTCCCGGCGCGTGGTCGCCATCCAGCATGGCCAGCCGATCCTGAACATGGCGGCGTCGTTCCAGGAGCCCGAGGACGGCCTGACCCACCAGCTGTCGATGCCCGACGTGCCGCCGCCGGAGGACCTCGCCGAGCGCGAACCGCTGACTGCGGAGACGCTGGCAAAAATTCCGCCGAAGCTGCAGCGTTGGGTCATGAGCCGCGGGCCATTCGAATTCCGCCACGTCTATCCGCGCGACGAGCTCAAGCCGCCGAAGCGGCCGCCGTTCCAGCACGTCTGGTTCCGCCTGGTCGACCGCATCCCGGACGACCAGCTGCTGCATCGCGCACTGCTCGCCTATGCCTCGGACTTCCACCTGATCGGCACCGCGACGCTGCCGCACGGCATCAGTTACCTGCAGGGCAATGTGCAGATGGCGAGCCTCGATCACGCGATGTGGTTCCACCGCGGGTTCCGTGTCGATGAGTGGCTGCTGTATTCCTGCGACAGTCCGACGTCGCAGGGCGCGCGCGGCCTGTCGCGCGGGATGATCTACGACCGCCAGGGCCGTCTGGTGGCTTCCACTGCGCAGGAAGGCCTGATGCGGCTGCTGGCGCAACCCGCCGCCTGACCATGGCCGACAGCATCCGTCTCTACCGCACGGCGGCGCACACCTGCGGCTACTACGCCGACCGCGAATCGACCAATCAGGTGCTCGACCCGGAATCGCCGGATCTGGCCGAGTTCTTCGGGCGCGCCCTTGCGCATGGTTTTCGGCGCGCCGGCGATATCGTCTATCGACCGCACTGCGCCAACTGCAGCGCCTGCACCGCCTACCGCCTGCCAGTCGCGGGCTTCACCCCCAATCGGGCGCAGCGACGCGTACTGGCGCGCAATCATGACATCCAGACCGACTGGCGTCGGGCTGCGGAGTCGGACGAGCACTACCAGCTTTATCGGCGCTACATCGACAGCCGCCACGCCGACGGCGGCATGCAACAGCCGACGCCCGAGGACTACAGCCGCTTCCTGCTCAGTCGCTGGGCCAGCACCTGGTTCCTCGAACTGCGCCGCGACGGCGAGTTGCTGGCAGCGGCGGTGACCGACCAGGTCGACGCCGCCGCCTCTGCCATCTACACCTATTTCAGCCCGGACGAAGCGAGCCGATCGCTCGGCACGCTCGCCATCCTGAAGCAGATCGAGCAATGCCGCGCGCTCGGGTTGCAGCACCTGTACCTCGGCTTCTGGATCGACCAGCATCCGAAGATGCACTACAAGCACCAGTTCGGGCCCGCCGAAGTGCGCGTCGGCGGCACCTGGATACCGCTGCAGCGCCAATGAACCTCGATTCCGCTCGAAGACTTGATTCCGTTCGTGGTGAGCCTGTCGAACCATGAACGGAATCAAGGCTCACGGAATCAAGGCTCATTGACTCGTCCCACGGCTCCTTGACCGACCGCAAAGCGCCGCTTTTGCGTGCTCCGGCGCTTGCCAATGCCGCTTGTCCGCAGTTCGATACCTTACACCAGCGCATCCTTGAAGCGGATCAGCGCTGCGCATAGCCTTCGCTCAGGCCTGAACCCGAGCAAAAACGCCCCATGAAGACCGGAGCCCTGAAGTTGCAGCAAGGCCAGCCCCGATCGAACTCGGGATTTACGCTGTTCGAGTTGATCGTGACCATTGCCGTGGTTGCCGTTCTGGCTGCATTCGCGATTCCAGCGATGCGCGAGTTTCAGATCCGCACGACCGTCACCGCGACCACCAACGAACTGATCGTCGCGCTGAACATGGCCCGCGCCGAAGCCGTCAAGCGCGGCAGAAACGTCTCCATCGTTGCCGAGAGCGGCAACTGGAACAATGGCTGGAGCGTGCAGGAAGCCGACACCGCGGAGATTCTTCTGCAACGCGCTGCACTGCCGCAGAACTACCGGATTACCGCCGCATCGACTGGCGGCGGCGCCAACACCACCCTCCAGTTCAACAGCACCGGCGCGCTGGTGACAGCAACCGGGTTCGACTTCAACGTCTGTCGTCCGAGCGACAGCCCCAGCGCCACGCACTCCCGACGAGTGATCATCAGCGGCGCGGGTGCGATTCGCTCGCGTCGAGACACCACCGGCTCGCCGGCAGCAGCTTGCAGTTGAGAGCTCACCTCGCATGAAACTCAAGAAAAACCGCGGATTCACTCTGATCGAAGTGCTGGTGGCCGTGCTGATTTTCAGCCTGGGCCTGCTGGGAATGGCCGGGCTCATGGTGGTCTCGGTCAAGACCAACCACAGCGCCTTCCTGCGAACCCAGGCGAGTTTTCTCGCGCAATCGATGGCCGATCGCATGCGCGCCAACATGGGTCAGATCAGCGCTTACGTCGGAGACTATTCGAGTTCGACCATTGGCACCGACCCTTGCCCCAATGGCGCAGCCTGCACACCGGCGCAACTGGTCGTTCGCGACCGCGCGACCTGGAGCCAGCAACTGGTGGATTCCCTGCCCAACGCAACGGCCACCATCGCCTGCGACGGCGGCGCCTTGGGTACCCCTATCCAGGCCGGCGCTGCCCCGTATGGCGGTTTGTGCACGCTGCTCATCCAATGGGACGAAAGCTCGCTGCTGAGGGGCACCCAGGGTGGAACTGCCGTCGCGGCCAGCGCTGTGCCGCAAACCTTCGCCTGGGTCTTTCAACCGTGATGCCCGGAACAGTGAGATCACCAATGCGTACTGCATCAGGGATTTGCCGAAGCGTCGGGTTCACGCTGGTCGAGGTGATGATCTCCCTCGCCATCGCGCTGATCTTGTCGATCGGCATCGTCAGCCTGTTCGGCGCAACCAGTCGCAGCAATCAGCACCAGGACGCGCTCGCGCGCGTTCAGGAAAACGGCCGCTATGCCGCTCTGCGGATGGAGGCCGATTTGCGCATGCAGGGCGCCCAGTACTGCAGCAATCGCACCGGAAATCGACTCGTCAGTTCCTTGGTGCCGCTTTGGCAGGACCGCGCGCCCCGCGTGTTCGCTGCCAATCTGGCGCTGCCGGATACCGGCGGCAGCAGCATGCACAGCATTTCGGCGGCCGGCCAGATGACGACCGCTGACGCCACTGCGCCCTATTCGCTGAGCACTCGCTTTTTCATCCAGGGGCACAATTGCATCGGGTCAACGTGTACGCCCAACGTGCCTGGCGGATTGCCAGCAGCGGGACTGGTCGCCGGACGTCGCGTACCCGATGCCGACGTGCTGACGGTGCGTTACTTGCGTGGAACCGGGTGGCCAATCGACGGCACCGGCAACTGTGAGACCGGAGGTACACTGACTATCGCACCGCAAGTCGGCGATGACCCGGTGAACTTCGCGGCCGCAACGCCTCAATTGGCATTCCTTTCAGATTGCCAAACGCCCAGTATCTTTCCCGTCGCGAATGTCGCCGGTAATCAATTGACCTTCGGGAATGTGCTTGCCGGAGGCTCCTCGGCAATTGACAGTGTGGCCGCGAGTTGCGCAGCCAGCGGCGCCCGGGATGTTCGAGTATTCAACTTCACCCGTGACTTCGTGACGGTCACCTACTACCTTGCCTTCAGGGCGAACGACAACCCGGACGCAACTCCCAATGCCGGCGGTTTGCGGCTGACACCGGTATTGATCCGCCGCGAGAATGGCGTCGAGCAGGAACTGGTTCGCGGCGTCGACCGCCTCGATTTCGTCTATGGGGTGCTTGATAGCGGCGGCAGCATGCGTTTCCTCAATGCCGCACAGGTCGAAACGCGCAATGGAGGGGCAATCACTTGTCCGCTCAAACCGATTGGC
The DNA here is from genome assembly GCA_020693165.1 of Xanthomonas sp. Classification (GTDB taxonomy): domain Bacteria; phylum Pseudomonadota; class Gammaproteobacteria; order Xanthomonadales; family SZUA-5; genus JADKFD01. The sequence goes on along the minus strand of JAIMJQ010000007.1, from coordinate 40,216 downwards.
GTGAGTCCGTCGCCCGATTTGCCGGCAGCCAGCGAGCCGGGCTGCCTGTGGCGCTCGGTGCGCCGAATCGAAGCATCCATTCTGGTCAATTCGGTTGATGAACTGGCGACCCTGGATGCGATCGGTCGCAGCTACCGCTATCAGTCCAGCAGCTACAACCCAACCGCTAACTCCGCGCTGCCGTCCGGCATTCTCGCTGGCAATTTCCTGCGCCGTGAGTTTATCGCCCAGTCCACCGGTCGCAACAAAATGCCATGAAGCGAGCCACGCCCATGAATCACCCCCGCAATCCGAAGTACCAAACCGGCGCCGTGCTGTTTCTGGCGATGATCTTCCTGGTATTGCTGACGATCCTGGCACTCACCGCGTCGAGCAGCTCGATCATGCAGGAACGCATGACCGGCGCCCTGCGCAACAGCCAGCTTGGGCTGATGGGCGCCGAGACCGCGCTCCGCGGCGGCGAAGAAATGCTGTGGATGCTCAATTTCAATGGCGGTGCCAATCCACTTCCACCGTGTGGTGGGTCTTCCACAACCAATTGCGTGTACACGAGCACCCCCGCGGGTCTGGTGCGCCCGAACGTGCAGACATTCCGCAGCGCGACAACCTGGCTGGAACCCGCCAGCGACGGCGCGCGCGCTTATGATCGCAGCCTCGACGCGCTGACCGGGTCCGGAATCACCGCCAACCTCGCGGAACAGCCGCGCTTCCTGGTCGAGTATCTCGGCCCGGATTTGCCGCCATCGAGCGGCGGCACCGGTGGCGGCGTGCTTCCGGTCGGCGGCGGCGGCCTGACCACGCGCCATTTTTACCGCATCACCGCCCGCAGTCAGGGCGGCAGCGGCAACGTGATACGCGTCGCGGAGAGCGTCTACTCTTCGCTGAACCTGACCAACGCGGGCTTCAATCCCGGCGCACCTGGCGCACCCTGATACTGCTGTTCGCAGAGGACACAACCATGAACACTCATTCTGCAGAGCCCCTGCGCACCGGTCTTCGCCGCCTGGCCGCGGTTGCACTGGTTGTCGCGGGAATCGCTGGCTACTCCGCGGGCGCACTGGCGCAAGCCGCTGACGGCACCGTCGACCTGCTGCCAACGCCGCCGGAGATCACCGCGAGCGTCTCTCCCAATATCGTCGTGACTTTCGACGACTCCGGATCGATGGGCTTTCACTTCATGCCCGACGAAGTGCCGTACTACAACCGGCGCTGGCACGATACCCGAGGCGGCGTCACCGGACTTGGGGTTCGCAACGATCAAAGCACTCATGCAAACAATGATTATACGCGCGCTTATAATTTAAGCCCGCGCCGGCCTATTCCATACTTGTGCGCCGCGGTGATCGACCCCGGCGTCACGAACCCGACGAACCCGCGATCATTTTCGATCAATGGGGTCTACTATAATCCAAATATTACCTACAAGGTGCCGCTGAAGAACGACGGTATCACACCATTTCCGACACCTCGTTTCACTAATGCCTGGAACAATGGCATCGCGCGTAATCGTCCGGACTCACCTACCGGGACTGGCGCGGACGCGCTTGCCCCAGAACTATGCGACGGCACCAGCCCTGGCCTCCCCCGGTGTCCATTTTCCGACCGGGATAGCGACCGAGACCCTGAATGTCCCTGCCCCGCGAAGACGACCAATGCCAGTCGCAATCTCGCGACCGCCAACTTCTGCGGACAAACCGGCGCGGGCTACTTCAAGTACAAAAGCAGCGCTCCAGAACTCACAGTCGATGCGCAGAACAAGATCACCAATCCGAATGATCTCTATCTTGAGAGTAATTGGGAATGGGTGCCACTGCCAGCGGATCAGCAAGTCAACTTCGCAATCTGGTGGTCTTACTATCACACGCGATATTTGACATTGGTCACGTCGATGTCGCGCGCGTTTGCGCCCTTCGATGAAACCGTGCGCATCGCGTTCCAGAATATGAATACGAACAAAATTGTCGGCTCAACGACGATCAACAAATTCGTCGGTACGGTTCGCACGAATTTCTACAAACGTTTGTTTGGTTCACCGGTCGGCGGCGGCACGCCAACGCTGGACTCGACAGACCGAGTTGGCAAGTTCTATTCGCGAAGCACCGGTCTGGCAACCACCAATCCCTATTATGAGGCAGACCTCGGCATAGAGCTCAGCTGTCGCCAGAACTTTCATTTTCTGACGACCGACGGCTTCTGGAACCAGACGCCCCCGGGAATGCCGGCGAAGAACGACCACACCACGCAGACGCTGCCGGACGGCAAGGCGTTCAATGTCGGCGATGCCGAAAGCAAGATCATGTGGAATGAGAATCACACGGCGAGCACTACCCTGGCGGACATCGCCTGGCACTATTGGGCCAACGATCTGCGAAATCTCGCCGACCGGGTGCCGCCATTCCTGCCGGACCGCTCGACCAATTTGTTTGCCCCGATTACGCCGAGCCTCAACCCGTTGGACGACAAGGAAATCTACTGGAACCCGGCCAACAATCCGGCCACCTGGCAGCACATGGTCAATTTCATGATCAGCTTTGGCGTCGACGGCCGCATCCCCAAGACCGACGCCAACTACCGCAACCTGCGCCTCGGCACTCTGCAATGGCCGCGGACCCAGGCAAACACCACGCCCAATGTGGATGACATGTGGCACGCCGCGATCAACAGTCGCGGGCAGGCGTTCACTGCGTCCAATCCGGATGAACTGATCGCCGCGATGTCGGAAGTCGTGTCCAGCATCCTGGCGCGACGCGGCGCTTCCACAGCGGTGTCGGTTTCTTTGCCGATCATCACCGACGGCACCACGGGTTACTCGGCGGGTTACGACTCGGCCGACTGGTCGGGCTTCGTCACCCGCAACCGCCTCGATCCGAACACCGCGCAGCCGCTCGAAGTGTTGTGGGATGCGGGCTGCAAACTCAATGGGGGCACATGTACCAGTACTGGGCAGTCCGGTCTCCCGGTGCGCGCCCCCGACTCACGCGCGATTTTCACGTCGAGTGGCGTTCCCGGCAGCGGCACGCCCTTCCGATGGGATTATTTGACCTCACGGCACCAATCGCGCCTGAATGTGTCCCCGGCGACGCTGCGGCTGGATATCAGCCCGACGTCATTCACGTCCGACAGCTACGGCGAGCAACGGGTGGAGTACGTGCGCGGCAGTCGCGACCACGAAACCACGCTGAATCCGCGGCTGCGCGCACGCGGCTCGGTGATGGGCGCCGTGATCCGCGGCCAGCCGGTCTATGTGTCCTCACCCAACTCCGGCCATCGCGACGCCTTCCCGGTGGGTTCTCCCGAGCGGGTCGCAGCGGAGGCCGATGCCGGCTATGAAGTGTTTCAGAACACCTGGATTGCCCGCTCACCCACGCTTTATGTCGCGGCCAATGACGGCATGCTGCATGCCTTCGACGCCCGCGACGGTACCGAGCGTTTCGCCTACATCCCCAATACCATCATCGACAACTATCGCCTGACCAAGTCCACCCAGGCGGAATCCGGGCTGACGCCGACGGTTGACGACAAGCCGCTGGTCTACGATGCCTTCGTCAACGGTCGCTGGCGTACGCTGCTGGTCGGCTCGCTGCGACTCGGCGGCCGCGGCATCTATGCGCTGGATGTGACCAATCCCGTTGTAATCAATGAAGCTGCCGCATCCACCGCGGCACTGTGGGAATTCTCGAATGCGGCTCCGGCATCCGGCGGCGGCACTGACTGCCAGCCGGGGGCGCGCTTCTGCTCTTCGTTGGGCTACACCTATGAATCCGTCAATCTCGCGCGCATCCGCTACCAGAACAAGTGGGTTGCCCTGGTCTCCAGCGGCTACTTCCCGATCGATCCGCTTGATCCGGCGAGTCGTGAAACGGCGGCGTCGCGCACCTCCCTGCTGGTCATTGACCTGAATACCGGAACGCTGATCAAGGAACTGCGGACCTCGACCGCCCCGCAAACGGCGACCCGATCCTTCGGCTTGTCGCAGCCGATCGTCTATGACTACGGCCTCGACCAGATCAACGACATCGCGCTGGCCGGCGATCTGGCCGGAAACCTGTGGCGCTTCGATATTTCCAGTGCCGATCCGAACGACTGGAAAGTCGATCTGATCTTCCGCACCTACGGCAATGGCGGCGCAGCGGCGGCGGGCGACGAACCGATCGCTTCCGCACCGATCCCGATGGCCGACCCGGTTACCGGTGGACCCATCCACGTGTTCGGATCCGGCAAGTTCATCGGCGCGCCGGATCGGTCTCCGGCGATACCGACCCAGAACTTCTACGGCATTCGCGACTACGGCACCTGCAGCGCCAGCAATACGGATGCCTGTTCCAAGTATCCGATCACGGTGGACCAGCTGGTCTCGCAGACCTTGACCGAGGATACGAACTTCGTCCGTCGGATCACCACGACCAATCTGGTGCCGGATACCAAGCGCGGTTGGCGCATTCCATTGGCCATTCCGGGCGAACCGGGTGAGCGTTCCGGGGGACCGGGCTTCCCGTTCTACTCGTCCAACCAGATTCTGCTGCGCTCGGTCATCCCGAAGGGTACCGACCCCTGCGATCCGGGTGCGAGCTATGGTTTGATGGTGGTCAATGCCGCCAACGGCCAGGCCAACGTGGATCCGAACCAGTCCAGTCCTTCGCGCATTGTCGGCGGTATTGTCAGAAGCCAGACGCCACCGGGTGACCCGGTAACGATTCGCGGCGGCGGTCAGGTGCTGATCCCGGGCGTCCCGCCGTGCCCGCCGAACACGGTCTGCGACCCGGCGAATCCTGGTGCGAATGCAAACCAGGCCATCGCGAACGCTACCAGCAACGCAGATTCGATCTGGGCGCGTGCATCCTGGCGCGAACTGCTGGATCGAATGTAAGTCGACAGCCGCGGCGGTCGGGCGACCGCCGCGGCGTTGAACAAAGCGTCAATGGATTGTTGCGAGGGGTTATCGATGAAGCGGAACAAAGCAGCCGGATTTTCCCTGATCGAACTGATGATCGTGGTTGCCATCATCGCCATTCTGGCTGGCGTGGCGTACCCGGCCTACGGCGACTACGTGATGCGTGGCCGCAGGGCGGATGCTCGCGAGATGCTGCAGCGAATCGCAGCCGCGCAGGAACGCTTCTATACGAACCGCAATCGCTATTCCGACGACCTCACCACCGCCGCCGGGCTCGGTCTCGGCACCACCTTGTCTGAGGGCGGCTACTACAACATCGCCGTTGCGGTTGCCGCCGATGGACAGACCTACACCTTGACCGCGACCCCGCAGGGCCCGCAAGCAAGCGACGAGTGCGCGAATCTGGTCGTCAACAACGTTGGCAGCCGCAGCTACTCGGGAGCGTCCACCAACGGCAGCTGCTGGTAGTTGCCGGCCCCGCCACGAGTTCGCAGGAGCGACGTGCAGTCGCGACCAATGACGCACCGGCCTGACGTTCGCGGCGCAATCATTAGCAAAATGAGCGACTTGCCGCATACGTCCATTGAACTGGGGCCGGCAACCCCGTGACCTTTGGCCCTTGAATTGGCAGGAACAATCGCTAACGTCGCCTCCCTTCCCGGGCGACGCAGCCATCGTCGCCATCCTGATCGCCACTTCGAGGTCCCCACGATGCGCCCTGCCCTGCTACCCACCGCACTAGCGTTTGCGCTGACCGCTCTGACGGGCTGCGCCGAGCGCTCATCGCCCGATACGGCTGCGGCACGCGAACCCGCCGCAGCCGACCCGACGACCGCTGCCGCGACCGCCGAGAACCCGCTGTTGGCGCCGTGGAGCGGTCCCTACGGCGGCGTTCCGCCGTTTGACCAGATGCAGGTCAACCTGATCAAGCCGGCGATGGAATCTGCGATGGCTGCGCACCTGAAGCAGCTCGATGACATCGCCAACCAGAATGAACCCGCAACTTTCGAGAACACGCTGGTCGCGATGGAGCGCTCCGGTGATCTGGTCTACCGCGCGCAGGTCTTTTTCGGCATCTACGTCGGCAACCTCTCGAACGAGGAGTTCCGCGCAGTCCAGGGCGAAGTCACGCCGATGTACGCCGATTACCAGACCAGGATGATGCAGAACGAGAAACTGTTCGCGCGCATCGAGGCGGTACGCAACGGCGCCGAGTTCGCCACGCTGCGCCCGGACCAGCAGCGCCTGGTGCAGGTCACCTACGACTTTTTCCGCAGCAATGGCGCCCAACTGACCGGTGACGCCCGCGCACGCTACGCGGCGATCAACAAGGAGCTGGCCGGCCTCTACACCACGTATTCCAACAACGTGTTGGCCGACGAGGAGGGCTATGTCACCTATCTCGACGAAACCCAGCTCGGTGGCCTGCCAGCGTCCTTCACCAAAGCCGCAGCCGCACTGGCCGCAAGCAAGGACCAGCCCGGCAAGTACGCGGTACTGAACACGCGCTCGTCGATGGACCCGTTCCTGACCTACTCGACCGAGAGGGATCTGCGCGAGAAGGTCTGGCGCACCTATTACAGCCGCGGCGACAACGGCGACGCCCGCGACAACAACGCGCTGATCACCCAGATTCTGGAATTGCGCCATGAGCGCTCGCGCCTGCTCGGCTATGACAACTATGCCGCCTGGCGCCTGCAGGACCGCATGGCGAAGACCCCCGAGGCGGCTTTCGCGCTGATGGAGTCGGTGTGGCCGGCGGCGATCGCGCGCGTCAAGGAAGAGGTCGCCGACATGCAGAAGATCGCCGACGCCGAGGGCGCCGGCATCAAGATCGAGCCGTGGGACTATCGCTACTACGCCGAGAAGGTGCGCACCGCGCGCTACGCCTACGACAGCGAGGCGGTCAAGAAGTACCTCAATCTCGACCAGCTGACGCTGGCGATGTTCTTTGTGGCCGGCGAACTGTTCGACTTCGACTTCACCCCGGTGCCCGAGGGCAGCGTGCCGGTGTTCCACCCCGACGTGAAGGTCTGGGAGGTCAAGCGCCGCAGCAACGGCAAGCGGGTCGGCCTTTGGTACCTCGACCCGTTCGCACGTCCCGGCAAGCGCTCCGGCGCATGGGCATCGAGCTATCGCAATCACGATCTGCTGCATGGCGAACCGAGCGTGCTCTCCAGCAACAACTCGAACTTCATCAAGGGCGCGCCCGGCGAGCCGGTGCTGGTGTCGTGGGACGACGCCACTACCTTCTTCCACGAGTTCGGCCACGCGCTGCACTCGCTGTCGTCGACCGTCGAGTACCCGAGCCAGAACTGGGGTGTGCGTGACTACACCGAGTTCCAGTCGCAACTGCTGGAGCGCTGGCTGTTCACCGAACCGGTGGTCGGCAAGTTCTTCCGCCACGTCGAAACCGGCGAGCCGATGCCGGCCGAACTGATCGACAAACTCAAGCAGTCGGCGAGTTTCAACCAGGGCTTCGGCACCACCGAGTATCTCGCCAGCGCGATGATCGACCTCAAGCTGCACATGGTCGATCCGAAGGGCCTCGATCCGGATGCCTTCGAACGCGACACACTGGCGGCGATGGGCATGCCATCTGAGGTCGTGATGCGTCATCGCACACCGCATTTCTCCCACGTGTTCTCGGGCGAAGGCTACGCCGCCGGCTACTACGGCTATCTGTGGGCGGAGGTGCTGACCGCCGACGCAACCGAAGCCTTCGCCGAGGCGCCGGGCGGCTTCTATGACAAGGAACTCGCCAGAAGCATGGTCGACAACCTTTTCGCGGCGCGCAACAAGGTCGATCCCGCCGAGGCTTACCGCGCCTTTCGCGGTCGCGACGCGAAGATCGACGCGCTGCTCAGGGATCGCGCCTTCCCCAACGACGACATACTGCCGGGGCCCGGCGAATCGGAATGATCGCCGCGACAACGTGCACGTCCGGGCGTCGACCGCCGGGCCATGGCCGCAAACCGGGCCCGGCTACCGATATCTCTGGCGAGCCGATGATGCGAAAATCGGTGGTAGCCAATTGAGGGCGACGTTCATGCGCAAGCTTGCCTACCTGCTGCTTTGCCCGCTGGCGGCGCCTGCCCTGTTGGCGGCGCAGACCGTCTACAAATGCGTCGATGCCAGCGGGACCATCGTCTACTCGGAGCAACCCTGCTCGACTGACCCGGAGAAGATCGAAACCCTCATCACGACCGGCGCTGATACCGCCGGATCCCGCGATGCGCTGGCCGAGCAGAGCGAGTTCGTGCGGATGAATGATGTGCGTCGCCGCTGCGACGCGCGCATCAACGCCATCGAGAACGACTACGCTGCGCAATATCGCCGCATTGCGGACCAGATTGCGCGCGTCGAGGAACAGATCAGAGGCGTGGACTATCGGGTCCGCGGATCGACCTACGACACCGACCTGCGGCGCCGCATCCCGGCGCTGGAACAAGAACGCGTGAAGCTGGAGGCGGCGCAGAGCGATGAATCGGCCGTCGCTCGCGAACGCTGCCAGGTCGAGATCGAAGCTGAGGAAAAGCGCCAAGCCGAAGCCGGGACCCAGCGCGCGGAGGCGAAGCGCGCCGCGGAGGAAGCAGCCGCAGAGAAAGCGGCGGCAGAGAAGGCTGCAGCGGAGCGCGCGGCAGCTGACAAGGCGAAGGCGGAGCTCGAGCAGGACAGCGTGCCCGAAGAACGATAGGCGCGAAAGCGGCGTGCTCGGCACGCCAGACACGAATCGCGCGACGGCCTTGCGCCGCCGCGCGCTCGCTACTACCGATTACTTCGGCATGAGCACCGTGTCGATGACATGGATGACGCCGTTGCTACCCATGATGTCGGTCTTGACCACATTCGCATTGTCGATCATCACCTTGTCGCCGCTCACGGTAATGTCGGCTACGCCGCCCTGGACCGTGGTCGCGGTGTCGAGCTTGACGACGTCCGCCGCAGTCACCTTCGCCGCCACCACGTGATAGGTCAGGATGCTGACCAGCTGGTCCTTGTTTTCCGGTTTCAGCAGATTCTCGACCGTTCCCGCCGGCAGCTTGGCGAAGGCGGCATTGGTCGGTGCGAACACCGTGAACGGACCGGTGCCGCTCAGGGTCTGCGCCAGGCCAGCGGCTTTGACGGCCGTCACCAGGGTGGAAAAATCCGGGTTGCTCGCGGCGATCTCAACCACATTTTGAGTCGCCTTTTCCTCGTGATGTGCAGCAAACGTGATCGGCGAAAAAGCCAACGCCGCCGCACAGAAGAGAGCCAACTTGTTCATCTCGTACTCCGATCAAAGCGCGGTATTGCGCTGTCGGAGCAAAGTTGCGCCTGCGCGCATGGACGCGACGTCGCAATGGCGTCGTGGTCGTCTTCATTGAAGTGAGGACCACATCGCGGTGCGGTGAGAACATTGTTGTGGCGCGCGGATTCCCGGCGTTGCCGGTCCGCCACGAGTCAGCCCGCGCAGCGCGGGCGAAGCTGCCCCTCGCGCCGGCCGAATTTTCGGCGCCCCGCAAGGGCGACGAAGCCAGGCGCGACGTCCTGGTTCACAGTTTCCCGCTGATCCAATCTTCCACCCGCAATCCGACGCTGCGCTGAAACTCGCGGAGGCGTTGGTGAAGGCATCGCCACCATTCCAGCGGGCACGGAGTTCAAGTCTTCGTATCGATGGCACCGCAGCGAGCAGGTCTCGCTGTCGACGCGGGGGTCAAATGCAGCGGGCCACCGACCTATTGCCGACCCGCCATCAGCAAACGGCCGTCTAGACGGCCGTCTGTGTGTTCCAGGTCTTTGTTTCCATTGGTGCCGCTGCGCAGAATCGAACTGCGGACCTACTGATTACGAATCAGTTGCTCTACCAGCTGAGCTACAGCGGCACGTAGAGAGCCGCGCATGTTAGAGCGCTGGGGGCGGTTTGACAACTCGGATCCCAGCTACATGCCAGCCGGAAACTCGATGCGCTCGTAGATTTCCGCCAGCGTGATCTGGCTGGATGCGCACGGAAGGTCGATCGGGTCGTCGGCAGCGCTGCAGCTTTCGAACTGCCAGTGCGGGCCGCTGGTGCGTCGGTAGATTTCGATCCGTCGGGTGTCCTGGGCGACCAGAACGTAGGCCTGCAGACTGCAGATCTGGCGATAGTTGTGCAGTTTCTCGCCGCGATCGATGCGTTCGGTGGACTCGCTGAGCACTTCGATGACCAGGCACGGCGAGTGCTTCAGGTAAGGATCGTTGTCGGCCGGGTCGCAACAAGCCATCAGATCGGGGTAGTAGACGACCTGATCGATGCGTACGCTCATGTCGCTGATGAAGGCAACGCATTCGGACTTGCGGGTGGCACGGTGCAGGTGCGCTTAGAGATTCCCGGCAATCTTGTTATGCCGCTCGCTGGCGCCGGCGATCGCGAACACATGGCCGGCTGCGTATTCGTGCTTGATCGGGCTTGTTCGCTCGCCGTCGAGGTAGGCGTCGATACTCAACTGGGTCTTGCTTGCCTGGTCGGCCATGGGGCGTGGCTGCTGGCGCATGTGCGCAAAGGATAGCGCGTCCATCCGCCCGCAAAAGCGCCGCCTCGACAGCAGCTATAATGGCGCGCCTCGCGACACCTGAGGCATTCCCCATGCGTATTGTGGCTGAGGCGCTCACTTTCGATGACGTCTCGCTGGTTCCGGCTTATTCCAACGTGCTGCCGCGCGACGTCAGTCTCGCCACGCGCTTCGCCAGCCAGCTGAAGCTCAACATCCCGATCGTCTCGGCGGCGATGGACACGGTCACCGAGTCGCGCCTGGCGATCGCCATGGCGCAGATGGGCGGCCTCGGCATCGTGCACAAGAACATGAGCATCGACCAGCAGGTCGCCGAGGTGCGCAACGTCAAGAAATACGAAGCCGGCGTCATCCGCGACCCGATCACGGTACGGCCTGAGACCAGCATCCGCGAGGTCATGCAACTGACGCGCAAGCTGCAGATCTCCGGCGTCCCGGTGGTCGACGGCCCGGATCTGGTCGGCATCGTCACCAGCCGCGATTTGCGCTTCGAGACGCGTCTCGACGAGCCGGTGCGCCTGATCATGACGCCGAAAGAGCGCCTGATCACCGTGCGCGAAGGCGCCAGCGACGACGAAGTACTGGCGCTGCTGCACGAGTACCGCATCGAGAAGGTGCTGGTGGTCAACGACCAGTTCCAGTTGCGCGGCATGATCACGGTGAAGGATATCCAGAAGGCTCGCGACAACCCGAATGCCTGCAAGGATGCGCAGGAGCGCCTGCGCGTCGGCGCTGCGGTTGGCGTCGGCGGCGACACCGAGGCCCGCGTCGCGGCGCTGGTGGAAGCCGGCGTCGACGTGCTGGTCGTCGACACCGCTCACGGCCACTCGCAGGGCGTGATCGACCGCGTGCAATGGGTCAAGCGCAGCTTTCCGCAGATCCAGGTGGTCGGCGGCAACATCACCACCGGAGACGCGGCGCGCGCGCTGGTCGATGTCGGCGCCGACGGCGTCAAGGTTGGCGTCGGTCCCGGATCGATCTGCACCACACGCATCATCGCCGGCGTCGGCGTGCCGCAGATCACCGCGGTATCGATGGTCGCCAAGGCGATCGGCGACACCGGCGCGGCAATCATTGCCGATGGCGGCATCCGCTACTCGGGCGACGTGGCCAAGGCGCTGGTCGCCGGCGCGCACTGCGTGATGATCGGCGGCTTGTTCGGCGGTACCGAAGAAGCGCCCGGCGAAGTCGAGCTGTATCAGGGCCGCAGTTACAAGTCCTACCGCGGCATGGGCTCGCTCGGCGCCATGCAGCGCGGCTCCAAGGACCGCTATTTCCAGGAAGACTCGGACGCCGACAAGCTGGTGCCCGAAGGCATTGAGGGACGCGTGCCCTATCGCGGCCCGCTGCGCAACATCGTCCACCAGTTGATCGGCGGACTGCGCGCCTCCATGGGTTATGTCGGCTGCGCCACCATCGAGGCGATGCGCACCGAACCGAGCTTCGTGCGCGTGACCAATGCCGGCGTCCGCGAGAGCCACGTCCATGACGTGCAGATCACCAAGGAAGCGCCCAACTACCGGCTCGACTGAGATGTCACAGGACGCTCCCGATGCGGGGCCGCAGTCGGTGGAATCGGGTCCGTACGTTGCCGACGCGGACGGCGTCTACACGCGGGAGCGGCGCTCCGAGCAGTGGCTGATGGTCGCCATCTGCATGGTCGGCGTAGGCCTGATCGCGTTGCTGCCGATGTCGCTGCAGCAGCGCATGCAGACCTCGCTGGCGCTGATCGCAGGATCCGGTATCGGCAGCCTTGCTGCGACCTGGTGGCGCCGACGCCGACCGCTGCCGCTGATGCTGCTGCGCGGCGATATGCTGATGTGCTTTGCGCCGCGCATCGTGCCGAAGCTGTTGGCGCGCTTTCCGACCGACGCGGTGACCAGCGTTGCGCTGTCGCCCTCGTCTGCCGGCATCCAGCTCGAATGGCTGTTCCGCGGCGGCGAACAGGGTCGTTTCACGCTGAGTCCCGATTCGCGCCTGGCGCTGCCGCTGGCGTTCTTTCTCTCAAGCTGTTTCGGCACCCGCTTCAAGGATCGACGTTCATGACCCTCAACATCCACCAGAACCGTATCCTGATCCTCGATTTCGGCTCGCAGTACACGCAGCTGATCGCGCGCCGCATCCGCGAGATCGGCGTTTATTGCGAGATCTGGGCCTGGGACCACGACCCGTCCGAGATCGCCGGCTTCGCACCGCGCGGCATCATCCTGTCGGGCGGCCCGGAATCGGTAACGGTGGCCGATTCGCCGCTCGCACCGCAGGCGGTGTTCGACCTTGGCGTACCGATCCTCGGCATCTGCTACGGCATGCAGACGATGGCAGCGCAGCTCGGCGGTGAAGTGGTCCCCGGCGACGAGCGCGAGTTCGGCCATGCCGCAGTGCTGCCGACCCATTCCTGCGCATTGCTGGACGGTCTGCCCGGCGACAACGAAGAGCCGGCACTGGACGTGTGGATGAGTCACGGCGACCGCGTCGTCAGCGTCCCACCGGGCTTCAAGGGCGTGGCATCGACACAGACGGTGCCGATCGTCGCCATGGCCGACGAGGTGCGCCACTGGTACGGGCTGCAGTTCCACCCCGAAGTCACCCACACCCGCCATGGCGAGGCCATCCTGCGCCGATTCATCGTCGATGTTTGCGGTTGCGCCACCCTGTGGACCGCCGAGCGGATCATCGACGACGGCATCGCCCGCGTGCGCGAACAGGTTGGCAGCGACAACGTGCTGCTCGGCTTGTCCGGTGGCGTCGACTCCTCGGTAGTGGCGGCGCTGCTGCATCGCGCGATCGACCAGCAACTGCTGTGCATCTTTGTCGACACCGGCCTGCTGCGCTACCAGGAAGGCGACCAGGTGATGGCGTTGTTTGCCGAACACATGCACCTGAACGTGATCCGCGTCGATGCCCGCGACCGCTTTCTCGGTGCGCTTGTTGGGGTCGACGATCCCGAGGCCAAGCGCAAGGTGATCGGGCGGCTGTTCATCGAGGTTTTCGAGGAAGAAGCCAAGCGCCATGGCAATGCGCGCTGGCTGGCGCAAGGCACCATCTATCCCGATGTGATCGAGTCGGCCGGGTCGAGAACCGGCAAGGCGCATGTGATCAAGTCGCACCACAACGTCGGCGGCTTGCCCGCGCGCATGCAGATGAAGTTGGTGGAACCGCTGCGCGAACTGTTCAAGGACGAAGTCCGGCGCCTCGGCGTCGCCCTCGGCCTGCCGCGCGAAATGGTCTACCGCCATCCCTTCCCCGGCCCCGGCCTCGGGGTGCGCGTGCTCGGCGAAGTCACGCCCGCGGCGGTCGACGTGCTGCAGCGCGCCGACCACATCTTCATCGAGGAACTGCGCAAGCACGCGCTCTACGACCAGGTCAGCCAGGCTTTCGCCGTGTACCTGCCGGTGCGCTCGGTCGGCGTCGTCGGCGATGCCCGCGCCTACGAACCGGTGATCGCGCTGCGTGCCGTCGAGACCATCGACTTCATGACCGCGCACTGGGCGCACCTGCCCCATGAGTTCCTCGGCCATGTCGCCAATCGCATCGTCAACGAGGTGCGCGGCGTGTCTCGCGTGGTCTACGACATCTCCGGCAAGCCGCCGGCGACGATTGAGTGGGAATGAAGCCGGAAAAAGGGAAAATGGAAAAGGGGGAAGGCAACAGCGGTTGCCCGAGCATCCTCTGCCGTTCTGCCCTTCACAGCGTTCGATGCGAGCTACCCCGGAACCTGGCGCACACCGCTTCCCCGTTTTCCTTTTTCCTGACTTTTCCTTTTTCCTGATTCATGCCCACCCACCTCGACTGGATGCGCGAAACCCTGACCCTCGCCGCTGCGGCGGAGGAACTGGGCGAGGTGCCGGTGGCGGCGCTGGTAGTGCTCGACGACCAGATCATCGGCCGTGGCTACAACCGCAACATCATCGACCGCGATCCGAGCGCGCATGCGGAGATCGTTGCGCTGCGCGCCGCGGGCCGTGCAGTCGACAATCATCGGCTGGTCGGGGCGACGCTCTACTGCACACTGGAGCCCTGCCTCATGTGTGCCGGTGCCATGGTTCATGCGCGACTGGAGCGACTGGTATTCGCGGCAGATGATCCCAAGACCGGCGCCGTCGGCAGCGTGTTCGACGTGCTCGCCGACCCGCGTCACAACCATCGCGTCGAGGTGGTACGCGGCGTCATGGCGCTGGAATCCGGCGAGCGATTGCGGGCATTCTTCAGATCGAAACGGGCGCAAGAGAAGGAGCGCAGGAACGGTGACTGAGTCAACGAGCAACACCGATTCGGCCGAGCGCCTGATCTGGATCGACCTGGAGATGACGGGCCTCGATACCGACAACGATTCGATCATCGAAATCGCGACGCTGGTGACCGACAAGTACCTGAACGAGCTGGCCGAGGGCCCGATGCTGGCGATCGCGACGCCACTTGCGCGGCTGCAGGCCATGGACGACTGGAACCGCAACCAGCACGGCAAGAGCGGACTGTGGCAGCGCTGTCTGGCGTCGACGGTATCTCTCGCCGACGCCGAGGCGCAAACGCTCGCGTTTCTGCGCCAGTGGGTCCCTGAGCGCGCCTCTCCGATCTGCGGCAACTCGATCTGCCAGGACCGGCGCTTCCTGCACCGGCAAATGCCGGCGCTGGAGAGTTACTTCCATTACCGCAATCTGGATGTCAGCACGGTCAAGGAACTGGCCCGGCGCTGGGCACCGCAGGTGCTGGCGAGCCTGAAGAAGGACGGCGCGCATCTGGCGCTGGCGGATATCCGCGATTCGATTGCGGAACTTCGCCACTACCGGCAATTCATGGGTGCACTTGGCGGAAGTTGATCCGCTCTTCTATGGGCATTCCGGTCACTCTTTCGGCAGGTCAGGTTGCCCGAGGGGCTACGTGACCCACGAACCGCTACGTACCTGCAACGCATCAATCTGAAGGCTCGAACTTGTACCCCACCCCGTAGATCGAACGGATCGGGTCGCTGCCGGCGGCGACGTCCTCGAACTTGCGGCGCAGATTCTTGATGTGGCTGTCGACGGTGCGGTCGGAGACGATGCGGTGGTCGACATACAGTTGCTCCATCAGCTGCGTGCGCGACAGCACGTGGCCGGGTCGGTGCGCCAATGCCTTCAGCAGGCGAAATTCGACCACCGTCAGGTCGAGCTCGTGACTGCGCCAGCGCGCCTCGAAGCGTTCCTCGTCCAGTTCCAGTTCGGCGCCCGGCGCGCGCGCGGTTTCCCCCTGCCACTGGCATGCGCGGCGCAACAACGCGCGCACCCGCGCCACCACCTCGCGCGGACTGAACGGTTTGCAGATGTAGTCGTCGGCACCCAGCTCCAGTCCGAGCAGACGGTCGATCTCCTCGACGCGCGCGGTCACCATGATGATCGGCAGCGTCGACGAGCGCCGAACTTCGCGGCAGATGGTCAGTCCATCAGTGCCCGGCAACATCAGGTCGAGCAGCAGCAGATCCGGGGGTGCTGCGCGAAAAGCGGGCAGCGCATCGTTGCCGTGGTGAACCAGTTCGACCCATGCGCCATCGGCGATCAGGTAGTCGCGCAGCACCTCGGCGAGCTTGCGCTCGTCTTCGACGATCATGACGCGCTTGCCGCGGATCTGACTCATGCTTTCGGCCAGTCGATCAGGATTCGAAGACCGCCCAGCGTGGAAGCCTCGGCGACGATGCTCGCAGCGTGCGCCTCGGCGATGCGCCGGGCGATGGCGAGACCAAGTCCGGCGCCACCGGCCGCACGACTGCGCGAGGTATCGACCCGAAACAGCGGGTCGAACAGCCGCGCCAGCGCAGCGGCCGGCACACCCGGAGCGGAATCTTCCCAGCAAATCCGCCAGCAGCTTCCATGATCGCGCAACGACAGCCTGACCTCCCCACCGGCGTCGGTGTAGCGGCAGCTGTTGGCGGCGAGGTTGGCGAACAACTGCAGCGCCCGTCCACCATCGGCGCGCACCATCGCCGACGCTGGCAGATCGGTCGCGACCTGCAGGCCGGCCCTGGCAAACGCTGGTGCCTGCGTCTGGATGACCTCGCGAAGCAACCCGGCCAGATCGATGTCCTCGAAACGGTAGGCCAAAGCGCCGGCATCGGCCAGCGACAGCTGGTAGAGATCCTCGACCAGCCGCGTAAGGCGATGGGCTTCGGCACTCAGCGAACGCAGCGCCGCGTCATCGAACTTGCGCACGCCGTCTTCCAGCGCATCCAGCTCTGCACGCATGACCGCGATCGGCGTGCGCAGTTCGTGGCTGATCTCCGCCGTCCAGCGCTGGCGCGCATCGAGATTGCGCTGCAACGCCTCAGCCATCGCATCGAACTCACGACCCAGTTCGCCAATTTCGTCGCTGCGCTGGCTCGCCACGCGCGCCGCATAGTCGCCGCTGGCGATGCGCTTGGCGCGGTCAGCCATCCATCTCAACGGCGCCACCAGACGGCGCGCGAACACGATCGACGCGACGATTGCCAGGACCAGCACCACCAGCGCGGTGACCACGCCGCGGGTCAACTGCGATCGCGCAAAGTCGAGATCGAAGCTGCTCTCGAGGCGCGGGAGTGGCTGCACCAGCAGGTTGCCGACGGTGCGACTGTCGACGACGATCGGCAGCGATACCGCATTCGGCCAGGGTTGCGGCGGGCCGATCACCGGTTGGCCGTCGACATCGTAGATCGCGTACCTTCGTCGCCGCCCATCGCCCTCGCCTTCGCCGGGTGGCGCGAACGCGCCGGGCCGGGGCGGCGGGCCAGCACCCGGGAAAGGCCCACGACCATCAGCGCGCATCTCCGGCGGCGGTCGACCGAAGCCACGACCAACGCCGTTGGTCTGTTCCAGCAACCAGCGAAAGCGCATCGGATTGGCGCGCAAACGGGTCCAGTCGCCCGCTTCGCGGTACTCGTTCGCAAAAGCGGGAACCACTCCCTGCGCATGCTCGCGATCGATCTGGTTGACGTAATCGAGCAGGCCATCGCGGAAGGTCTGCTGCTGGACGACAAGCATGGTCGCCACCGCCAGCAGTGTGGCCAGCGCGGTCACCACGAACACCCGATGCCAAAGCTTGATGCGGAGCATGGCGCGGACGTTAGCGCGTCGGCTTCGTTCGCAACAGCGTCAGCCGGACGATTCCTTGGAATCTCCACAAAGTGCCCGGGAGAGCGTCCGGACCAGGTCCGGACCCACCCAGGCAACGGCTACTTGATCCGTGCTCGCAGCGTGCGGGCGAGGTCATCGAGGCCGAGCCCGCGGTCACGCAACAGCACCAACAGGTGATAGAGCAGATCGGAGGCCTCGGCGAGCAGGTCGTCGCGACCTTGGGCGACTGCGGCCAGCGCGGTTTCGACTCCCTCCTCGCCGACCTTCTGGGCGATGCGCCGAGTGCCGGATTCGAACAATCTGGTGGTGTAACTGCCCGCCGGGCGATCCGTGTGGCGCTGTTCGACCAAACGGCCGAGTTGACCGAGGAAGGCGGACTCGGGTCCCGGGAAATCGCCGAAACAAGTGGTCGTGCCCTGGTGGCAGGTCGGCCCGTGCGGTCGCGCCAGCAGCAGCAAGGTGTCGCCATCGCAATCCAGCGCCATCGAGCGCAACTCCAGCACGTTGCCGCTGGTTTCGCCCTTGGTCCACAGGCGCTGCTTGCTGCGGCTGTAGAAGGTCACATGCCCACTCGCGATGGTCGCCGCCAGCGCCTCGGCGTTCATGTAGCCGAGCATCAGCACCAGGCCGCTGTCGACATCCTGGACAATCGCCGGAAGCAGGCCCTTGGACCAATCGATATCGGCAGGGTTGGGAAGTGCGGTCATCGATCAGCCCCGTGGTCGTAATTTGTGGTGGAAGGCCACCGTCCCGGCAGCCGCGGTCTGCGAGGACCGTTATTCACGCACGGATCGCAATGCCGCGTCCGATCAATGCCCGCTTCAGGTCGGGAATGGCGATTTCGCCAGAATGGAACACACTGGCCGCCAGCGCGCCATCGACATCGGCCTGCTCGAACACCTGCGCAAAGTGCTCGATCGTGCCGGCGCCACCGGATGCAATCAGCGGCACCTTGCAGATCTGCCGCACGGCCTGCAACTGCCGGATATCGAAGCCCCGGCGCACGCCGTCGACATTCATGCAATTGAGCACGATCTCTCCAGCGCCGCGCTGCTGCACCTCTGGAACCCAGTCGAGCGTGCGTCGCGCCAGTTCGCGCGACTTCTCCGGGTCGCCGGTGTACTGGTTGACGCGGTACTCGCCCGCAAACTCGCGGCTGTCGATGCCGACGACGATGCACTGGGTGCCGAACTCGGTTGCCAGGGCATCGATCAGGTCGGGATTCTCCAGCGCCGGCGAGTTCACCGAGATCTTGTCGGCACCGGCGTAGAGCACGGCGCGGGCATCGACTACACTGCGGATACCGCCGGCGACGCAAAACGGAATGTCGATGGCGCGCGCCACCCGCTGCACCCAGTCGCGGTCGACGCTGCGTCCCTGCGGACTGGCGGTGATGTCGTAGAACACCAGTTCGTCGGCGCCCGCGTCGCGATAACGCAGGGCCAGGTCGATGATCTCGCCCATCACCACGTGATCGCGGAAACGCACGCCTTTGACGACCTGGCCGTCGCGTACGTCGAGGCATGGAATGATGCGGCGGGCGATCATGAGTTCTGCAGCGCCTCTGGTAGCGAAAAGCGTCCATCGAGCAAGGCCTTGCCGATGACCACGCCGGCGACACCCAGAGTGCGCAGCGCTGACAGGTCTTCGAGCCCCTGTACGCCACCCGAAGCTTGAATTTCCGCCTGCGGCGCCAGTTCGCGCAGCGCCCGGTAGAGTCCCACATTGGGGCCCGCGAGCATGCCGTCGCGATCGATGTCGGTCACCAGAAAATGCTCGAAGCCCTGTGCGGCAAACTGCACCAGCAGCGCACTCAGCGCGACGCTCTCGATGGTCTTCCAGCCTGCAGTTGCGACGCGAAAGACGCCCTCGGCGTCGGCGCGCGCGTCCAGCGCCAGCGTCAGGCTGTCGCTGCCATGGCGCCAGCGCAGCGCCCCGACCCGATCCGGCTCGCGCACCGCGAGGCTACCGATGACCACGCGCGAGACACCGGCGTCGATGAAGCGCTTGAAGTCATCTTCGCTGCGCACGCCACCGCCCGCCTGCACGTGCATCGACACCTGCGTGGCGATCGCTTCGATCGCGGCGAGATTGGCGCTGTCGCCGGAGCGTGCACCATCGAGGTCGACCACGTGCAGCCAGGTCGCGCCAGCATCGGCATACGATCGCGCCAGCTCCAGCGGATCAAGTTCATAGCGCTGCTCGCGATCGTAGTCGCCCTTCTGCAGGCGCACGACGCGCCCGCCGCGAAGATCGATTGCGGGATAGATCAACATCGCCCGAGCGCCTCCAGATCGAGATTGAGGAAGTTGTCGAGCAGGCGCGCCCCGACAGCAGCCGAGCGCTCCGGATGGAACTGCGCACCCATGAAATTGCCACGCGCGACGACCGCCGAGAAGGTGCTGCCGTGCTCGCAAGCCATCAGCGTCAGCTCGCTCTCGGCGGCGCCAAAGCTGTGCACGAAATAGGCGTAGTCGCGCTCGCCAAGGCCGGCGACCAGCGCATGCGGTCGACGCGGGATCAGCGCGTTCCAGCCCATGTGCGGGATGCGTACGCCGGGGGATTCGGGAAGGCGGCGAACGTGGCCGGGGAGGATACCGAGGCAGGGGACGGCCAACCGCCGGGACTCGGGACTCGGGACTCGGGACTCGGGTTGGTGGCCAGTGGGGAGTCTGCCGCGATGATCCGGCAGATTCACACGCACGAGCCGGGATGCATTCTCACTCTGAACAGCCGAGTCCCGAGTCCCGAGTCCCGAGTCCCGAGTCCCGGCTTCGAGCTCCCCGCCCTCCTCCGACCCCTCGAACATCAACTGCATCCCCAGGCACACGCCGAGCACCGGTTGCGTCAGCGTCGGCAGCCGCTCGACAAGCCCCAGCCGATCGAGTTCACGCATGGCCGCCGCCGCGGCGCCAACGCCGGGGAGCAAGACACGAGCAGCCTGACGGATCACCTCCCAATCGCGACTGATGATGACTTTCGCCTGCAACCGCTCCAGCGCCGCAACCACCGAGCCGACGTTGGCAACGCCGGAATCGACGACGACGGTACTCACAGCACGCCCTTGGTGCTCGGCAACACATCGCCGTCGCGCCTGAACGCCTGCCTGAAGGTGCGTGCGACCACCTTGAAGCAGGCTTCGACCATGTGATGGGCGTTGTCGCCGCGCACCGTCAGATGCAGGTTGGCGCCCAGCGTGTCACACAGGGAACGGAAGAAATGCGGCACCAGTTCAGTCGGCAACTCGCCGACGCGCTCGCGCGGGAACTTGCCGTCGAACTCCAGCCAGGCCCGCCCGGACAGATCGAGCGCCGCCTGCGCCAGCGTCTCGTCCATCGGCAACGTGAAGCCATAACGACCGATGCCGCGCTTGTCCCCGAGCGCCTGCTTCAGCGCCTGCCCGAGCGCCAGCGCCGAGTCCTCGACGGTGTGGTGCTCGTCGATATGCAGGTCGCCAACGCATTTCAGCTTCAGGCCGAAACCGCCGTGCTTGCCGAGTTGCTCCAGCATGTGATCGAAGAATCCCAGACCGGTACTGATTTCCGGCGCAGTCTCCGCGTCGAGATCGACGCAAACTTCGATCCGGGTTTCCCTGGTAGCGCGCACGATCTGCGCGATCCGCGGCGCATCCAGCAGTTGCCGCGCGATCTGCGGCCACGACAGACCCTTGGGACCACAGCGGATTCCGGCAACGCCGAGGTTCTTCGCGAACTCCAGATCGGTATCGCGATCGCCGATCACCGCGCTGCGGCTGCGATCCCAACCCGGGTCGGCAAGGTAATCGAGCATCAGCCCGACCTTCGGCTTGCGCGTATCACTGGCCTCGTGCGGAAAATGCCGGTCGATGCGGATCGCCGCAAAGCCGATCCCCTGCGACTCGAGGATGTGCAGCAGCAGGTTGTGCGCCGGCCAGAACGATAGCTCCGGGAAGCTCGCGGTCCCAAGTCCATCCTGATTGGTCACCATGACCAGCTCATAGCCGGCGTCGGCAAGGCGCCGGAGCGGCACGATGACGTCAGGCAACAGGCGCAGCTTGTCGAAAGAATCGATCTGCTCGTCGGCAGGTTCTTCGATCAGCGTGCCGTCGCGGTCGATGAAGAGGATCTTGCGCATGGGGTGGTTATGGTGTCAGTTGTTGGTGTTGGAGCGACGTGTACGTCGCGACCGGGGGTCCTGTCGTGCGATGGTCGCGGCGTACACGTCGCTCCTACAACGCAGCGAGGAACGCGTCATTTTCGGCCGGCGTGCCGATGCTGACGCGCAGGCAGTTGGCCAGCCCGAGGTAATGACTGACATCGCGTACGATCACGCCGGCATCTAGCAGGCGGCGCCATGTTGCGCGGGCATCGTCGACGCGAAAAGCCACGAAATTGGCATCGCTCGGCCACACATGGCGCACGCCTGGATGCGCACTCAACGCTGCAGCCAGGCGCACTCGCTCGGCGCAAGTGGCCGCCAGGTGCTCGGCGCGCGCCGCGCTGGCTTCGGGTGCAAACGCCGCCAGCGCTGCCGCCAGGCACGGCGTCGGCACCGGGTACGGCGCCATGATCCGGCGGATCAGACCAATGATTTCGGAACTGGCAATCAATACGCCAAGGCGCGCACCGGCAAGTCCGTAAGCCTTCGACAGGGTGCGCAGGACCACCAGGTTGGGAAATTCAGCAACGCTCAGGGCCAACGACGGGCTTTCAGAAAATTCGGCGTAAGCCTCGTCGACGACCACCAACGCACGACCGACGAGCGCCGTTGCCAGCCCGCGAACGCGCTCAGCCGGGACGCTACCGCCGGTCGGGTTGTTTGGCGTGCACACGAAGACCAGCTTGACCGGTTGGCTGTCGGCTGCCGCCAGCAGCGCATCGGCATCCAGCTCGAAGTGGCGATCGGGTTTGAGTGGCACCGAGATGACGTCGGCACCCTGAACACCGGCCGCCACCGCATACATGCCGAAGGTCGGCGGCGAGATCAGCAGCGCATCGCGCCCGGCACGGCAAAAAGCACGCACCAGCAGGTCGATCGCCTCGTCGCTGCCGCGACCAACGAAGATCTGCGCTGCACTGACGCCATAAGTCTGCGCCAGCCGGTCAAGCAGTGCCGCCGGCTGCGGATCGGGATAGCGGTTCAACTCCAGGGTATCGCCGGCGAACGGCGGGTACGGCGACTCGTTGGCATTCAGCATCACCGCGGCGTGCCCGGCCTCCATGCGCGCCGAGCTGTAGGGTTTCAGCGCCAACAATTCCGGACGCGCGAGATCGAGCACGCTCATGGGCGACCCTCGCTGGCGATCGCGCGCAGACGCAGTTGCACTGCCAGCGCGTGCGCATGCAGGCCCTCGGCATGCGCCAGCGTGATCGCAGTCGGGCCGATCGCCTTCAGCCCTTCAGCGCTGGCCTCCTGTACCGTGACCAGCTTCTGGAAGCTCTGCACCGACAATCCGCTGAGCGTGCGCGCGTGGCCGTAGGTCGGAAGCACGTGGTTGGTGCCGCTGGTGTAATCGCCGAGCGACTCCGGCGTGTAGCGTCCGAGGAACACCGAGCCGGCGTTCTCGACCGACAGCAGCAATCGGCGCGGATCGGCGACATTGAGGATCAGGTGCTCGGGCGCGTAGGCGTTGGACACCTTGATGGCCTGGTCGAGGTCGTCGACGATGACGGCTCGACTGTGTGCGAGCGCCCTGCACGCCTGGTCGGCGCGCGGCAGATCGCGCAACAGCATCGCCAGCGCCTCATCGACGGCTTCCACCAGAGTCGGGTTGTCGGTCACCAGCAGCGTCTGCGAATCGGGGCCGTGCTCGGCCTGCGACAGCAGGTCGGCGGCGACGAACTCCGGTTCGGCCATGGCGTCGGCGACTACCAGCACTTCCGAGGGTCCGGCCGGCATGTCGATCGCCACCCCTCCCGTCTCCTGCGACACCAGCAGCTTGGCCGCTGTGACGTAGGCGTTGCCGGGCCCGAAAATCTTGTCGCAGCGCGGCACGCTCTCGCAACCGTAGGCCATCGCGCCGATCGCCTGGACGCCACCCAGCTTGTAGACGCGGGTGACGCCGCACGCCTGTGCGGCGTAAAGCACCGCGGGATCGGCGCTGCCGTCGGCGCGCGGCGGCGTACACAGCACGATCTCGCGGCAGCCGGCCAGGCGCGCTGGAATACACAGCATCAACGCCGTCGACGGCAGCGGCGCACTGCCGGCGGGCACGTACAGACCGACGTTGACGATCGGCAGCGGCAAGCGTTCACACATCACGCCGGGAGCCGTCGACAAGGCGATCGGTTGCGGCCGGGTCTCACGGTGAAAGCGCTCGATGCGACGCCGCGAGTCGTCAATCGCCTGCTTGAGTTCGGCACTCAATTGCTCAGCAGCGCTGGCAAATTCGTCGGCGCCGACCGCGAACTCGACCAGTTCGCACTGGTCGAAACGCCGTGTGAGCGCGCGCAACGCACTGTCGCCATCGGCGCGCACCTGATCGAGGATGCGCCGCACGCGGCCCAGCAGCTCCTCGCTGCTGCTGCTCGCCGGCCGCGCCAGTGCGTCGGCACGCTGCTCGGGCGTCGCCTGCGCCCAGCGTATGCGCCGCAATTCGGAAAACTGGAAATTCGTGCTCATGCCAGCATTTTCTCCACCGGTACCACCAGCAGGTGGGCAGCGCCGGCGCGCTTCAGGTCTTCAAGGTGCTGCCAGGTGATGGCCTCGTGGCAGACCGCCTGTACCGACAGCGTGCTCAGCGGGGTTTGCAGTCGGCTGACTGCAGCTGGATCGCCCTTGGGCAGCACCGCCAGGACATCCGCCAGGCGCGCCGCATCGACCTGGAACAACACCAGCTTGGATTCGCGCACGCGGATGACACCGTCGATACGTCGCAACAGCAAATCGCGCAGATCCGCGCGCTCGTCGGCATAGTCCTGGCGCGCTCCGATCAGAACCGCTTCGCTGTCGAGAATGGAAACGACCTCGCGCAGCTGGTTGGCGACCAAGGTTCCGCCGGACTGCACCAGATCGCAGATCACATCCGCAGTACCGAGGCGCGGCGCAATCTCGACCGAGCCGTTGAGGACGACGATCTCGGCATCGACTCCGTTGCTGCGCAAGAACTCGCCCAGCAGGTGCGGGTAGCTGGTCGCGATGCGGAGACCCGCGAGATCCTCGGGCCCGACATACGCATCTTCCTGCGGCACTGCGATCGACAGCCGGCAACGGCCGAACCCGAGTTCCCGCAGTTCGACGAAGGCTGCCGCTCCTTCGGCGCCAGCGCCAATACTCTGCTCACTGGCGACATTGCGGCCGACGATGCCGAGCTCACACACGCCCTGCGCAATCAGCCCGGGAATGTCGTCGTCGCGCACCAGCAGCAGGTCGATCGGCAGACTCTCGCCGAAGCAGAACAGCTTGTCGCGACTCTGGCGGAACTTCAGTCCGCAGCGCGCCAGCAGGTCCTGCGACGACTCGGAAAGTCGACCGGATTTCTGCACGGCGATGCGAAGTCTGTCTCTGGGCTTGGTCATTGGGGGCGATTGATGGTTGTCGGTTGTCGGTTGTCGGTTGTTGGATGTTGGTTGTTGGTTGTTGGTTGTTGGTTGTTGGTTGATGGATGTTGGTTGCTGGTTGCTGGTTGCTGGTCAAGCAGCATTGCGGGCGAAGCCCGCTGCCACCAGCGCAGCGCCCGTCCTGTTACCTGCTCAACTCGGCAGTCGGCGACGGCGTCCTCTACAACGGCCAGCGCCCCTTGCGTTTCAGCCGGCCGGCGGCCAGCGCGTAGCCGCCATGTTCACCACCCAGGAAGCGCGCCACCCGGCCGATGGTGGTCACACTGACCGCGGTGCGATCGTGGATCTCGCGGTAGGCGACTTCCTGCATCAGGTAAGGCACCACGCGCCAGCGGTCGGTAAGCGCCTCCAGCTCGGCCGGCGTCGTCAAATCGCGCAGAAAAGCACGCATTTCGTCGACGCTGCGTAAAGCCAGCAGACCCTCGCACAGAAAATCCAGGGGCGTCACTTCGGTAGCTTCTGGTTGCAACGCCCGGCGTTTCATTTGTGTAATAGCGCGTTAGTACATTGGAAGGGAGCATAGATGCGCCCGTGAGGCCCGTCAACCCTCCCTCCGGAGCCGATGCACAATTGCCAGCGCGCGCCGGGGCGGCAATCTGGCATGTGCGCCAGACACCCTCACCGAACATGCCATAGATCATTGAATTGTATGGCACAAACTTCGAGGGCACGAGGGCACGAATGAGCTGAAGCTTGCTCCGAATCTTCCTTTGCGTGCCCTCGTGCCCTCGTGCCCTCGTGCGCTCCACTGTTCGATGCGCGAATAGGCGCACCGTCAGGGGCGACCGGGACTCTCACCGAACATGCCGAAACCAGATGCCTTGGCTGCAACCCTTGATTGCCGCCTTCAACGCCGCCAGCATCAGCCCGATCGGCAGCAGCACAGGGTTGATCATGAGCGACAACGACATCCGCCTGGTGGAAGTGGGTCCGCGCGACGGTCTGCAGAACGAGGCTGCGCCGGTCGCCACCGCCACCAAGATCGAACTGATCGAACGGCTGGTCGACGCCGGCCATCGCAGCGTCGAGGCGACCAGTTTCGTCAGCCCGAAGTGGGTCCCGCAGATGGCCGATGCAGCCGAGGTCTACAGCGGCATTCGCAAGCGCGCGGGGGTCGCCTATCCGGTGCTGGTGCCAAATCTGCAGGGTTATCAGCGTGCGCGCAGCGTCGGCGTGAACGAGATTGCGATGTTCGCGGCGGCCTCCGAGGCCTTCAGCCTGCGCAACATCAACGCCACCATCGAGCAGTCCCTGGAGCGCTTCCAACCGGTGTTCGAGCACGCCCGCAATGACGGCGTGCGCGTGCGCGGCTACGTCTCGACGGTCCTCGGCTGCCCTTACCAGGGCGAGGTGGCAATCGCCGATGTGGTGCGCGTCGCCCGCCGTCTGCACGAACTGGGCTGCTACGAGATTTCCCTCGGCGACACCATCGGCGTCGGCACTGCCGGGCGAGCGCGGCAGATGCTGCAGGCAGTCGCGGCCGAAGTCCCGATGTGCGCGCTGGCAGTGCACTTCCACGACACCTATGGGCAGGCGCTCGCCAACACGCTGGCCTGCGTGGAGCTCGGCGTGCGCGTCGTCGATGCCTCGGTCGCCGGCCTCGGCGGATGCCCGTATGCCGCCGGCGCCAGTGGCAACGTGGCCAGCGAGGATGTGGTCTACCTGCTGCACGGCCTCGGCCTGCGCAGCGGGATCGACCTGCCGGCACTGGTTGCGACCGGCCGCTGGATCAGCGCGCAGTTGCAGCGCGACAACGGCAGCAAGGTCGGCCGCGCCTTCAAGGCCTGAGCAGACGCCGAGGGGATAGCGAGTGCATCGTCTGCGTCCCGAAAGTCGGCGCTGCCTGCTAACCTAAGCGAATGCTCCGAGCGACCGGCCGGTGGACCTGGATGGCACCTCACAACTACCGAATGCGCGCGACCGCGGCCGGCCCGACCGCAAGCCGTTGCACGCCGCGGACCCGCCGTCCTTGAACCGGCAGGCACCCTCGATTTCGCGCCGGACTGCGGTCGACAGCATTGCCCGCGAGCTGCTCGAGTGGCTGACCCAACTCAAGGACAAGGCCGGCTCCAGCGGGCTCGACAATACCGACCTCAGCGAGATTGCCCGCCGCATCGGTGACCTGTTGCGCCTCGGGCGATCTGCGATGTCGCGCTACGGGGGCATTTTCGATGCGGCTCCGGACGCGATCACGCTGATCAACCGCGAGGGCAAGATCGTCGATGCCAACCAGGCAGCCGAACGCTTGTTCGGCCGCTCGCGCGACGACTTGCGCACGCGCACTGTATTCGACCTCAACCCGGGCCTGCCGCCCGACCACATGGAGAAGGTTTGGGACGACCTCGATGTCGGCCAGAGCACCACCATCGAGACCACCAACATGCGCAGCAGCGGCGAGATCATCCCGGTCGAAGTGCATTCGCGCGCTTACGTCGAGGACAGCCAGAAACTGGTGGTGGCGATCGCACGCGACATCACCGAACGCCTGCGGTCAGAACGCGAACTGCGCGCCAGCGAAGAGCGCTATCAAGCGCTGCTCGGCGCCGTCGACAAAGGGGTCATCGTTCACGACGGCAATGGCCGCGTGCTGTCGATGAATGCCGCGGCAGAACGCATCCTCGGGATCGACGCCGAAACCACCGACGCCCGCGCCCGGCTCACCGGATGGGACCTCTACGACGACGATGGACAGGCGATCGAATGGGGCGACAATCCGGTGCTGCGTGCGGTGCGCAGCGGCGAACGCATCGAGTCGACCGTGCTCGGACTGGTGGACCGCGACAGCGGCATCGGCCGTTGGGTATCGATCAGCGTGGTGCCGCAGTTCCGCAACGGCGATCCACGCCCGTTCCAGCTGATTTCGCTGTTCAGCGACGTCACCGAGCTCAAGCGCGCCGCCGAACTGTTCGATGAGGTGCAGTCGCTCGCACGCATCGGCGGCTGGACCTTCGATCTGCGCCAGCGGACGGTTTACTGGACCGAGGCCCTTTACCGCCTGTTGGGACGCGACCCTGCCGACCCGATTGGCACCGAGGGCCTGGCGCCGCTGCTGATCGCGGGCGATCGCTCGCGTCTCGACGCCGCAGTCGGGCGTACCGCGCGCGATGGCACGCCGCTGGACATCGAAGTGCGTGTCGCCCATCCATCGAACCGCACCATGTGGGTGCGGGTGCTTGGCCACGCCCAGAGCCGCCGTGGCGTACCCTACCAATTGACTGGAACGATCCAGGAAATCACGTCGCGCAAGCTGGAAGAAGACCGCTTGCGGCGCCAGGCACAGACCGACGCGCTGACTGGCCTGCTCAACCGCGACACCATCCTTGCCAGCCTGGCTGCGGCACTGGCGACGACCGACGGTCACCCCGGGCCGGCCCTGCTCTACATCGACCTCGACCGTTTCAAGGTGGTCAACGATCTGCTCGGGCACAATGCCGGCGACCGCCTGCTGGTAGCGGCCGCGCGACGGCTGTCCAGTGCCCTGCCCTCGCCGGTGCAGATCGCCCGTTTCGGTGGCGACGAGTTCCTGGCGCTGGTGCCCGATGCGCCGACCGACGAGTCGGTCTGGCACCTGGCCGAGCATATCCGCACTGCCTTCTCCGAGGCCTTCCAGCACGCCGGAGAGGACTTCGTGATCACGCCGTCGATCGGCATTGCGCGCTACCCCAACGACGGCCTGAATGCGCAGCAGTTGCTCAATCACGCCGACGTGGCGATGTCCGAGGCAAAGCGCCGCGGTCGCAACAACTGGCAGATGTTCTCGCCGGCGCTGGCACTGCAGTTGAAGGAACGGCTGCTGATCGAGACCCAGTTGCGCCGGGCGATCGAGAACGAGGAGTTTCACCTCGTTTACCAGCCGAAAATCGACCTGCTCGACGGCAAGGTGGTCGGTGCCGAAGCACTGTTGCGCTGGCGCAGTCGCGTGCTTGGCGACCTCGCGCCCGACACCTTCATCCCGATCGCCGAGACCTCGGGCGACATCGTCCGCATCGGCGCCTACGTGCTCGAGCAGGCGTGTCTGCAACTGCGTGACTGGCACTCGTCCGGCCTCGACATCGGCCATGTCGCAGTCAACGTTTCGTTCCGGCAGTTCCTCGGCGAAAACTTCGAGCGAACCGTGCGCGAGACCTTGCGCGTGACCGGACTGCCGCCGCAGGCATTGGAACTGGAGATGACCGAACGCGCCCTGATCGAGGACGCGCCCGCCACCGAGCACACGCTGTCCAGACTGCGGGAACTCGGCGTCGCGATCAGCATCGACGATTTCGGCGAGGGCTACAGTGCACTCGGCTACTTGCGCCGGCTGCCGATCGCCGGCATCAAGATCAGCCACCACTTCATGCAGGGTATTCCGGGAAATGCGACCGATGCCAAGCTGTGCGAAGCCATCCTGCAGATGGCGCGCGCCCTCAACCTGTCAGTGGTCGCCGAGGGCGTCGAGACCGCCGAGCAGCGCGATTACCTGATCGAACTCGGCGCCCGCTACGCGCAAGGCTATTTTTTCGCGCGACCGATGCCGGCGGCGGACTTCGAGCGCTACGCCCGGGAACGGCAGTAGGTTCTTTGGTTTCGGGTTGCCGGTCGACGAGATCGGCCACGCAGCGGCTTTTGTGGGTCCAGACTTGTCTGGACGCTGCTGCTCCTTCTGGTAGGTCCAGACAAGTCTGGACCCACCAAGATCCAGGTTCTCGCGAGGTTGCCGCCCGCCCCAGCCCAGAAGCCCGACAACCCACACCCCCACCCGGACCAACCATTCAGAGCAGCCCAACACATCCCGCTATACTGAGCTGCTACTGCACCCCCCTGGAGGTTCCGTGCCGGCTCACAGCCAGCCAGATCGTGTTCGCGGCTTTCTGATCCCCATTGGCGGCGCCGAGGACAAGATCGGCGATGTCAAGATTCTCAAGCGGTTCGTGAAACTTTGCGGCCGAAAGCCGTCGATCGCGATCATTCCTACCGCTTCGCGACGTGACGATGCCGGACGCGTCTATCAGGACATCTTTTCGGACTTCGATGCCAGCGACACCCAGGTGTTGCAGTTCGGCCGCCGCGAAGATTGCGAAAGCGAGGCTGCGCTCAGTTTTTTGAGCCAGTGCGACGGTGTGTTCATCACCGGAGGCAACCAACTGCGGCTATCGACCACCATCGGCGGCACGCCGGTGGCGCGCATGTTGCGACGGCGCCACGCCAACGGCATGCCGATCGCCGGAACGTCGGCCGGCGCGGCGATCATGCCGGCGCACATGATCGCGGGCGGGGAGGAAGGTGCGACGCCGCGCGCCGGCATGGTCAGCCTGGCGCCTGGCCTCGGCTTGTCGAACAAGATCATGATCGACCAGCATTTCCGCCAGCGCGACCGCATCGGCCGCCTGTTGACGGCGCTGGCGCTGAACCCGTTCGCGCTGGCGCTCGGCATCGACGAGGACACTGCAGCCTTCATCGGCCCGGACAACGTCATCGAGGTTGTCGGCAGCAGCACGATCCTGGTACTGGACCCCTCCGACGTGCGCCACTCGTCACTGGCCGACGCCAGTCATGGCGAAGCCGTCAGCATCACCAACGTGCGCTTGCACATCCTGACGCCCGGGATGCGCTACGACATCGACGATCGCAAGGTACTCGACTGATGAGCTTTCGCATTCGCCCGATCGAGGCGGCCGACGACGCCGCGATGGCGGCAATCATCCGCAGTGTGATGCCCGAGTTCGGCGCCGACGGTCCCGGCTTCGCGATCCACGATCCGGAAGTGGAGGCGATGAGCCAGGCCTACGCGGCCGCTGGCCACCGCTATTTCGTCATCGAACGCGAAGGTCGCATCGAGGGCGGCGGCGGCATCGCGCCGCTGACCGCAGGCGACAGCCGGATCTGCGAGTTGCGCAAGATGTACATCCTGCCCGGCCTGCGCGGGATCGGTGCCGGCAGCGCGCTGATGCGCCAGTGCCTCGCCTTCGCGCGCGAAGCGGGCTATGCCCAGTGCTATCTGGAAACGCTGACCGGCATGGACCTTGCCCAGAGACTGTATGAGCACGTCGGCTTCCAGCGCATCCCGGCGGCACTCGGCAACACCGGACATTTTGGCTGCAACCGGTTCTATTTGCTGGATTTGTGAAAGTCCCGGCCGCCCTTGGCCGGTGCGCCTATTGGCGCATCGAACTGGCTCACTTCCCCACCGTTCGCCCTGAGCAGAGCGTCCCGGAGCTGCACCGGGACGCGCCGTCGAAGGGTGACGGTGCGCGCCACCCTTCGCCCTTCGACAGGCTCAGGGCAATCGATTGTGCGTACCGATAAAGCGTCGGACGCTTTGCTCAGAGTGAACGGAGTGATGAACTTTTAATCCACTCAAATCAATTGCTTACGTTATGTTCGGTGAGAGTCCCGATTCACGCACCGCGATTCGCGGGTGGCGCAGTCGAAAGGCACCACAGCGGGTGCCCGGAATCCCGGTACTTGCGCTCGAACGGCGTCACCGGATCGTCGAATGCGCCAACCGCGGCGATCGTGCTCGGCCATCCATGCGCAAGCAGCGCCAGTGCGAACTCGTCGACGTAAACGCGCCAATTGCTGCGCAGCTCGATCTTGCCGCCGAGGGCAAGCAACGCAGGAAACACCGGGTGCGCATGCCAGCGGCGCCCGAGGTGCTCGGGCTTCGGCCACGGATTCGGATACCAGAGCAAGTGCCGCTCAAGGCGCCGGTCATCGGCAAGCAGCAGGCGCCAGACATCTTGCAACGGCGCGCGCAGCAGCGCGGCATTCGCGGCGATCAGCGCCAGGTCGCCCGCGATCTCGACGTGCCGCGACAGCCGCGCCAACGATTGGTCGACGCCGACCACCGCACAGCCAGGATGCGCCGCCGCGAGTGCTGCCGTGCTGGCGCCGGTGCCACAGCCGCTATCGAGCACCAGCGGCAACGCCGCGCGCTCGCACAGCCATGACTGCAGCTGCCCGAAAGCCGCATGCGAATGCGCAGCGATCGGCTGGCGCCAGTGGTGCCGGCGATGCCGATCGACGCATTCGAGCAGCCGCCGGTGCGGACGATCCTGCGCACTCTCGATGGCGGGCGAGTTGGCTTGGATGGGATTTCTCGACGCGACCGCGGTTCTGGTTATGATGCGCGCCCACATCCGGGTTTGCAGAGCATGACCGGCGCCACCCGCTTCACCGCCCTGCCCTCGCCGATGCGCCTGCATCGAGGCGGCGAATTGCGCGAAGGGGTAATCGCCTACGAGACCTGGGGCAAGCTGTCGCCAGGGCGCGACAACGCCATCCTGATCGTCACCGGCATGTCGCCGAGCGCCCATGCGGCATCCGGCCCCTACGACCCGACACCCGGTTGGTGGGAGCCGATGATCGGGCGCAATCGCAGTCTCGACACCGAGCGCTATTTCATCATTTGCGTCAATTCGCTCGGCAGTTGCAAGGGTTCGACCGGACCCGCGTCACCGCATCCGGACGACCAGCTGCCGTACCGGCTGCGGTTTCCGTCGATCAGCATCGAGGATGTCGCCGACGGCGCCGCAGCGGTCGCTCGCGCCCTCGGTATCGACCGGCTGCTGGCGGTCATCGGACCGAGCATGGGCGGCATGACCGCGCAGGCGATGGCGCTGCGCCACCAATCGCTGTGTCCGAACCTGATGCTGATGTCGTGCGCGGCGCGCTCGTCGGCGTTCGCCATCGCGCTGCGCTCGCTGCAGCGACAGATTGTGCGCGCCGACCCCGGTTTCGCCGACGGCAACTATGCCCATGCGATCGATGTCGCCAGCGGCATGGGCCTGGCGCGCAAGCTCGGCGTCGCCACCTATCGCTCGCCGCAGGAATGGCGCGAGCGCTTCGGCCGCGAGCGCCTCGCCGAGCACAACGACGATCCCTTCGCCAGCGAGTTCCAGATCGAGTCCTACCTCGACGCCCACGCCCGGCGCTGGGCTGGCGGCTTCGATCCACTGAGCTATCTCTATCTGTCGCGAGCGATGGACTGGTTCGACCTTGCCGACTACGGCGACAGCGTCGAGGCGGCATGTCGGTTGATGGCCGTCGAGCATGCGCTGGTGATCGGCGTCGCCACCGATATCCTGTTCCCGGTGGAGCAACAGGAGGAACTCGCCGAAGCCCTCGGTGCTGCCGGTGCCTATGTCGACTTCCAGTCGCTGCCTTCCATCCAGGGGCATGACGCATTTCTGGTCGACATCCCGCGGTTCGCGCCGGTGATCTCGCGCTTCCTCGACCGCTTGTAAGCGCTCTTTGGCCAGCCGCTACAGCCGGCACCGTTGGACGAAGCTGCGGCCAGCACGCTCCGCGGCTTGCGCCTGGCGATGACGCCGTCTCCGCCGGGGAGGCGTGTCAGGCACGAATTTCCTTCGCGGGAAAGACGATTCAGGAGACTTGGTGCGCGCGGACTTCGCAAGTACCGCTCGTCAGCACAACCTCAGACCATGCCAGTACTTGCGCAAACGGCACATCGCAGAGTTCGCCGAACAGGGCGTGCTTTGCCAGGCGCGCGCGGGTCAGTGCGGGGGAGCTGCAACCGCACAGGAAGCGCGTCAGGCTGCGCGGATTGCCAAGTGTCTTGCCAGCCGATTGCAGCAGTGGAGCGAGCCGCGTGGCAAGCTCAGGATCGATGGACGGCGCAGCGCGTTGCGGCAGAGCCTGAGATTCACCCAGACAAGCGCTGCAGCTGCCGCAGTCCTGCGGCAGGGTCTCGCCAAAGTGTTCGCTGAGCTGCCGGCTGCGGCACGCCGGGCTGCCGATCAGATCCAGCACCTGCGTGAGCCGGGCGAGTTCCGCGCGTTCGCGATTGAGCAAGCGTCCGTGCAGTTCAGCCGCGAGCGCGGCGCGATCGACGAGTTCGCGCAGCCGCTTGAAGCAGTTGCGCACGCCGGCGACTTCGACCTTCAGCAGTTGCTGCTCGCCGAGCCAGTCGAGTGCCTTGACGATGCGCTCGCGTGCGCATCCGAGATGGCGGGCACTGTCTTCGAGATTGATGCTGAACCAGGTGCGGCGCTTGCTCGCCTGCGCCAGCAGACGCGCCAGAAACTGCCGGCGCTCACCTTCGAAGCGCGCCAGGATGTCGGCCGAGCTCACGATCGGCTGAAAGCTGTAGTCGGCGTAGAACGGCGTGCCTTCCTCGAGGTAGCCATCGAGCTCGAGATAGGTCAGCAGAGTGCGCAGCACCAGCGGGCGGATGTCGAAGCGATTGGCCGTATCGTACAACGCCAGATCAAAAGACTCGCCGCTGGAAAACAGCGAGTCGACCAGCGCCAGCACGGCGTCGGCGTCCGGCGTGTCGCCATAGACGAAATTCTCAAGCACATTGAGATCGTCGCTGCAGTAGAGGATCTGGCACACCGACGGCAGTCCGTCGCGCCCGGCGCGGCCAATCTCCTGCGCATAGTTCTCCAGCGATTTCGGCGGGTTGTAATGAACCACCGTGCGGATATCAGCCTTGTCGATACCCATGCCGAAAGCGATGGTCGCCACCACCAGCGCACTCGGCGAAGCCAGGAACCACTCCTGCACCTCGCTGCGCAGCGACGCATCCAGCCCTGCGTGGTACGCGCGTGCCGGCAGCCCGGCCGCGACCAGCCTGGCGCTGAGCGCTTCCGCAGTCTGCTGGCGGGTGACGTAGACGATGCCGGGGCCCGCCGGACAGCGCGTCAATGCATCGACCAGTCGCGCATCGCGTTCGTGCGCGCCGACCACGGCAGTCAGCAAGTGCAAGTTTGCGCGATGGAAACCGGTGCGCACGGCGTCTGCGGGCGCGATCTCGAACACCCGGCAGATGTCGGCAAGCACCGGCGGCGTCGCCGTCGCTGTCAGCGCGAGCACGCGCTCGACCTTCAGCGCCCGCGCGATCCCGGCCAGCTTCAGGTAATCGGGGCGAAAATTGTGTCCCCACTCGGAGATGCAATGAGCCTCGTCGATGGCGAACAGACTGATGCGCACGTCCGCCATTGCCGCGCGAAAGCGTTCGTTGTTGAAGCGCTCCGGCGCCACATACAGCAGGCGCAAACTGCCGCTGCGCAACTGCGACATGACCTCGCGGTAGGCCTCTGCATCGAGGGAGGAATCCAGCCGACGCGCGGCAATTCCGCGCCGCGTGAGCGCATCGATCTGATCCTTCATCAGCGCGATCAACGGCGACACCACCAGAGTCACGCCGGGCAGCAACAGCGCCGGCAGTTGATAACACAACGACTTGCCGCCCCCGGTCGGAAACACCGCAGCCGCCGAGCGTCCAGCCAGCAGACTGTCGATCACCTCGCGCTGTCCAGGCTGGAACTCGTCGAATCCAAAGTGCTCGGTGAGCTGGCGTTGCAGATCGTTGGTCATTGCTTGCAGGTAGCCCGAAACGGTGGAATCAGCATGCTCGCGGCGGCGCGGCGTGTCTGTCAGAAAAGTGCCATGCGTGGTGTCGGAAAAGCGTGCCCTGCAGGAGTCCCGGTCGCCCTGTCGTTGCGCGTATTCGCGCATCGAACATCTTGAAGCAGGTCTTCGAAGTAGGTCTTCGGCTCTTGGTCTTCGGCTCTTGGTCTTCAGCTCCGGACAATCGGGTCTTCGGGCTCCGGACAGTCGAGTATTCTATTCCATGCGGTTCCGTGCATGCGGCTCCGGAGCTTGAGCTGCCGTGCGATGCCGTTGCCCCGAAGCCACGCCTGATCGATTTCCTGCGCTTTCTCGATCAGAACGTCAGCAGCACCGATCGCCCGGAAGTATCCCGCGCCGACCGCAAGTACCTGGCGTTGCCACTGATCCTTCGTGTAACCGATCCGCGCCAGCGCAGCCGGCGGCGGGCCGGAAATGGCGCCGCGCTTGCCAGGGTGAATCTGGCGACCCGTGTAGTCGACGAGTTCCAGGTAGTCGCGCTGCTTGAGCGTCAGCACACCGAATCCCCGCAAGCCCAAGACCGGGGCCAAGGGCTGATCGATCTGCTGTCGATCCTTCTCGATCACGTCGAGGCGAACCCTGGCTGACGTGTGCGCAGACTCCTCGAGGCTGTCGCAGATCCTGGCTCGAACCGGATTGAGGTCGACGTAGGTCATCGCCGACAACACTGCCATCTCGTCAAGCAGAGCCTGGCACTTGAAGCGCGCCTCCCAGAAATGCCCCTTGCAACCGTCCTCGCGGTTTGCGCGTCGAGCGATCGGTTCGGCCAGGCAGCGCATGAACCAGGACAAATCGCACAAGCGCCCTCGCAGCTCTTTGATCCGTCCTTCGTTTCCGGCCAGCGCCTCGGCCCGCATGCTGGCGTCTTGATCCCGACGCGGATACAGGCGACACCATCTCGCGGCCACGTCCTCAGTCGACCAAGCGGCGGCCGCTTGCGGGATCACCTGCACCACCACATGCAAATGGTTGCTCATCACCGCGTACCCCCAGACGGCGACCGCGAAGATCCCGGTGAGTTCGCCGATCCTGTCTTCGACCCATTGCCGTCTGTGCTCGTAGGAACGGCCGCTGCCGCGATCCTCGCCACACAGCCACGCGCGGCGCACACAGCGCGACACGCAATGGTAGGTGCCGGGCAAGCCGGGCGGAACGAGGATCGAGCGGGCGTAAGCCATGGGAGAAGCATCGGCGCTTCGGCGCTTTGGCGCAGTTAGGGATCAGCCCAATGGCATGTAGGAAAATTCTGATTCTTCACTGTCCGTTGTTGTTCGTTGTTCGTCCGTTGTTGTTCGATTCTTGACTGTCCGTTGTTGTTCGTGGCCCACTGCGCGGCAAGATCGTGCGCGGGTTTGCGCTGCAGCACTACATCGACATGGAAGGCATCGACGCCTTCCACTCCGAGGTCATCGCCTATCCCGCGATCACCGTGATCCAGCGAGCGGCGGGCAGCACCGATGCCGCCGCGTCCACGCGGGTCGCTCGTCCCGGCGTCATCACCGATGAACATGGGTTGCCGCAGTTGGTGGCGGCGATGCTCGCCGCGCATGCCGACGCGGCCATCGTCGGCGAGATCTCGCTGGCGGGATCGGGCGAGACGCCCTGGCTCCTCGATGATCTGACGCGCCTGGATCTGGTGCGCCGCCTGGAACAGCAGTTCCCGACGCTGGAACAGGTCGGCTGCAAGGTCGGGATCGGCGTCGCCACCGGCTGCGATCGCGTGTACATCGGCGAACTCGGCGAGCTGCCGGTCGAGGCCAGCCGCAAGCTGCCGCTGGTGATGGCGCGCGATCTGGTCGACGGGCAGATCCGCTGGGGCGGCAAGGGTGTGGTCAACCCGTTTATGGCGGAAGGCGGCGTCGTCGATCTGGCCGACTACCCGAAGCTGTCGACCTATCTCTACCAGCACTATGAGGCCGTGGCCGGTCGTCACGTGGCAACCAAGAACGGCGACGCCTGGTATCGCACCATCGATCGCATTTATCCCGAACTGCAGCAGCAGCCGAAGCTCTTGGTGCCGGACATCAAGGGCGAAGCCACGTTCGTGCTCGACGAGGGTCACTTCTACCCGCACCACAACCTCTATTACGTGACCTCGACGCAATGGGATCTGCGCGCGCTGCAGGCGGTGCTGCGTTCGTCGGTGACCGTGCTGCTGGTCGCCACCTACTGCACGCGCATGTCCGGCGGGTTCCTGCGGTTCCAGGCCCAGTACCTGCGGCGCATCCGCATCCCGCGCTGGCACGATGTGCCGCCGGCATTGCGCGATGAACTGACGCAAGTCGCCTGCGCCAAGGATCAGCAGGCTATCGATGAGCCGGTGTTTCGGCTCTACGGCCTGTCCGCCGACGATGCCGAACGCACGCGCCAGATGGCGGCAGAGGCACAAGTGACTGCCAAGCGCAGGAACCGACGCGAATGACGCTGAGCTTGTTGCCGGAGGATTTTGACGAGCGGGTGAACGCTGCCGTGCGGACGTTCTGGACCGGCCGGTCGGGAACCCCCATCGAGCGCAAACAAGGCGGAACGCGTGACGGCGTCGTCGGCGGCCAGAACATGAACGGGTTCATTGACCTGGTCGACCAGGTCGCAGCGCACTGCGGACTGCCGACCGATGCGGTCCATCGCAAGAAGTCCAAAGTGGCGCTGCCGGGGTTCTTCCGGGCGACCAAGGACTGGGACGCGGTGGTCATCCACAAGCAACGCCTGCTCGGCGTGTTCGAGTTCAAGTCGCAGGTCGGATCGTTCGGCAACAACTTCAACAACCGCAGCGAAGAAGTCATCGGCTCCGCTGCCGACCTCTGGGTCGCGCATCACCAGGGCGCCTATGGCCACCGACCAGCGCCACGCAACGACATCGGCGAAGGCTCGCCCGCGCTGCTCAACCCGATCTACCAGGCCGACCCACGACCGCCGTTCGTCGGCTGGCTGATGCTGCTCGAAGAAAACCTGCGCTCACTGACACCCGTCCGCTGCGCCGAACCGCACTTCCCCGTGTTCCCCGAGTTCAACGGCGCCTCCTATGCGCGTCGCTACCAACTCCTGTGCGAGCGCCTGGTCGAGCGGCGCCTGTACAGCGCGGCAGCGCTCGAACTGAGCGTAGCCGGCACCGAGACGTGTCGACCGCTGTCGGCGGCGACCAGCATGCGCAACTTGTTCGCAGAGTTTGCGGGCAGGGTGTTGGCAGCAAACGAGACCGGATAAGCGCGGTGGCGAGACACCCGACGCCTGTCTCCGCCCTCACCGCCGTCACGGCGCTTGCAAGGCTGCGCTCCACTGCGCCGCGTTCAGCGGCTACGCTCCGCTACGCGGCAAGCGCCGCGCCGGCTGCCTCCGGGCTGTCCTGCCCGTCTCCGTTGAACCACACGCTCCGACCGAACACGCTCGGCGTCCTGCCTCGCGTTGGCGTGCACACGCTCCGCGCGTGCACGAGGCCGGACAGCAGGCGCGCAGCGTGCGCAAGCCGCGCACCCTGCGTGCCTGCGGCTCCGATCAAAGTATGCAAGCCCCCATCCCCGTGTCGCCGCGGCACCTCGCGCTTCGCATCGCGCCAGCGGCGGCGGCTCACGGGGCTATCGGCGGCCAATGACATAACGCGTTGTTACTCGCAGGCTTCCTGCCTGTACGGCGCGGCGCGCGGCATCCATGCCGCGCTCAAATCGCCGCGCCCGCGTAACCCGCGTTATGTACAACTGGCCGCCAGCGCATCCTTGCGCTTGCTTATGCGCGCCGCTCCTGCGGCGCAATCACCGGCTGTCCCTGCGCGCTGCGCTACGCTGCGCTTCCTGCGCGCCATCCATGGCTTGCCTCGCCATCTGGAAGCTCGCCGATTGCGCGCGGGCTGACACCTTGGCTTCGGTCAGCACCCGTGCCGCGCGCGCCTCACCGGCGCGACCGGGATTGACGGGGCAGAAAGTGGGTGTCCCCGACTTCGACTTGACTTCGTCGGCTGGCGTAGGTCATGGGGCACAGCATCGGCAGCTCAGGCGGCCGTCGGCAGTCGGAAAAGTGCCCGGACAGTTGTAGGAAAATTCTGATTCAAGGGTGTCCTGTCTTTCCGCATTCGCTGGGAATACGCCTTACGCGATTTGCGCACTAACAAATCTCGCCTTACGCGGCATTCTTTTCCGTAGTTTCACAAAGAGATCGGAGCGCGCTTAAGTTCTCCGATAGTTTTTCTTCGAGTGAAGATGTATCCGATTTCCCAACAAGGTGCTCAATAATAAAATTCAACTCCATACCAAGCCGTTCCCGCCAGCCCATCTCCGAAATCCGACAAGCCTGCACTACTTTCTTATCCGTTGATTCAAGCCTCCCCTGTTGTGCATTAACCAGATTCCGCTCAATATTCGGTAGTAAGACCCCCTGAAGTCGTTCATCGACGAATCCCACCATCGATATTCTCTGCATTGCGATCTCTCTAGCGATGGGATTATTGCGAAGTCTTTCTCTTCTTGCAGACAGCGCGAGCCCTGCCTCAATGAAGCTCCAGGTATCGAAATTTCCGCTAAAGCCACACTTCGTCAGCAAATGTATCGCGTCACTTGCCCCTGGCCTGTCAAAAAGGTCAAGGTAGAAGCAAACCAAGTAGAGATCCCGAACGCCATTCTTGCTTTTGCAAGAAAAACTCTTATTTGCCTTTTTCTTTAGCTTGGAGACCACTGTTGGATCGTTTATGTCCTCACCCAATGCCTTTGCTTGGTCTAACATAGTTTCATTTCCTCCTTCTAACGACGCTCGTAATGAGAGTACCAAGTGGAGTTGAGCGAAGTTGATTTCCGATCTGCGCGCCGAAACTTC
>JAIMJQ010000101.1 GCA_020693165.1 Xanthomonas sp. | reverse complement strand
CACGCGCGCTGAATTGACAATGTCTGTGCCGCTCGCCCGCACTTGCCTTGCGGTCGCAACATCGGTCGCAGCATGCTCGATCCCTTCTCAGGGCCAACGTGAGGACAGCGGCTTGAAGGCATGTCGATGAACTGCAAGTGCGAACGACTCTGGCTGGTCGCACTCTGGCTGGCGCTGCTGCCTGCCTTCGCAGCTGCCGCAAGCACGCTGCCGCGCGCCGAAGGCAGCGATTTTCGGGCGCTGGTCTGGAACGTTTCGCGCGAGAAGTTCTTCGAACAGCAGGAGGCCTATCGAGTCGCGCTGAGCGCGATCGACGCCGATCTGCTTATTTTCGATGAGATGCCCGGCGACCGCGGTGCCGACGAGGTCGCGGGCTTGTTGCGCAACGTGAATGCGCCGGGCGACGCCGACTGGCAGGTCGCCTATGGCAGCAGCGGCGACAACCAGCGTGCGGTGATTGCGCTGCGCGGCCACGTCGAGCCGCTGCGGCAATTCCAGCACCTGCCCTACCCGCCCCGCTTCGCCGCCTGGATGCGGCAGTTGCCGCTCAATCCCTACCAGCGCCAGCGCCTCGACCAAAACCTCGGCGCCGGCATCGGTGCCTTCGGCGCGCAGGTGCGCATCGGCGGCCGCCGGATCATTGTCGTCGGCGTCGACCTGCAGTGCTGTGGGGACAGCGACGACGCCTGGGAGGAACACCGCCGCTACGTCGAAGCACGTGCGATCCGCAGCGTGCTCGATCGCGTGTGGTCGGCGCACAAGCCCGACGCGGTGATCGTTGCCGGCGATTTCAATGCGGTACGCGGCAGGCGCCCGGTCAATCTGGTGCAAGGCGACGAGAAACGCCCGGAGCGCCGCCTGGTGATCGCCGACGCCCGCCACGCCAATGGCAAGGACAACTGGACCTGGGACGGCCGCGGCACCCCGTTCCCGTCGCGCGCCATCGACTTCATGCTGCACAGCCGCGCGCTGCGCGTGGTGCAGGCGCTGGTGTTCGATGCCGAAACCCTGAGCGAGGAGCAGCGCCAGAGCCTCGGCCTCGACGCCGGGATGTTCAGGTCGATGAGCGAACATCGGCCGGTGGTGGTGGATTTTGCGTGGCGGTGATGGTGCCGGCGATAGGACTTGAACCTACAACCTACTGATTACAAATCAGCGGCGATGGTTACTTGGCATTCCTTAGCATCGCTTTAAGACTATCTGAATCATGTACTTAGATAGCCTAACCTACTGATTCTTTCCCTAGCTTTCCTGCGCATTTCGGTGCATTGTGGTGACCTATTGGTGACCTGAAATCCGCGTGGCTGTTGGCTCTCCGCGGCGCTCTGGTGACCTATTGGTGACCCAAGCACGATTTTAGACCCCGGAGGCACCCGATGGCGCAGGCGAAGCAGGAAGCGGGATTGAGCAAGCGCAAGATCGACGCGGCCAAGGCGAAGGCCGGCGAAAGGCTTGTTTTGTGGGATGACAACCCCCGCGGGCTGGGCTGCCGCGTCTATGAAACGGGCCGCAAAGCATTCGTCTGCATGTATCGCGACGCGGGCGGGGCAAAGCGGCTCGCGACCATCGGCGACTATGGAACCTTCACCCTGGACCAAGCCCGCGATGCCGCGCGCGAAATGCTGCGCATGGCAGAAGGCGGCGACGATGCGTTGACGGTTCGACGCGCACGCAAGGCCGCGCCGACCTTTGGCGACCTGATCGACGCCTACACGCAACGCCATGTGCCGAAAAAGAAGAGCGGCGCCGAGGATGTGCGCAGGATCACCAAGCACCTGATCGGGTGGAAGGGCCGAAAGCTGGCGAGCATCACCCGCGATGACGTGCGCGTGCTGGTGACCAAGGTTGAAACCTCACCACGGGAGCGAGGCGCCAAAGGCGTGATAGTCCCCGGCCGTCCGAAGGCGGCGCCGCGCGGAGGCACCAAGCCCTATGAGGCCAACCGATTGCTGGCGCTACTGTCGAAAATGTTCGCGCTGGCTGAGTTGTGGGCGCTGGTGCCGGCCGGGCAACCGAACCCGTGCAAAGGCGTGCCCAAGGCAAAAGGCGAACGCAAGCGCGACCGCTGGGTGGAACCGACCGAGCTACCCGCGCTGGCGAAGGCAATCGACGCCGAGGCCGACCCCTACGCGCGCGGCGCCTTGTGGCTCTACCTGCTGACGGGCGCCCGCAAGTCCGAACTGTTGAACGCGAAGTGGGCTGATGTGAACAAGGCGCGCGCCGTGCTGCGCCTGCCCGAAACCAAGGCCGGCCGATCGCATGAAATCCCGCTGGTGCCGGCTGCGGTGGCGATCTTTGACGCACTGCCGCGGCAAGATGGGAACCCGTTTGTGTTTCCGGGCCAGCGCAAAGGCGACAGCACCGAACCGACGCACCTGGAAAGCATCCGCGGGCCGTGGGATCGGGCGCGCACCGCTGCCGGCGTGGCCGATGTGCGCCTGCATGATCTGCGCCGCACTGTCGGCTCTTGGCTGGCGACCGCCGGCAATTCGCTGCACCTGATCGGCAAGATTCTGAATCACTCTAACGCCAGCACGACGGCCGTTTACGCAAGGCTGGGCAAGGACACCGCGCGCGCCGCGCTGGAAGCCTACGCGACAGATCTGCTGGGCGTGGCCGGCAAGCTGCCGACCGCGGAAGTGCATGACATGGCCGAAGCCCGCGCGGCA
Source organism: Xanthomonas sp. (assembly GCA_020693165.1). GTDB lineage: Bacteria > Pseudomonadota > Gammaproteobacteria > Xanthomonadales > SZUA-5 > JADKFD01. The sequence continues at coordinate 7,330 of JAIMJQ010000101.1, read as the reverse complement.
AAGGCGGCAAAGTGAAGCACCCGCCGAAATGGGCCGCCGACACGCTGCACGAGTCTGCCGGCCCGCCTTGGATCATCCGTCGGCTACTCGACTCGCAAGACCTCGCCGAACTATGGGACCGGCTGCCGGCCGCGTGGCGTGAGCGGCTGCAAGTTCTGCCCGAGCACCTGGGCATGATCCGCCCGACGCCGCGCGCAAAGCGGTTCCCGTGGAACGCCGAGAACCGACCCGACGAACAAGCAGTGCACGCTGCGCGCGTCGCGCGTCTTGCGCGGGAGTTGAACCTTGCGCTCCGAACCTTCGCACCGCTGAAGCCGCATCGGCTTCACCAATTGTTTCCGACAGATGACCCCGCCCTGCACTCTGAACTTGTTGCCATCGAAGTCGCCGGCCATGGCGATTGCCTGCTGCAACGGCTCGAAGAGATGGCGACCAAGTTTGTGCCAAAGGCCTCCGCGCTTGTTGCGCGCCCCACCAAGGAAGGAGCGTGGCGCAGTTACCTGATCCGCAGTTGCGACGCAGTTGCCGGCCGCGCCAAATGGGAACGCATGGGCGAACGCCGCGCGTTCGTCGCCGGACTGGTAAACGCATTGGACCCCGCTGCAGCTTGCAATGCGGATGCCGTGAAGGCCTCCACCAAGCCGGGGCGCAATCGCCTAGTGCGAACCTGAGATAGCGCCCCGGCGCCGCTCATGCGGCAATTTACCCTCTGCCTCGCGTTCCCCATCCAACGCGAGGAAATCATGGCAACGCCGATTCAATCTGACGATCCCTTGCTCGGCGAGACTGCCGCCGCAGTGGTGCTCGGCGGCGACAAGCCGCTGTCGGTCAAAACCCTTCAGGCGTGGCGTTCGACTGGCCGCGGCCCGCGCTTCGTAAAGCTCGGCGCCGGCAGCAAGGCGCCCGTGCGCTACCGCTTGAGCGAACTTCGCCGCTGGCTCGTCGAGTGTGAACGCCAGAGCACGGCCGAGCATTCCGTCAAGGGGGCCGCGTGACCTCGGCCAACCAGCACGGGCCAAGCCCAGACGAACAAAAAGCCCCGGCGAGGGGGCTTTCTGGTGGAGCATGTACGCTGGTCAAGGCGCATGCGGATGGTAACGCCGAAGCCGTCCAGACGTCTACACCGCCGGCCTTCCTGTTCCGCGATGCGATCCGCGCGACCGGCATTGAACCGCCCGACGAGATCATTGCCGACGGCCAGATTCATCGTTTCAGCACCAACGGGAAGCACAGCAAAAACGGCTGGTACGTCCTGCATCTGGATGGCGTGCACGCTGGCGCGTTCGGCGACTGGCGCACTGGCACCAACGAGACGTGGACGGCAGCGCCCGCGGAGAAGTTGCCGCAGACCGACCGTGAGGCGCAGCGCAAGCGTCTTGAAGAGATCAAGCGCCAGCGCAAGGCCGAGCAGGCACAGCGCCACGCAGAGGCGAAGGCGAGGGCGAATGCGATCTGGAGCGCGGCAACGCCCGCTGTCGGCCATCCGTATCTGGCGCGCAAGGGCGTCCATCCGCACGGCGTGCGCGTCTACAAGGACTCGCTGATTGTTCCCGTCCGCGATATCGACGGCGAGATTCACAGCGTCCAGTTCATCACCAGTGACGGCGACAAGCGGTTCCTGACTGGTGGGCGTGTCGCCGGCTGCATGTACGTCATCGGCGACTTGGAGATGGCGCAGACCATCGTGATCGGCGAAGGATTCGCGACCCTCGCCAGCGTCCACCAGACATGCGGGCATGCGGTTGTCGTCGGATTCAATGCCGGCAATCTGGAGGCGGTCGCCAAAGCGATCAGGGCGCGTCGGATGGATGCTCGCCTGATTGTTGCCGCCGACGATGACTATCGCACCGAGGGCAACCCCGGCATGACCAAGGCAACGGCCGCGGCTCGCGCCGCTGGTGCGCTGCTGGCGATACCCGATTTCGGGCCGGATCGTCCCGATGGCGCGAAAGACTTCAATGATCTGGCACTTCGTCGCCCTGGCGCTGTCGCCGAGGGCATCGCGAATGCGAAGGCGCCTGACCTTGGCCCAAACACGAATCCGCCGCCGCCGAAAGGCACCAAGACCGCACCGGAGCCACTGCGCCGCCCCGTACCGGACCCGGCTCCGTACCCCATGGAATCGTTGGGGCCGATCCTCGCCGATGCTGCCATCGCAATCAGGCGCGTGATTCAGGCCCCCGACGCGATCTGCGGAGCGTCGGTGTTGGCTGCGGCGTCGCTGGCGTCGCAGGGGCTTGCAGACGTGCATCACCACGGCCGCGTCTACCCGTTGTCGCTGTGGATGTTGAGCATTGCCGAGAGTGGTGAGCGCAAGACGGCCGTCGACTCCGAGGCCATGCGCGCCGCGCGCGAGTTCGAGAAGGAGCTGGGCCGGGTTTACAAGGATGAGGTCGAAATCCACCGCGCGAGGCTGGCGGAGTGGGAGTTCAAACAGGAGTGCGCCAAGTCCGCCGCCAAGGCTGCCGCGAAGAAGAACCAAGGTGTCGGCCTTGCTGATGCACTACTCGACATCGGGCCAGCACCCGAGCCGCCGCTGGTCGCCAAGGTTACGGTTGCCGACTTCACGGCCGAAGGTGTCGCCAAGCTGTTGATCGCCGGACGCCCGACCATCGGCGCCTTCACCGACGAGGCCGCGCTGGTCTTTGGCGGGCATGGCATGACCAAGGAAACGGTTGCGCGGACGGCAGGCACGTTCTGCAAGTTGTGGGACTCGGGCACCTTGGATCGAGTCCGCTCGACCGAGGGCGCAACCAAGCTCTACGGGCGCCGCATGGCTTTGCACTTGATGGCGCAACCCGTGATTGCCGAATCCGCACTCGGCGATGCGCTACTCAGCGGGCAGGGGTTCCTGCCGCGTTGCCTGTTGGCGTGGCCCACGTCGACCGCTGGCAGCCGGCCGTATGTCGACGAGAGCATGGTTGACGATCCGGCGCTGATTGGCTTGGCCGGTCGGCTCGGCGAGCTGCATCGGCTGCCGCTGCCGGTGTCGCCGGACGACGATCAAGAGTTGGCTCCGCGCGCGCTGACCCTGACGCGCGCCGCCGCCGATACCTGGCGCCAGTTGCACGATGCCGTCGAAAAGCAGATGGCCCCCGGCGCGCGCTTTGCCGCCTGCAAGGCGTGGGCCAGCAAGACCCCGGAACAGTGCATGCGGATCGCCGGTGTCCTGACCATGGTCGAGTCGCCGAACGCCACGATGATCGAGGCCAGCGTAATCGAGCGCGCCGCCGAGATCGCGCTCTATCACCTGAACGAAGCAGTCCGACTGGCCGGAACTGCCGTTCTGCCCGACGAAGTCCGCAATGCCGAGGCGTTGCTCAACTGGTGCCACGAAACCGGACGGACGGAGTTGTATTCCCGCGAGGCGCAGCGCCTTGGACCCTCGCGCATCCGCGACCGCAAGACCTTCGATCTCGCCATGAAGGAGTTGGTCGAGGCTGGATGGGCCACCAAGATCGACGGCGGCAAGGTACTCGACGGTGCGCACCGACTCCACGTCTGGACGATCAAGCCCGCGAGCGAGGGAGTCTGACCATGGGACTGCTTGCCGAACTACTCGCAGTTTCAGAAAACGCACCCCCTGCGACTCCCGCGACTCTTGCGACTCTTGCGACTCTTGCGACTCTTGGGAAGGCAGCGACTCCGACGACCGCCGCAACCCCGGTCAGAGTCGCAGAGTCGCAGAAGTCGCAGACCCCCGGCATTCACGGTGCGACCGTGAGTCGCAGAGTCGCAGAAGTCGCAAGCGGTCCGGATTCTGCAATCGAGTTGCTCAAACGCTTCGCCAAGACCCACGGGATCGACTGGACCGCCGCGCGCTCGCAGTTGATCGACGGCGACATCGAGGTGGGCGCTGCACAGTTGGCCGCGGACGTTGGCGATGGAGTCGAGGCTGCCGGCGTGGCGTGCTGGCTGCGACTGTTGGCCGAACGTGCGACGCCAGCCTATGAACCATGGCCCACGGGCTACCGGACGAACGGGACGGGGCTCGATGCCTACGGGCGACCGCTACCACCTGCGCGCGCCGAAGTGTGCTGTGGCGGCTGTCAGCACTTCCAGCCGGACCCGATCAACCCGCCGGCCGGCGCTGGTATCTGCGGCGCCAGTGTGGCCGCTTTCAGCGTCGGGCCGGCGCTGCATCCGATGGCGCCCCGCACTTGCGAACACCACAGCGTGCCGGCGCTGGTTGTCGGCACCTGATCTTTTCAGCGAGGGAACAGAAAATGGGCCAGTTTCGACCGGGGCAAAGCGGAAATCTCAAGGGGCGACCGAAGGGAAGCCGGGACCGGCGCGCGCAGTTGCGCGAGCTGATCGAAAGCGAAGCCGCCGAACTGGTGGCTGTCGCCGTGCGCGCCGCGAAGGAGGGAGACCTTACCGCGGTGGCTCTGCTGTTGAGCCGCTGCATATCGCCGCTTCGACCCGTTGCCCACGCTGTTCAATTCGACATTCCGGCCGGCGCATCACTCGCGGATCAGGCACGCGCCGTGCTGGTTGCCGTCGCGAGCGGCCGCGTGGATCCAATGACGGGCCGCAGCTTGATCGACGCCATAGCAGGCGCCGCGCGCGTGATCGAAACCGATGAACTGCTGCGCCGAATTGAAACGCTCGAAGGGGGAACCGATGAACCTTGAGCTACGCCGCCGCGTTGAAGTGCTGCGCCTGCGCCGAATGAACGCAACCCCGCCACTGCCTACACCCGTTCTGTTCCTGCGCGACGGCGAGTCTGGCGCGCAGGCCAAAGCACGCGCGGGCCTGCCTGCGGATGCATTCTGCGTGCTGGTGCGGACAGTTGATGCGAGCGTCCCGCGGGTTTGATTCGAGAATCAAATAAATATCAAACGGAGGCGACACCATGACCGATTTCAAGCCTACGCCAGCAATGCTGGCAGAACTGCGAAAAGCGCAGTGGCGCGCGGCGCTCAAAGGATCGGTGCCGATGCTCATTCTGCTCGGGCGCGAGTACCTCGGACAGACCGGCGAGCCGCCCGCGGCGAACGCCAAGAGCTCCGGGGAAACGGTGATCGTTCTCGAATGGTGACGCGCCGCGCGTCGAACTTGCTGGCACTTTGGGAAGGCGGGGGTTCGGCAAGCTCAAACTCGTTATCACCCGCCTGCGCCAGCCTTTCGGATCCAGAGCAGGGCTGGGCGCAATAGCGCCACACTCGCTCCAGTGCCGGGTGGAATTCAGCAGCGATACCAACCCCAATGCATCCGCATGAAACCTATCCCGTGGCCCCGCCCAGCCAAATCCGTCGGCGCATCCTCCTCGCTCGGCACACCATACCGAAAGTAGGCCACGGCACCGATCCAGCCTATTGACTGAACGACTATCGCGATCCCGAGCTAGTTGCGAACATTCCAAATATGCTCCCGGTCCAGCAAGCGCTGGATTGCGCCATCAAGGTGCGGGCGGGCAATTATGTTGGCCTCGACGCTTAGGTGCGACCATTCGTCCCTGTACAACAGTGTCCCATTTGCATTTTGAAATTGACAACTTTGAGCGGGACATAGGATCGGAATTAGGTCGAAAACGAAGAAATTCCCCTTTTCATTTTCGATGCCGAGCAGCATGCTGTGCAATCGCTCGCGCCGCTTGATGGTTTGCTCGGTAGAGTAGTAAACGCACCTAGTTTTCCCACCCCGATGCCACCATTGAGGAGCAGCAGTCTGTGGAGTACATTGAGTCTCTCGCATAAACGGATTTCCCGACTGCATCAGCACTGCAATTCCTCTACCGGACATCCTGTCCGCAATCCGTATGACGCCCTCACGCAGCGTATCGAGTTTTTCCTGGTCCGCAGCGGTCGGATAAAGTGGAGAGAACTGAGCCATGTCGTTTACCATGATCAGTACATCTCCCGGCCTCAGCTTGTCAATTAGCGCCGGGATGACAAAAGACCAGTAGTAATCATTTGCTTTATCCCACGGACCCGTGTTCACGAGTTCGGGAACAACCGATGCGCCCCATGATGATGTAATGGTAACTTCGCCATATTTTAATGCAATTATCTCAAACATCTCGAGTTGCGCCGCACTGAACGAGTTCCCGACAACCAAGAATCGGCGTCCAGTGGCCGAGGGCGAGCCAATTGTGCACTTGTCCAAACTTATCTTCTTCCCAACCTCTGCATTTGCAGTGAGAACGCACGGCGGACCGGCCCATAACGTTCCAGCTAGCCACGTCGCGTCGTCAAGTGAAGCTGGACCCGCTTTTGCTAATACCAAGTCAGGATTTCCGAGGAAGGCCAAGCCCTTATCACTTATCACCGTCATTCCGTGAATGAAGCTTGCCGCTAGCAGCAATGCGATAACGGTAATGGCTGGAGTGGAGCCTACCCTGTATGTGGCAATAGTAAACGTCCACTCCGCGCTACGAAGAGGCTTTTCAATCCACTCATGGGTCGCGGCGGCAAGGGCAAAAATTAAGGCGCAAATAACGATGATCGATATCAGATCAAGGCCCACCGTCCATCGCGCCAATGCCAAGATCGGCCAATGCCACAGGTAAAGTGAATATGAGACTAGCCCAATGTACATAACTGGCGGGGAAGTGAAGAACCTGTACGCTGACGAACGGGGTCGAATCGTGGCAATTGCAATTGCGGTGCAAATTACTGTCACGGCCGTGGCTTTGTACGCAGGCAAACCCGCGCTATAGAGAACCAACACGATTGCCGCGATAGCCAAAAGGGCGATTTTGCTCGCCGTTTTGTCGGTGAATAATTGTGATATCGAATGCTTTGTCATTAGAACACAAAGCAGAGAGCCAGTAGCGAGTTCCCAGAATCTCGCCGGCATCATGTAGAATGCTGCTGGAGGATTGTGCTTAGAAAGAACTCCAAACAATGCTAACGAGATAATTAATAAAATCGTCATGGTGAAAATGAAGGCCTTATGTGGCCTTGCACTAAGTCTTAACCCTGTAACCCAGAACAAAATTGGGAAAATAACGTAGAACTGTTCCTCGACACCCAACGACCATGTGTGCGTAAATGGATTAAGCTCAGCGGTCGCACCGAAGTAATCCGTCTCATTGCGATATAAATAAAGGTTCGATAGTCCGAAGATTGCAGCTAGTGCGGTTGTAAATGACGCGCGTGCAACCGCGTCCGCTTTTGGGCTTACAAATGCCAGCGCGATGACGGTGCAAGATACGACGAGCAGCAGTGCTGGCAACAACCGCTTCACACGGCGGCGATAAAATCCTGTAATAAAATCGCGGAACGAGTTGTCGGCCCGGTTGAGAAGTGACTGCGTTATAACAAATCCCGAAATAACAAAAAAGACATCAACTCCCAGATGTCCGTTTGGGAGCCAATCTCGCTCA
>JAIMJQ010000100.1 GCA_020693165.1 Xanthomonas sp. | reverse complement strand
GCCTTCTCGCCGCGCATGCCTCGCAATGACGAGGATCAAAGTCACCGCGCAGGTTCCAGTGAAACTGAAAGCGCCTCAAGAGCCCGCGCACCCGACCACCCTTTCAAGCGGAGCTTGCTCCGCTGCTTCTGCCTTTCAGTGACCGATCCAGGTGAAATAGCGCCAGGCGCCGCCGTAGGCGCGCGCGCTTTGGTCCACGATGGCCTGGCCACCGGCCGCCAGCCGATCGGGCAATTGCGCATCGAACTGGACGTGGTTCACCGCCATCCAGCGCGCGAAGCCGGCGCTCGGCGTCGAATGAAAATCGACCACGCCGAGTAGCCCGCCGGGATTCAGCTGCTGGCGCGCGGCGGCGATGCATCGCCCCTGTTCGGCCCCGGTCATGCTCAGCATGTACGAGGCCAGCACGATGTCGAACGGACCGTCGAGCGCGACGCTGCCGAGCGCACCGTGCACCAGTTGCGCGCGCTCGCCGAGCCGACGTTGCGCGCGCTCCAGCATCGGCGCAGCGAGGTCGACACCGACCAGGCGCGAGCGCGGAAACACCCGGCTCAGCAGATCCAGGTTGCGGCCGGTACCGCAGCCGATCTCGAGGATGCTCGGCGCGCGCCAGCCCTGCGCCAGACTCGCACTGGCAAGCTCGGAAACCAGGCGCGTGCGGCCGAACAGAAACAGTGGCCGCGTCAGGTCGTAGATCGGTGCATGCAGACGGTAGTAGCCGGAAAGGTCGGTACCAATGCGCACGCTCATGCGCCGACCTCGGCGAGCATCACCGAGCCATAAGTGCCGACGCGATCGCGCTGGTGCCAATCCTCGCTGTCGCGAGCGCGCAGTACCTGCTGCGCGAAGGCAGGCAGGAACTCCACCCGCATCGCCGCCGAGCGCAGCAAAACGCGCGCGCCCGGCGCACTGCGTTGCAGGATCATGCGCCATTCCTGTTCCAGCCCCGGCACGTCGTTCGCCCACAGCCAGTCCTGGTGGTCGAGCAGCACGAAGTGCGTCAGCGCGTCGACGTGGCCTTCGAGGAAGGCACTGAAACTGGTGGTGTGCACGTGTACGCGGTCGATGCGCTCGCGCAGGTATTCGAGATTCTCGCGGCGCAGGTAGTTGGGGCAGCACTGCCGCGTGTAAGCCCCATGCAGATAGAGGCGCCAGAAGTAGTTCTCGGCGACCGGCACTTCGGTCATCAGCCAGCGCAACTTGTCCTGCACGTACGCGCTGACGCCACCGGGATACTGCTGCGTGATCAGATCGCGCTGCGCGCGCGGCACGCCCGCCAGCGCCAGCGTGACTGGCTGGCGCACCAACGCGCGCATGACCGGCCCGAACAGACGCGGCTCGATCTGCGCGTACAGCTGCCGCTGTGTGGCCAGGTCAGGCGCCTCGAACAAGCGCAGCAGATCGCGGTGCAGCGCCGGACGTGCGCTTCGCAGCAAAGTGCGCAACAGCCAGGCGATGTCGCCGGAGGCACCGCAGAAATAGAAGGACCCGCGACCGCGACCATTGAACCAGTGCAGGTGCCGGTCCCAGAACGCAGCCGAAGCGCCGCGCAGACGCGAGCGCAGGCGATAGCGGTAAATCTGTTCGAAGCCGGCGTGGCGCCCCTCGCCGAACAATGCAAACAAGTCGTCGTGATCGAGCGCGGCCAGCGCCGCCAGCTTCAGATCGAGCAGCGCGTTCTGACGGGAATTGAGGTCAATGCAATGAATCTCGGCGGGATCGTCGAGCAGATAGTCGAGCGCATTGCAGCCGGCGCTGGTGATCATCGCGATGCGGCTGCCGGATTCGACACCGAGCAGCGCGCGATCCGCCCGCGGATCCTCCCAGCAGGTGTTGTAGATCAGGCGCGAACCATGCACATGACGAAACCAGCTGTCGTAGGCGCGTTGTTTCAGTGTCGACATGCGAGTCCTTGGAGGGTCAGGGCAGCAACAGGGAAGTGGCTTCGAACAGCGCCCAGCCGAGACCGATCGCGGCGAGCACGTCGCTCGGATAGTGCAAGCCCAGCACTACGCGCGACATCGCGACGCTGGCGCAGAATGGCCACAAAACAGCGCCGGCGTCCGGATAATGCTGGGTGACGACCAGGGTGAAGCCGACCGCATGCAGGGTGTGGCCGGAAGGGAAACTGAACTCGTCGAGCGGCGCCACCGATGTCGCCAGCGCGTGCTCCACCGTCAGTGGACGCGGCCGTCGGCTGACTTGCTTCAGTCCCTTGTAGACCAGCAAGCTGGTTAATCCAAGCAATGCCATCTGCAGGCATGCGCGCTGGCCGGTGGCGCCACCGAACAGCAGCAGACCAAGCATCAGCAGATACCAGACGAGGCCGTCGCCGAGGCGCGAGACTGCGGCGAAAAAAGCCAGCGCCATGCGTTGGTCGGACAGCCGGCGCACCCGCCGCGTCAGGTTGAGATCGGAGGACAGGAGTTGATCAGACAGTCGTCGCATGGCGAGCAGCATCGGGAATCTCCTGCGTCGTTCCAGGGGTCTTGGTGCCGGCGCTGAGCGCACCGAGCAATTGCACGAAGTCGTCGGACACGCGAGCCGGGCTGAGGTGCTCCACATCGCGGCGGGCGGCGTCGCCGAGGCGCTTTCCTTTCAGCCAGTCCAACGCGCAGGTTTCGGCGGCGCGAACGAAGGCCGCGGCCTTGCCGAACGGCACGCGCACGCCGCTGACGTCATGGTCGATGTGCTCGTGGGCGGCGGCGTAGTCGAAAGCGCAGACGGTGAGCGCGCTGGCCATCGCCTCGAGCGTGACGTTGCCGAAGGTCTCGGTCAGCGACGGGAACAGGAACAGGTCGGCGCTGGCGAAATGCCGCGCCAGCGCATGCCCGCGCAGCACGCCGACGAAGCGATGCTCGGGGTGCAGACGCTGCAGCTCGGCACGCGCGGGACCATCGCCGACCCACAGCATGCGAGCGCCCGGGCTGGCGGCACGGATGCGCGCGAAAGCGGCGATGACGAGGTCGAGATTCTTCTCCGGCGCCAGCCGCCCGACATGCAGCACCAGCGGCGCGCAGTCCGCCACGCCGAGTTCGCGACGCAGTTCCGGGTCACGATGGTTCGGGTGGAAGCGCTCGGTGTCGACGGCGCGACGCAACAATTCGACGCGCGCGTAGCCGTTGCTGCGCAACCCGTCGCGCAGTTCCACCGTAGGCACCAGGGTGGCGTTCGCGCGATTGTGGAAATGCCGCATCCACGCCCGCGCCGTACCCCGCAGGAAGGCAGCGCCGTAGTGGCGCAGGTAATCGTCGAAGCGGGTGTGGAAGCCGCAGGCGACGGCGACACCGGTGGCGCGCGCCGCGCTGACGGCGGACCACCCGAGCGGCCCCTCGGTCGCGACGTAGACCGCGTCGACACCTTCGTCCTGGATCAGCCGACGCAGCCGGCGTGTGGCCGGAAGCCCGAACTTGAGCCCGGGATAACGTGGAATCGGCAGGCCACGAACCAGCAGTTCACCGTGCTCGGCGGGCGCAGAGTCCTCGGCGGCAGGAACCCCCGGTCGCACCAGGGTGACCCGGTGGCCGAGCAGCAACAGGTTCTGCAACAAACACTGGACGGTCAGCGCGACCCCGTTGACCTCCGGCGGATAGGTCTCGGTGACCATCAGCACATGCATTGCGCAGCCTCCCGCATCGCGACAGTCGCAGGCTGCGCGCGTCAGGCTACCGACCGATAACGCTGGCGTTGCAGTGCGGTTACGGTGGCCGGCGAGGTGACTTGCTGCCGCGGCGATGTGCTAAAAAACGTTGCCCAGATTCGGCGAGGCATTCCAGTGGCCAAAGCAAAACCCTCCGCGCCGGCAGTCAAGCCGGTGCACAAACGAACGCCTGCGCGCAGCAGCGCACCCAACGCCAGCAAGAAAGCGGCGACAGCGCGCGCCGCCAGCCCGAAATCCAGGCCGGTTGCGGCGCCCATCGTCCGCGCCGAGCGGAAGCTCGAGCGTGGTCGCTTCACCCTGCCGGCAGTCGATTTCGATCGGATTGCCACAACCAAGGCGCGCGCCCGCGATCTCGGCAGGCCAGCGAAGAAAAACGAGCTGTTGCGGGTCGCTCTGGCGTTGCTGACGGCGCTGCCGGACGAGTCGCTGGTGATCGCGCTGGACCAGCTCGAGCCGGTCGGCAAGAAGGCCAGGCGCAAGCGCTCGAAGTCCGATCTCGACAATCGCGACGGTTGACAGCGGTCGAACAAGGCTCGAACCCACAAGCGCCCGAAGCCCGTGGGTCCGGACCTTGCCCGGACGCTTCTCCGATCCTCGGCGCAACAGCGTTCGAACAAGGTTCGAACCCACAAGCGTCCGCAGTCTCCGCTCCTCAGGTCCCGATAATCCCGCCGTCCTCCTTGCGGATCACCACGGTCGACGAGCGCGGGCGCTGTCCGAACGGCCACGACGAGATCGCCGTCGGGTTCGACGGGTCGCTGCGCTCGCTCGCCGGCTCGCCGGGGTGCTGCACGTTGACGAACATCGTGCGCATGTCCGGCGTGGTGATCACGCCGGTGATTTCGCAGCCGCGCGGCCCGCTGAGGAAGCGCTTGAAGACCCCATCGACGGCGTCATAGGCGAGCATCTGGTTGTTGCCGATGTTGCGGTAGTCGCCGCGCTCGGCGGACGGACGCGACACGATCGACGTCGAGATGTCGGTCTGCACCCAGAGGATGCCGCGATCGTCGAACCAGAGGCCGTCAGGGCTGCCGAACTTGTCGCCCTGGATATTGCCCTGGCGCGTGGGGTTGGCCAGCGTGGGGTCGCCGCACTGGACGAATTGCTGCCACTGGAAGCTCCGGGCGCTGGCGTTCTGGCCATCCTCGGCCCAACGAATGATGTGCCCGAAGATGTTCTGGCTGCGCGGATTGGCAGCGTCGTTGCCGGGTTGGCCGGTGCTGCCGCGCCGGTCGTTGTTGGTCAACGTGCAGTACACATCCTGGGTGCGCGGATTGACCGCAATCCACTCCGGGCGGTCCATCCTGGTGGCGCCCACGACGTCTGCCGCCTGGCGCGTCTTGATCAGCACCTCGCCTTGGTCGGCGAAGCCGTTTTCCGGCGTCAGGCCGTTGCTGCCCCAGACCAGGGCCAGCCAGTCGCCAGTGGAGTCGGCGTTGAAGCGGGCGACGTAGAGAATGCCGTCGTCGAGCAGCGTTGCATTGTTGGCGCGATCGCCGGGGACGAAGCGACGGTTGGAGACGTACTTGTAGATATACTCGAAGCGCTCGTCGTCGCCCATGTAGACGACCACGCGACGGTCCGACGCTACCGTGACCCAGGCGCCTTCGTGCTTGATGCGGCCGAGCGCGGTGCGCTTGATCGGCGTCGATGTCGGATCGAAGGGATCGATTTCGACCACCCAACCGAAACGGTTGGCCTCGTTCGGATGACGCGCGGCATCGAAGCGCTCATCGTGTTCGTGCCAACGGTAGCCCGCACCCGTGGCGCTGATGCCGTAACGGCGCTGTTCGGCACTGCGCGTGCCGGCGTTGACGAAGTAGCCGTTGAAGTTCTCTTCGCAGGTCAGGTAAGTGCCCCACGGCGTGTAGCCGTGCGCGCAGTTGTTGAACGTGCCGAGGATATTGCGCCCAGCTGGATCCGCGGCAGTGCGCATCAACGGATGTCCGGCCGCCGGCCCGGAAACCGCCATCGGCGTGTAGGCGGTGATGCGTCGGGCGTAGTTCGATGGACGCTGTACGCGCCAGTTGGAGCCGTCGAACAGCACTTCGATCACCGAAACGCCGTGCGCAGCCTGCGACTTGCGGACTTTGGCGGCAGTCCAGGTGCGCTGGCCGTCGGTATGCAGCAGTCCGTCGTCCGTGTATTCGTGATTGCTGACCAGCAGGCCGCGCCGCGACGACGGCGTCGCGCGCGCGCCGACGTTGAAACGCGTGGGTTCATTGAACGGAAAGAAGTGCATGCCGTCGTTGTGCATGCCCCACTGCTGCTCCTGGTCCTCGGCGCTGTTGCTGGCGTCGTAGCGGAAAAAGCGCGACACGTCGGAGATCGGGTCGCCCCAGGCGATCAGCACGTCGGCGCGATACCCGCGCGGCACCACCAACAGATCGCCATCGTCCACCGGAACCGGCTGGAAGGCGACTCGCGGCGTCGCGGTGTAGACGGCGGTCAGCGACTGCGCAGGCGACGGCGCCGACAACATCGGCACGCCGACCAGCGTTGCCGTCGCCGCTGCCAGCGATCCTTTCAGGAATTCGCGGCGTTTGCGACTCAGTTCCAGCACATCGTCGAAGCTTGGATTGTCGGTGGGGTTGGAAATGCCATCGTCGTGGAAGGTTGACATGCGGTGTCCTCTGCCGGGCCGTCGGCCGCGCCGACATGGCGCAGCTGGGATGTCGACGCTAGAGAGACGTGGTGACAGCGCGATGGGAATCCGATGGCAGCGACGTTACGTTTGTTTCTCATAGCGAATTCGCTGACTTCGCGGTCATGCGCCCGTCGTCCAGCCGTCATCGATCTGTTGCGAAGTTCGCCCAGAGTGCGCGCCATCGCCACTGCCAGCGAGATCGGGGCCCGGCATGGACAGCATCGAGCAGCGCATCAACGGTCGCGGCGTTGACGTTGGACCTTCGAGCAGCGGCGCCGGCCATGCGGTGATCGCGTGAGCGGCGCGCGCCGCTCGCTGGCGGCGCGCTCGGTCTTTCTATCCGACCTGCACCTCGGTTCGCCGAACTGCCACGCCGAGGCGCTGGTCGACTTCCTGCGCTGCCTGCGCGTCCAGCGCGTCTATCTGGTCGGCGACATCATCGACCTCTGGTGGATCAGTGCTCGCCGGGCTCGCTTCGACCGCCACCAGGCGGCGGTGTTCGAGAGCCTGCATGAACTGGTCCGTCGGGGCACCGAGCTGGTCTACATACCGGGCAACCATGATCGACCGCTGCGCAAACTCTGCGGCCTGGTGTTGCCGCAGATGACGGTGCGTCGCACCGCCATCCATCGCGGCACCGACGGTCGCCGCTACCTGGTGACGCATGGGGACGATTTCGACGTCGACGTGCAGGCCGGCGGCTGGCAGGAATGGCTGGGCGACCACTTGTACGATTACATCCTTGCCGGCAACCGCGTCACCCAACGCATGCGCCAGCGGCTCGGGTTGCGCTACTGGTCGCTGGCAGAGTTCATCAAGCGCCAAAGCACGCTGGCCGAGCGCTACATCGAGCGCTTCGTCGACGCTGCGATCGCGGCGGCCGAGGCGCGCGGGGTCGATGGCATCATTTGCGGGCACATCCATCGCGCGGCGCTGAGCGAGCGTCGCGGCATCGTCTACGCCAACGACGGCGACTGGGTCGAAAGCATGACGGCGATCACCGAAGACGCCTCCGGCCAGCTTGCCCTGGTGCGCTGGACCGGACAGGCGGAGGTGTTGGCAAGTTCGGTATCGGCACCCCTGCTGGCAGCAGCCTGAGCATTGCGCGCGTGATTTCGGGCGCTGCGGAGGGCGCGCCATGGAGAGCCTCCAGTTTCATCAAAAACTGCGCGGTGACCTTGCACCCACCCATCCTGAACAGAGCGTCCGACGCTTTACCAGGACGCGACGTCAACGGATGCCGTCGCCATTCAGCCTCGGCACGAAGCCGCAATGTCGCGGCAACGCGGCAGTCATCGTCGCTGACTAGGCTGGTCCCATCTTCAGCATGGGGCTGCCGCAATGACGCGCAAGATCAGAGCATTGTCATCGCTCGCCGGGTACTTCATGGCGGGATCCATGGCCTTCGGCGCGCACGCCGAAACGCTGACCCTCCGACTGCATGGATCGAACACGCTCGGCTCGAAGCTGGGCCCCAGCCTGCTCGAAGCCTATGCGCGGCAGCAGGGCTTTGTCGGCGTCGATCGCACCGAGACCGCCGATCTCGAGTTCCGCATCAGCGGCCGCCGCGCCGATGGCAGTGAGTTCGTCGGTGTGGTCAAGGCGCACGGCACCAACACCGGTCGCGCCGATCTGATGTCGGGTGCCGCTGACATCTGGATGGCGTCGCGCGCCGCGACCGCCGACGAGGTCGCTGCCGGCAGGGCGATCGGCGACCTGCACTCATCCGATCAGGAACATGTGGTGGCGCTGGATGGTCTCGCGATCATCGTCCATCCCGACAACCCGGTCACCGAATTGAGCGTCGAGCAGGTTCGCGATGCCTTCGCCGGACGCATCGTCGACTGGTCGCAGCTGGGCGGCAAGGCCGGCCCGATCACGCTCTACGGTCGCGACGACAAGTCCGGCACCTACGACAGCTTCAAGTCGATGGTGCTCAGCGATGGCGCCGCGCTGTCGGCCACCACCCGTCGCTTCGAATCCTCCGGCGATCTCGAAAAATCGGTCGCGGGAGACCCGAGCGCGCTCGGTTTCGTCGGCTTCTCGTACATCGCTGGCTCCAGGCCGCTGTCGGTGCGCGCCGACGGAACCCTGGCGCTTGAACCCACCGCGCTCAGCGTATCCACCGAGGACTATCTGCTGGCGCGGCGCCTCTACTTCTACACCGCTCGCGACGCCGCCGAGCCGGTCAAGGCATTCATCGAGTTCGTGCAGGGCAGCGCCGGTCAGACGGTGGTCGCGGAAACGGGGTTCGTCGCCCAGAACATCTTCGTCGCGCGGGTCGAACCGGCGCCGGGAAATCCGGCCCAGTACTACGACGTGATCGGCGATGCCGAACGCCTGTCGTTGAACTTCCGCTTCCGCCCGGCGAGTTCGACGCTGGACAGCCGCGCATTGCGCGACATCGAGCGCCTCAGCCAGTTCATGAAGTTGCCGGAGAACAAGACCCGGCAAGTGCGCCTGGCCGCGTTTTCCCCCGGCGCGACGCGTACGCCGATGATGACGCTGCTGACCTTGAACGATCGCATCGACCACATCTCGCAACTGCTGTCTTCCCGCGGCGTGCCCATCAACGTCGGACGAGGGTTTGTCGACGGCGCGATCGTGGCACCGATCGACCGCCCCGAGGGCCGGGTCCGCAACGAGCGCGTCGAAGTCTGGCTGGTCGATCCTCAGGGCGGCCTCAGCGGTGATCAGCGGCTCTGACGCCAGTGTCGATTTCCAGGGCGCTGCACCACGGGACAAAATAACGAAACGGCCCTAAGCTACGGCTCGCAGCGAACAGCCCGGAGCCCGGCCATTTCCGCCCAGAAGCCCATGCAGTTGATCCTCGCCCGGCAACTGGCCAGCGGCCTGGCGATGCCGATCGTGATCGTCGACGCCAGCGGTGTGTTGATCTACTGGAACGAGCCGGCGGAGTCGCTGCTCGGCATCCGCTTCGAAGAAAGCGGCGAGATTCCGGCAAGCCAGTGGCAACAGCAATTCGCCGTCACCGATGTGGATCGGCGCCTGATCCCGTGCGAGGAATGGCCGCTGGTCATCGCCCTGACCCAGCACAAGCCGGTATCGCGCACGATCTGGGTCGGCACACCCGGCGGCACATGGCGCCATGTCGAATGGACCTCGGTTCCGTTCATCGCCCAAGGCGGCGAGTTCCTCGGCGTACAGAGCGTGTTCTGGGAGGTCCACGGCTGATGGACGTGCAGTTGTGGGGAACGCGCGGCTCGCTGGCGACACCGGGTCCCGACACCGCGCGCTACGGCGGCAATACTTCCTGCGTCAGTGTGACCGGCCGTGACGGCACCCTGCTGGTACTCGATGCCGGCACCGGTGTTCGCCGCCTCGGCAGCACGCTCGCAGCCAGGGCCACGCGCGTCGACATCCTGCTGACCCATTTGCACATGGATCACGTGCAGGGCCTCGGCTTTTTCGCCCCGCTCTATCGACCCGACTTCGAGGTGCACATCTGGGGGCCGGCGAGTGCCACGCTCAGCCTGCAGGCGCGACTGATGCGCTATCTGTCGCCGCCCTTGTTTCCGGTGCATCTGAGCGAACTGCCGTGCAACCTGAGCTTCCACCCGGTGCCAAGCGGCCACGTCGAAATCGGAGAGTTCGAAGTCGAATCCAGCATGGTTTGCCATCCGGGGCCGACCGTGGGGTATCGAATCCGCTCGGCCAACGGCAAGGTCCTGACCTACATGCCCGACCACGAGCCAGCACTCGGCAACCCGGCCTTCCCCAGCCTGCCGCGCGACTGGACCTCGGGCGCCTGCCTTGCCACCGGTGCCGACCTGCTGATCCACGACAGCCAGTACAGCACCGCCGAGTATCCGCGCCATGCCGGCTGGGGGCATAGCTCACTGGTGCAGACGATCGAGTACGCCAAGCTGTGCGAGGTCGATCACCTGGTGTCATTCCACCATGACCCGAACCACAGCGACCGCGACCTCGACCGCATCATCGGCGAGTCGATCGCCGAAGCGCGGCCGACGTTCACCGTGACTGGCGGCTGCGAGGGCGCCGTTTTCGCATTGTGAGGACTGGCCGGACACAAGGGCACGGGGCACGGGGCACGGGGCACGGGAAACGCTCGCACAGCGCGCGCCTGTTGTGCGGTCGGACTTGTCTGCACGCTCTTGGGTCCTGTGGGTCCAGACCTGTCTGCACGCTCTTGGGTCCTGTGGGTCCAGACTTGTCTGGACGCTCTTGGGTCCTGTGGGTCCAGACTTGTCTGGACGCTCTTGGGTCCT
>JAIMJQ010000099.1 GCA_020693165.1 Xanthomonas sp. | reverse complement strand
CGTACCAATGGTGGCTACGGCCAACTCGGCGACGCTCGCGACGCCTGCCGCAATGATTCCCATGATCTGACCGTGAAAAACGGGGTCATTCGGGAGCCCATCAAGCGGCCGGCCAAATGAAAGCGTCATGTATCCGTCAGCAGAGCGCGCGGGGCGTTTGGAATGGTGCAAGCTGTCTTCAACCGTGCATTGGCCCGTCTGCAAATGTGACTTGAAGCGACGCGCCATATCGTGCACGGACTCGCTCGCCTGCTTTTGCAACGATGCTTTCACGGTGGCCAGGTAGTCCGCACGAGACAACGGGCGGCGCTTGATCTCGGCCGCTTCGGCTTCCAGGTCCGCGATGCGCCTCCGGCACTTTTCGTGATGCCCCGCCAGCGTGGCCGCGTGCTCGCTCAACTGGCGCGCGATGTCCTTCATGTTCGGTTTCGTGTTGCTCACTTCGGTTACTCCTTGTTGCTCAAGATCGGATCTGCTTTCACTTCGGCGGCGCCCTTCTTTGGCTGGGCTCAACACGCCCCGACAAAATCCACGCCTCAACGTCTGCACGCAGGTAAGCCGTGCGGCGCCCGATGCAGACATACGGCGGCCCGGTTCCGGCGTCGCGCCAAAGCCGCAGCGTTCGGCGGTCGCGCCGAAGGAGCGCGGCAGTTTCGGAAATGGTCAAGATTTCGCCAGGGTTAAGCGGGCTGCTCATTGCCGCCCCCCGGTTGGATGCGCGCGGCGCAATCTTCCTTGCTCGGCAACGATTCGTTGAACCGCGCGGACGGTGATGTTGTGTCGGCTTGCAAGCTCGGTCGTGTTGCGGCCGTTGGCTTCGCGATAAATGGCATCGTGCAACATCGCCGTCTTCATCCGGCAGCCGCGGGGCAGGTAGACCGGACGCCCGCCGCAGTGCATCGCCAGGGCGAACACAACCCGGCGCGCCAGCTCATCAGGCGCGCACTCGCGCAGCGATTGCCGGCGAAGCTCGGCATCCACTACGTCTATGAACTCGACCAGCGTAGCGGGCCACTCGGGTCCGGGTGCGGTCATTGCCGCGCGTCCTCGGCAAGCCCGGCAATGTAGGCGTTTACGTCGGCCTCTAGGAAGCCAACTGCGCGCGCGCCGAGCTTCAGCGCCTTCGGAAACTTGGGGTCTCTTTTCCGAAGGCGGTAGGCTGTCGATGGCGATGCACCAGCGCGCCGGCATAGTTCCGGCCAACGAATAACGCGATGTTGGCGGCTATCTCTCGTCTTCACGTTCTTCCCCGGCATTCCACAAGATGCCGGAAGGATTGCGTGCCAGGCTGCGCGGAAGCCAGCGCCTAACAGTTCAGATTTCGGCCGATTAGGCGCGTGCGCTTAGTTGGAGCAAAAACCGCGAACTAAGCGCGGTAGGTCAAGAAACGACAGCCCCAACGAGGACCAGCAAACCGACGACGACGCCAAACAAGACCCAGCCGCCAAGCACAATGACCACGTACCAAGCCAAGGCGGCAGGCCACCCGAGCACAGCCACAAGGCAGGCGACCATGAAGACCACAATGGTGATGTTCTGCGCCAGCTTCACCGGGCATCCAACCAAGACCTGACCATTTCATCGGTCGCTGGCGGATCGGCATCGGGGTACGTGATGTTGATGCAGCACGCGATGATGTCGTACGCGCGGCGATTGAAGGCGCGGGCGAAATAGTTAGCCAGGTGACGCGCCAGAACGCGGCGCTCCGGGTCGCCGATCTTGCGTTGATTCGCTCGGCATGAATCCCTTGCTTCGGCCTCCTTTTTTTCAACATAGGAAGTGAGCGAATCAAGCAACGGGGCCATTTTCTGCGGGTTAGAAGTGAAAGCCGCGCCAAGTTGCTCTGATAGACTGAAGTAATACGGCGTGCAGTCGCTGGACCGGCAAAGCCAAGGTCCTGCAAAATCAAAGCGTGTCCCTTGACGGACCCAAAATGAAAAATCTGGATTCATTCGCTCGGTGATTTCGTTCGCGCTTGATTCATCAAAGAAGCCAAGCGCGTCAGGGATATATGGAGCGTCCGCACTACGCAAAAGCGCCGCCAGTG
Organism: Xanthomonas sp.; assembly: GCA_020693165.1. GTDB lineage: Bacteria > Pseudomonadota > Gammaproteobacteria > Xanthomonadales > SZUA-5 > JADKFD01. The sequence goes on along the minus strand of JAIMJQ010000099.1, from coordinate 8,531 downwards.
CTTTGGCGTGCCTTCTTACGTTTCTAGCATACTTTTGGCGCGTAGCTGCGCCGGCCTTCTCCCATCCCGACAGCGGGAAGGAACTTTGAATTTCACGCGCCAAGCAACGCAGCTCTGCATCCGCCGCGTTTAGTCCGCCGTAGGCAACAAATGGGCGCGCGCGCACTTCCAGCCAGCCCCTAACCTTGGTGGGCTCCACGCCATCAGCGCGCAATCTACTTTCAAGCTCTTCGACACGAATCACAACGCGCCCCTTCTGCGCCCTCCATCAAGAGCCTGGGAAGCGCGGTGAAGGTGGCCGCGCTTGTCGGTCCGTCGACCTATCCCAAGCGCCTACAGGTTCCGCGCATTGCCTGCATCGCGTCAATCCGGTTGTTAATCTACCGCCATGCCGTTATCGCCATTCTCTTGACGTACTTACGCTATCGTCATGAACACACGCAGGTTCCGCACAAAGTTCCGCAAGGGGTTCCGCAAACCTCCCTGCGGCCGCAGCCCCGCACGCTTCACAGCATGCGCCGCAAGTGTTCCGTAACTCGTTGATTGAAGCGGGTTTAAACGCCAGTCGGCGCGCGCCTTCAATTTCGCCGATATTGCAAACCATGTGACCCAAACGCGCCTTTTTCGGTGCGGGGTGCCATTTCTATCGTCCGTGGCTGTCTAGACGTCTATCCTTCTACACGTCCGGACGTTCGCGCATGGCCCGCTTGGCTAACTGTCTGTTTCTGCGGTCGAAATTGGCCCGCTTCGGTCGAAATTGGCCGTAATAAATCCCGGCAAATTTTGGTTTGTTTCGGTTCCCCTGCGGTGCCATTTCTATCGTCCGGTAACAACCGCTGCTGCGGCCACCTGTCGCGCTGGACTGGCCCCGACATCTGTTCCGTCCGACCCGCCTGCGCCAGATGCCCGGCCCGCGGAACGCTCGGCTGTGGGTGTACTCACCTACCAAGAGCGCATAGCCGCCGAATTGGCCGCGTTCAACGACATCGTGGACGTGCATCAGCTTCCCGATATCTTCCACTACTGGTCCTGCAAGTACCTGGCGCCACGACTGGAACACTTCGGCTATTCGAACCCTCAGGATTTCTTCGCCAAGGAGATTGCTCGTCAACGGCAGGCACTGGGGCGTCCCGTCAGGGCCATCAGCGTTGGCGCGGGGAACGGTGACATCGAGATCGAGGTCGCGCGCCTGCTGCGCGAACGAGGTGTGGAAGGTGTGCGCATCGAATGTCTGGACATCAACGCAGTGATGCTTGCGCGCTGCCACGAAATGGCGCAAGCACAGGGTTTGCAGGACGTCGTGGTGCCGGTACCGGGCGACTTCAATCGCTGGGTGCCCGATGGCAGCTACGATATCGTGCTCGCCAATCAGTCACTGCACCATGTCGTCGAGCTCGAAGCCCTCTTCGCTGCCGTCTCGGCTGCGATCGGTGATCACGGCGTCTTCCTGATCAGCGACACCATCGGCCGCAACGGCCACCTGCGTTGGCCGGAGGCGCTGGCGCAGGTCCGCGAATTCTGGAACGAACTCCCTCAGCGCAAGCGCTTCAACGTGCAACTGAAGCGAATGGAAACCGAGTTTGCGGACTGAGACAGCTCCACCGAGGCCTTCGAGGGCGTGCGCGCACAGGACATCCTGCCGCTGCTGACGGAGCGCTTCAAATTCGAGGTATTCATTCCTTGGGGCAACGTTATCGATGTCTTCATCGATCGCGCCTACGGGCACCATCAGAACGTTCACGATCCAGCAGACTGCGCCTTTATCGATCGCATCCATGCGTGTGACGACGACGGCATCTTCGACGGTCGCTGGAAACCCACCCACATGATTGGTGTCCTGCGCTCGCAGCTTGCCGGCGAACCTCGGCTATGGAAGGGACTGACCCCGGAATTTTGCGTGCGCTGGCCGGACAATCCCGGGGTCGACAATAAAAGTTGACTGCACCAGGGATGCCGCTCATCGCTTCCAGCACCGCGACGCAAAATTTCTTGTATGACGAAAAAACCCAGCAATTCATCGCATACGACCAATGCGCCGCAGCCAGACTGATGCCGCAAGCCCTGCTGTGGTCGCTTCGGGCTGACGCGGCCCCACGCAGCGCAAATCATCGACCGCATCGCGCGCGTAGTCCGCGAGTGGCGCGAACGCTTCGCGGCTGCGGGCGTGGATACCCACCAGTGCGATCGAATCGCCAGCGCGTTCGTGCGCCCAAGCGACATCGGCCTGCGCGAAGTCGAGAAGCTGGTGTGAAATCCGAGCGGCTTCGGATTGTGCTGCTTTAGTCCAAGATTGCCCCATTTGCGCCCGCCTTCCCCGCCGTCCGTTCACGCTCGCTGGCTATACTCTCGCCGGTCGGCGCATGTTGCGCCGCACCAATCCCCATCCCTGACTGCCTCTATAGCCGTGTGCGCTGATCTGAACGAGTTGTACCAGTCTTCCCAGCTGTCCGGTGCCAATGCCGCTTTCGTGGAAGAGTTGTACGAAGCCTGGCTGGCCGATCCCAAGGCCGTTGCTGACCATTGGCAGCGTTATTTCGACACGCTGCAGACCGAAGGTACGCCGGATGTGGCGCACGGCCCGATCATGGACCGGATCGCCGAGATCTCGCGTGTCCAGGGCCGCTGGGCGACTGCCATCGTTGCCAACGCCGCGCATACGGTCGATCAGCACAAACAGGGGGCGATGCTGCGGCTGATCAACTCCTACCGCATGCGCGGGCATCTGGCCGCCCGCCTCGATCCGCTCGGACTCACGCCGCCCAACGTCGTGCCCGACCTGTCGCTCGAGTTCCACGACATCGGCCCGGCCGATCTCGACACCGAATTCGACGCCGGCTCGCTGATCGGCACGCGCCGCAAGAAGCTGCGCGAGGCCGTCGCCCAGCTGGAAGGCGCGTACTGCGGCTCGATCGGCGTCGAGTACATGCATATCAGCGATTACCCGCAACGGCGCTGGATGCAGGAGCGCTTCGAGGGCACCGCGGGACAGTACGATTTCAGCCCCGCGCAGAAGACGCGTGTACTCGATCGCCTGACCGCCGCCGAGGGCCTGGAACGCTATCTGCACACCAAGTACGTCGGCCAGAAGCGCTTCTCGCTGGAGGGCGGCGACAGCCTGATTCCGCTGATCGACGAGATGATCCAGCGCGCCGGCAGCGGCGGAGCGAAGGACGTGGTCATCGGCATGGCCCATCGCGGTCGCCTGAATGTTCTGGTCAACACGCTCGGCAAGCCGCCGCGCACACTGTTCGACGCCTTCGAAGGCAAACACGATGAACACCCCGATCCGGCGCACTCCGGCGACGTCAAGTACCACCTCGGCTTCTCGTCCGACGTCACCACACCGGGCGGCACCGTGCACCTGGCGCTGGGCTTCAACCCGTCGCACCTGGAGATCATCGATCCGGTCGTCGTCGGTTCCGTGCGCGCGCGGCAGACGCGCCGCCAGAACGGCGACCGCACCCAGGTGGTGCCGATCCTGATCCATGGCGACGCCGCCTTCTCCGGCCAGGGTGTGGTGATGGAGCTGTTGCAGATGTCGCAGGCACGCCACTTCAGCGTCGACGGCACCATCCACATCGTCGTCAACAACCAGGTCGGCTTCACCACCAGCAACCCCGACGACGCCCGTTCGACCCACTACTGCACCGACGTCGCCAAGATCGTCTCCGCGCCGGTCCTGCATGTGAACGGCGACGATCCCGAAGCGGTGCTGTTTTGCGCGCAGATCGCGCTCGACTACCGCCAGGCCTTCAAGCGCGATGTCGTCATCGACCTCGTGTGCTATCGCCGCCACGGCCACAACGAGGCCGACGAACCAGCGGCGACGCAGCCACTGATGTACCAGAACATTCGCGCCCGGCCGAGCACGCGCGAACTGTATGCGCGCAAGCTGGAAGCCGAGGGCGTGATCGCCGCTGGCGCAGCCAAGGCGATGAGCGACCGTTATCGCGCCGCGCTGGAGCTCGGCGATCCGGTGGTGGCGGAGCTGACGACCGTCGACCTGCGCGAAGCGGGCGTCGCCGTCGACTGGTCGCCCTATCTGCACGGCAAGCTGGCCGATCGCGTCGCCAGCGGCGTGCCCGAGGCGCGTATCCAGGCAGTGGCGAAGCAAATCAACACGCTCCCCGCCGAACTCAAGCTGCATTCGCGCGTTGCCAAGGTCTACGAGGACCGGCTGAAAATGACCTCCGGCGAGTTGCGCATGGACTGGGGCTTTGCCGAGACCATGGCTTACGCGACGCTGCTGGAGGATGGCTACAACCTGCGCCTGTCTGGCCAGGACTGCGGCCGCGGCACCTTCTTTCACCGGCATGCCGTGCTGCACGACCAGGCCAACGGCAGGACCCACCTGCCGCTGCGCAATCTGGTCGACTCGCCCGAACGCGTCACCATCATCGACTCACTGCTGTCCGAAGAGGCGGTGATGGGATTCGAGTATGGCTACGCTACCGCCGACCCGCGCACCCTGACCATCTGGGAAGGCCAGTTCGGCGACTTCTGCAACGGCGCCCAGGTGGTGATCGACCAGTTCATCAGTTCCGGCGAAGCCAAGTGGGCGCGTCTGTGCGGCCTCGTGCTGTTCCTGCCACACGGTTACGAAGGCCAGGGTCCGGAGCATTCATCGGCGCGCCTGGAACGTTTCCTGCAACTATGCGCGCTCGACAACATGCAAGTCTGCGTTCCGACCACGCCGGCGCAGATGTTCCACCTGCTGCGCCGGCAGATGCTGCGCGGCACGCGCAAGCCGCTGATCGTGATGACTCCGAAAAGCATGCTGCGTCACCGGTTGTCGACCTCGACGCTGGCCGACCTCGCGCATGGCGAATACCAGCGCGTGATTCCGGATACGCTGGCGAAGGATGCGCAGGCAGTCAATCGCGTCGTGCTGTGCAGCGGCAAGGTCTACTACGACCTCGTCGAGGAGCGCGACAAGCGCCAGATCAGCGATGTCGCCGTGGTGCGCATCGAACAGCTGTATCCGTTCCCGCGAGTCGAACTGTACGCCGAGCTGGTACGGTTCCCGAACGCACGCACGGTGGTCTGGTGCCAGGAAGAGCCGATGAACCAGGGCGCCTGGTTCCAGATCCGGCATCATCTGCAGGCATCGATCTCCGAACGACATCAACTGCATTACGCGGGTCGACAGCGCTCGCCGGCGCCGGCTACCGGCAACCCGAATACCCACGCGCGCGAGCAGGCGGCGTTGGTCAACGAAGCATTGTCGGTTGCCGATCTCGGCAGTTTGCCCAATCCAGAATGAGCGACGACGGCGCCGCTGTCGCGCGAGGCCGCGCACCACCCTTTCCCATTCCTCCCCGAACATCGGGGCGGAGATGAAAAGCCGAATCAGCTGAACTCTTGCATCGAGACCAAGGAATACCCATGACCGTCGAAGTCAAAGTCCCCATCCTCCCCGAGTCGGTCGCCGACGCGATCATCGCCACCTGGCACAAGAAGGCCGGCGACGCGGTCAAGCGCGAGGAGAACCTGGTTGACCTGGAGACCGACAAGGTCGTGCTCGAAGTGCCCTCGCCGGTCGATGGAGTGCTGGTCTCGATCGTCAAGCAGACCGGCGACAGCGTCACCAGCCAGGAACTGATTGCGACGATCAAGGAGGGCGCCGTAGCGGTGGCTCCGGCTGCCGTTGCGCCGAGTCCCGAGTCCCGAGTCCCGAGCCCCGGCTCCGCGGACCAGGCACCGTCGGTACGCCGCATTGCCGCCGAAACCGGCATTGATCCATCGACGGTTGCCGGCACCGGCCGCGGCGATCGGGTGACCAAGGAAGACATGCTGAAAGCGCAGAGCGCGCCGTCCGCCGCGCCGGCTGCCGGCAAGGCGGTCGCCACTACGGCACCCGCAAGCAAGGCGATCAGCGTGCCGGGCAGTGCCCGCACCGAGCAGCGCGTGCCGATGACGCGACTGCGCGCGCGCATCGCCGAACGCATGATGCAGAGCAAGAACTCGATCGCCATGCTGACCTCGTTCAACGAGATCAACATGAAGCCGGTCATGGACATCCGCAAGAAATACGCGGAAACCTTCGAGAAGGTGCATGGCATCAAGCTCGGATTCATGAGCTTCTTCGTCAAGGCCTGCACCGAAGCGCTGAAGCTGCACCCGATCGTCAATGCCAGCGTCGACGGCAACGACGTCATCTATCACGCCTATCAGGACATCGGCGTCGCCGTCGCCACCGACAAGGGCCTGGTGGTGCCGATCCTGCGCAACACCGACACCATGAGCCTGGCCGACGTCGAGAAGGGCATCAGCGGCTTTGCCAGACAGGCACGCGAGGGCGGCCTGCAACTGGAAGACCTGCAGGGTGGCACCTTCACCATCACCAACGGCGGCACCTTCGGCTCACTGTTCTCGACGCCGATCGTCAACCCGCCGCAGAGCGCGATCCTCGGCATGCACGCCATCAAGGAACGCGCCGTCGTCGAAGACGGCCAGGTCGTCGCCCGCCCGATGATGTACGTGGCAATCAGCTACGACCACCGCATCATCGACGGCAAGGACGCCGTGCTGTTCCTGGTCGCGGTGAAGAATTTCCTCGAAGATCCGGTGCGGTTGATGTTGCATCTCTGATCTGCCGATCAAAACTGGAAAAGGGAAAACGGAAAAAGGAAAAGGGGACAGCAGGCTGACGCAAGTGCGAATTGAATCGCGCCGAATCCGCCGGTTTTGGTCCTCCTCCGCATTCCGGGCCGCGCGCCCTTCCCTTTTTCCCTTTTCCTCTTTCCTCTTGATTCCTTCCTTCTCCCAAGGCTCAACGAATGTCCCCCACCTACGACGTCCTCGTCATCGGCGCCGGCCCGGCCGGCTATGTCGCCGCCATCCGCGCTGCGCAGCTTGGCCTCAAGACCGCCTGCATCGACGATTTCATCGGCAAGGATGGCAAGCCCGCATTGGGCGGCACCTGTCTCAATGTCGGCTGCATTCCGTCCAAGGCCCTGCTTGAATCGACCAAGCAGTTCCACGCGCTGAAGCATTCGTTCAAGGATCACGGCATCAGCGCCGGCGAGCCGCTGATGGACGTGCCGACCATGATCGGGCGCAAGGACAAGATCGTGAAGCAGCTGACCGGCGGCATCGCCACGCTGTTCAAGGCCAACAAGGTCGCCGCCTACGCCGGTCGCGGCAAATTGCTGGCCGGCAAGAAGGTCGAGATTGCCGGCCATGACGGCAGCGTCGAGGTGATTGCCGCGCACCACATCATCCTGGCGGCCGGTTCGGTGCCGATCCAGATTCCGGGCATCCCGTTCGATGGCAAGTCCATCGTCGACAATGTAGGCGCGCTCAATATCGATGCCGTACCGAAGCGCTTCGGCGTCATCGGCGCGGGTGTCATCGGCCTGGAAATGGGCAGCGTATGGAAACGGCTTGGCTCCGAGGTCACCATCCTCGAAGCCCTGCCCGACTTCCTCGGTGCGGTCGACGCCGACATCGCCCGCGTCGCCGCCCGCGAGTTCAAGAAGCAGGGCCTCGATATCAAGCTCGGCTGCAAAGTCACCGCCGCCAACGTGGTTGGCGATGAAGTCCAGATCAGCTACACCGATGCCGGTGGCAGCGCGCAGCAACTGGTGGTCGACAAATTGCTGGTATCGGTCGGTCGCCGTGCCCACACTCGCGGCCTGCTGTCCGACGACTGCGGCGTCAACCTGAATGCGCGCGGCCAGATCGACGTCGACGAGCACAACCGCACCAGTGTCGACGACGTCTGGGCGATCGGCGATTGCGTGCGCGGCCCGATGCTGGCGCACAAGGGCTCCGAAGAAGGCATCGCGGTGGCCGAACTGATCGCCGGCAAGGCTGGCCACGTCAACCTCGACACCATTCCCTGGGTGATCTACACCGAACCGGAAATCGCCTGGGTCGGCAAGACCGAAGCCGAATGCAAGGCCGCCGGCATTCCGGTCAAGACCGGCAGCTTCCCGTTTGCCGCCATAGGCCGCGCGATGGCGATGAACGAAGCCTACGGCCAGGTCAAGGTCATCGCCCACGCCGATAGCGACCGCGTGCTCGGCGTGCACATGATCGGCCCGATGGTCTCCGAATTGATCGCCGAGTGCGTCGTGGCGATGGAATTCCAGGCCTCCAGCGAAGACCTGGCGCGCATCTGCCACGCTCACCCGACCCTGTCCGAAGCCGTCCACGAAGCCGCGTTGGGCGTCGACAAGCGGGCGATCCACAGGGCGAATTGAGCGAGAAGCGGTGAGCGGCAAATGTCAGGATTAGGCACCGCTCACTCTTGGCAGCACCTCCCAACGCTCCACCGGAGCGCGCGCCTCACGCGCCTCAATTGAGGCGCGCGACGCTGCAGAACCTACCGTTGCCGTGCCCGATCCGCTGTTTCAATCCGCGCGCGACGGGCACAGCATCGCTACCGGTGCGCGCAGGACCGTTTCAATCCGCACGCGCCTCAATTGAGGCGCGCGACGCGATGAACGCGAACTCGACGCAGACGACGACGCTGTTTCAATCCGCGCGCGCCTCAATTGAGTCAATCCGCGCGCGCCTCAATTGAG